>NZ_JBFAPI010000003.1:224114-621796 GCF_040676615.1 Asanoa sp. NPDC049573
GTAGGCGGCGGGGACGCGGGTTGCTGGTGGCGGAGGCGCGGGGCGCGGGTTGCTGGCGGCAGAGACGCTGGCGTCCTTGCTCCCAGCGGCGCACAGCTACACCATCGTCGGGCGACCCTCGCTTTCGCCGCGGAAGCCAACGACGCGCTGGGCGGCCCTCGCTCCAGTCCGTCGTGGGCACGACCGCTCTCGCCGTGACGCCAGGCCCGCGTTGGCCATCCGCCAAGCCGCACCGGACCTGACGCTCCAGCGAATCACGACCCTCCCGCCCTGACCGCGTCCGGCGTCGCCGCGGGGGATCAGTCGGGTCTGGTTGGGGCGGCGAATGCGGCTTTCAGCGCGGCGGTGGCCTCCGCTTCGGTTACGCCCAGGCGGCGCATGGTGCGGGCGAACTCGGCCGCGTGCTGGTGGACTATCGCGTCTCGGGTGCCGCCGGGCTGAGGGGCTACGCGGGTGCCGCCGCCGCGGCGGGTGGTCAGGTGTGCCGTCGCCTCTAGTTCCTGGTAGGCCCTGGCCACCGTGCCTGTTGCCAGGCCCAGGTCGGCGGCCAGTTGGCGGACCGGGGGGAGCCGGGTGCCCTCCGGCAACTCACCGGTGCCGATCAGGTCGGCTATCTGGTCTCGGATCTGCACGTAGGGCGGAACCGGTTGGCTCGGGTCGATGGTGATCAGCGGCGGTGTGCTCATCGGACGGTCGCGAGTGTCGGGTGTGTATCGGTCTTGACCGCGCCCGGGTAGACGATCCGCACCGCGTAGGCGGCCGTCGCGGCGACCGCGATGAACGTCAGGGTCAGGAGCCAGGGGCGGGCCTCGGGCATGGCCGGCTCGACGCAGACCCCGGACTGCCCGAGGATCGAGTAGGTGAAGTAGGCCGCGCCGGCCAACGGGGCCGCCACCACCAGGCCCAGCGCCGCGACGATCGCGCGCGCCGTGCCTCGCCGGTAGGGCTCGTCGCGGCGCGTCTCGATCGGGCGCGTGACAACCCGGCGGAGCGCCACCAGCGCGGCCGCCGCCGCCACCGCGATCGTCAGTGCGAGCGGGATGGCGTAGTACCAGCCGGGCCACGGGCCGGATTGCGGCGTGCCACCGGTGAGGCAGCCGATGTGTTGGCCGTCGTTGGCATAGGGCGCGTTCGCGCTGGCGGACGTGTGCGGCGTCGACGCCGCGCTGGTCGCCACCAGCAGGGCGCCGAGCGTGGCGGCCAAAAGGACCACGCCCCCGGTCGAGGCCAGCGGCGCGTAGTCCAGCAGTCGCCGGCGGGCCAGGCGGGCGGTGCGGATGCCGTCGCCGGGCGGGCGGGGCACGGTGCGGTCGGCCGCCAGCAGGCCGGCCGCGACGAACGCCGCCAGCGCGGGCACCGCGAAGGCCGCACGGATGCCGGGCTCGCGGCCCAGTGTCAACAGGAACGCGGCCACCAGGCCGCCGGCCACGCCGGCCAGGCGCAGAAAGATTGCCATCGACCCCTCCGAAAGTTGTGTCAGGTGATTGTGACAAGTCATCCGGGTTTGCATCAACCCCTTGATACAAGTTCTCGCCCGGGGTTTCGCTTCTCAGGTTCACGTGGGAGAGTCACCCGCGTGCGTCTGGATGGCGTTTCCTACCGCTATGGGCGGGCTGGCCGGTGGGTCCTGCATGACGTCTCCGTTGACCTGCCGCCCGGCGCCACCGTGGTGGTGCTCGGGCGCAACGGAGCCGGCAAGTCGACCCTGCTCCAACTCGCCGCCGGGGTGTTGAAGCCCAGTCAGGGCGCCGTGCGAGACCGGCCGATGCCCGTCGGATGGGTTCCCGAACGGTTTCCGGCCGACCAGCCGTTCACCGTCGACGGCTACCTGTCGGCGATGGCCCGCGTGCACGGCGTCGCAAAACCGGGCGCGGCCGCATGGGTCGAGCGGCTCGGGCTCAGCCCGTACCGTGGCACCCGGTTGGGTGAATTGTCCAAAGGCACCGCGCAGAAGGTCGGGCTCGCCCAGGCGCTGGCGCCGGATCCGCGGCTGCTGGTGCTCGACGAGCCCTGGGAAGGGCTCGACGCCGCCGCCCGCGAGATGGTGCCCGAGATCGTGGCGGAGATCGTCGCGCGGGGCGGGACCGTTCTGGTCAGCGACCACCGCGGCGAGACCGGTCGGCTGCCGGGAGCGGTCACCTGGACCGTCGCCGAGGGCACCGTTCGGCCCGGCGAACCGACCGGCGCGGAAGACAGCGCCATCATCGAGATCGCCGTGCCCGCCGCGGACGCAGCCCGAACGGCGGCGGAACTTCGCCAGGCCGGCCACGACGTGGTCGGCGTGCGCGGGAAGGCGACGGTCTGACGTGGGCGCGCTGGTCCTGATGCGGATCACCGCGTTCCTGCGCAGCGGCCGGGTGCTGCCCGGCCTGCTCGGCACCCTGGTGGTGGTCGGCATCATCTACGGCGGCGGCAGGTCGGAGGCCGCGGAGGCCTACGGCTTCTCCGCCGTCGCGCTCTTTCCGGTGATCGCCTGGCAGGCCAGACTGCTCCTCGACACCGAGCCCGATGTGCAGCGCCGGCTGGCGGTGACCGCCGTGGGGCTGCGCCGGGAGGTGATCGCCGGGCTGCTCGCCGCCGGCGCCGTCGGCCTCGCCACCGTGATCTTCGCGATGGGGCTGCCGTGGATCATGGGTGGGATCGAAGGACCGGTCGGCATCGGGCTCACGCTCGGCGCCTGGGCGCACGCCGCGAGCCTGGTCGCGGCCGTCGGCCTGGGCGCGCTGGCCAGCCGGCCGGTGACAAGATCGACGTTGTACGGCATAGCCGTGCTGGTCACCGGCTCGGTGCTGGCGATCGTCCTGGGCCTGAACGGCTCGGTCGTGCCCTGGCTCGCCCCGCCGCTGATGGGTGCCGCCCGCCGCCTCGCCGACCAGCCGGGCAGCGCCTCGATCGCCGCGCTCACCGTCCAGGGAACGCTCTGGGCGGCCGTCGTGGTCGCGATCTACGCGCGCCTGCGGCGTACCCGAAGCTGATCTTGGGTTTGGTGTTGAGTATTCGGGTCGGCTAAGGTAACTGCGAAGTTCCACCAGAGACCGCTGGTCATCGCACCGAAAGGGTGCGATCGAAGGCCCCGCATCGCGGGCGGCCCGCGCAGGCTGGACGGTTCGTGGGTCAGCGGCCCCAAAGTCGCCTCCCGCCCCGTGCGCCCTGCGCCGGGGCGTTTTTCGTTGCCGGAGCCAACCAGCTTCGAGCATTTGGAAGGAGGGACATGGCGGACAAGCCGGTTCGGGCCGACAAGGCCACCGCCGTCGCCGAGCTCACCGACAAGTTCCGTAGCTCGGGCGCCACCGTGCTGACCGAGTACCGCGGTCTGACGGTTTCGCAGCTGACCCAGCTGCGGCGCTCACTCGGCAAAGACGTCACCTACTCGGTCGCCAAGAACACGTTGGCCAAGCGGGCGGCGTCGGAGGCGGGCATCGACGGCCTCGAGGCGTTGTTCACCGGTCCTACCGCGCTCACCTTCGTCTCCGGCGATGTCGTGGAAGCGGCGAAGGGTCTGCGCGAGTTCGCGAAGGCCAACCCGCTTCTGATCATCAAGGGCGGCGTTTTCGAGGGCAAGGCGATCACGGCGGCTGAAGTCAACCGCCTCGCCGACCTCGAGTCCCGCGAGGTGCTGCTGGCCAAGCTGGCCGGCGGCATGAAGGCCAACCTGGCCAAGGCCGCGGCCCTGTTCCAGGCGCCGCTGTCGAAGACCGTCCGCACGGTCGCCGCTCTGCAGGACAAGCGCGAGCAGGAAGGCGCACCGGCCGCCGACGCGGCCTGAGCGCATCACCGACCCACGATCTATCAGAAGAGGTAAGGAAACATGGCGAAGCTCAGCACCGACGAGCTGCTCGACGCGTTCAAGGAGATGACGCTGATCGAGCTCTCCGAGTTCGTGAAGCAGTTCGAGGACACCTTCGACGTCAAGGCCGCCGCCCCCGTCGCGGTCGCGGCTGCCGGCCCGGCCGGCGCCCCCGCCGAAGAGGCCGTGGAGCAGGACGAGTTCGACGTCGTGCTCGACGCCGACGGTGGCAAGAAGATCCAGGTCATCAAGGTCGTGCGCGAGCTGACCGGGCTGGGCCTCAAGGAGGCCAAGGACCTGGTCGAGGCCGCGCCGAAGGCCGTCCTGGAGAAGGTCAACAAGGAGACCGCGGAGAAGGCCAAGGCCAAGCTCGAGGCCGAGGGCGCCAAGGTCACCATGAAGTAGGTTCCACCCACGTACGGCGGGCGGTGGTCCAGGACCCGGAGGCTTCCGGTCGTGGGCCGCCGCCCGTCGGCGTACGCTGGAATCGGATCAAGTTCAAAGACCTGGTCCGACCCGCGTCAGAACCCTTGACGCGGAGTGTGCTTACAGGCACGCTGCTATCAGCAAGACCTTCCGCGCTTGCAACAGCCACCGGTTGGGTATGGGACACCAGACCCTACCGAGGTGCAGAAGACGCGTTCTGAGCGGCCAGGGAGGCGCGATAAGCGCCCCGAAGACACGCTCCGCGGCCTGCTGCGCTGTGGGCTGGACAGCGGTTAGCCGTTCGGCTACACTGCTAGTTTGCCGTGTCTTCCGTCTTTGACCCTGTCCGTAATGTCCAGCTGGACATTTGCGGGGAGGGCCCGTCGGACTGCACGAACAACGGCCGTTTTAGCAACACCGGTCCTCGGAAGGACGCATCTTGGCAGCTTCCCGCCCTGCGAAGACCAGTCGCACGTCGAGCGCTTTCGCTCCCCGCCGAATTTCATTCGGCCGGATCACCGAACACCTCGAGGTCCCCAACCTCCTCGCCATCCAGACCGAGTCTTTTGACTGGCTGGTCGGCAACGAGGCTTGGCAGGGCCGGTCGGCTGATGATCCGCACGCCCGCTCGGGTCTTGCAGAGATTCTCGATGAGATCAGTCCAATTGAGGACTTCTCTGGCACCATGTCCCTTTCCTTCTCCGCACCACGCTTCGACGAGGTCAAGGCCTCGATCGAGGAGTGCAAGGAGAAGGACCTGACCTACTGCGCCCCGCTCTTCGTGACCGCGGAGTTCACCAACAACACGACTGGCGAGATCAAGAGCCAGACCGTGTTCATGGGTGACTTCCCGATGATGACGCCCAAGGGCACTTTCATCATCAACGGCACCGAGCGCGTCGTGGTCAGCCAGCTCGTCCGGTCTCCGGGCGTCTACTTCGACAAGCAGCCGGACAAGACCTCCGACCGCGACCTCTCCAGCGTCAAGGTGATCCCGAGCCGGGGTGCCTGGCTGGAGTTCGACATCGACAAGCGCGACACGGTCGGTGTCCGCATCGACCGCAAGCGTCGCCAGGCGGTCACCGTCCTGCTCAAGGCGATCGGTTGGAGCGCGGAGCAGATCCGCGAGCGCTTCGGCTGGTCCGAGCTGATGATGACCACGCTCGAAAAGGACCACATCGCCGGTCAGGACGAGGCGCTGCTCGACATCTACCGCAAGCTCCGCCCTGGCGAGCCGCCGACGCGGGAGAACGCGCAGACCCTGCTCGACAACCTCTTCTTCAACCCGAAGCGGTACGACGTCGCCAAGGTCGGTCGATACAAGTTCAACAAGAAGCTCGAGGTCGACGTCCCGATCAACAAGGGGACGCTGACCGAGGACGACATCGTCGCCACCGTGGAATACCTCTGCCGGCTGCACGCCGGTGAGGAAGGCTACGAGGCCGACGACATCGACCACTTCGGCAACCGGCGTCTGCGGACGGTTGGCGAGCTGATCCAGAACCAGGTTCGGGTCGGCCTGTCCCGCATGGAGCGCGTCGTCCGCGAGCGGATGACCACCCAGGACGTCGAGGCGATCACGCCGCAGACCCTGATCAACATCCGCCCCGTGGTGGCTGCGATCAAGGAGTTCTTCGGCACCTCGCAGCTCTCGCAGTTCATGGACCAGACCAACCCGCTGGCGGGTCTTACCCACCGGCGCCGGCTGAGCGCGCTCGGCCCGGGCGGTCTGTCCCGTGAGCGGGCGGGCTTCGAGGTTCGCGACGTGCACCCGTCCCACTACGGCCGGATGTGCCCGATCGAGACGCCCGAAGGCCCCAACATCGGCCTGATCGGTGCGCTCGCGACGTTCGGGCGGGTCAACCCGTTCGGCTTCATCGAGACGCCCTACCGCAAGGTCGAAAACGGTGTGGTCACCGACCAGATCTCCTATCTGACGGCTGACGAGGAAGACCGCTACGTCAAGGCGCAGGCCAACGCTGTGCTCAACAGCGACGGCACCTTCGCCGACGACCGCGTCCTGGTCCGCCGGAAGGGCGGTGAGGTCGACTTCGTCACCGGCACCGCCGTCGACTACATGGACGTCTCGCCGCGGCAGATGGTCTCGGTCGCGACCGCGATGATCCCGTTCCTCGAGCACGACGACGCCAACCGCGCGCTCATGGGCGCCAACATGCAGCGTCAGGCCGTGCCGCTGGTCAAGGCCGAGTCCCCGTTCGTCGGCACCGGCATGGAATACCGTGCCGCGGTCGACGCCGGCGACGTGGTCGTGGCCGAGGTCGGTGGCGTGGTCGAAGACCTGTGCGCCGACTACGTGACGGTGCACCAGGACGACGGTCACCGTCGCACCTACCTGCTGCACAAGTTCCGTCGGTCCAACTCCGGCTCGTGCGTCAACCAGAAGCCGGTGGTGTTCGAAGGCGACCGGGTCGAGGCCGGCCAGGTCATCGCCGACGGTCCGTGCACCGACGAGGGCGAGATGGCGCTCGGGCGAAACCTGCTCGTGGCGTTCATGCCCTGGGAGGGTCACAACTACGAAGACGCGATCATCCTGTCCCAGAAGCTGGTTCAGCAGGACACCCTCACCTCGATCCACATCGAGGAGCACGAGGTTGACGCCCGCGACACCAAGCTGGGGCCGGAGGAGATCACCCGCGACATCCCGAACGTCAGCGAGGAAATGCTCGCCGACCTCGACGAGCGGGGAATCATCCGGATCGGCGCCGAAGTGGTCACCGGTGACATCCTGGTCGGCAAGGTCACGCCCAAGGGCGAGACCGAGCTGACCCCGGAGGAGCGACTGCTCCGCGCGATCTTCGGTGAGAAGGCGCGTGAGGTCCGGGACACCTCGCTGAAGGTGCCGCACGGCGAGACCGGCACGGTCATCGGCGTCCGCACGTTCTCCCGCGAAGACGGCGACGAGCTGCCTCCGGGTGTCAACGAGCTGGTCCGCGTCTACGTGGCACAGAAGCGCAAGATCCAGGACGGCGACAAGCTCGCCGGCCGCCACGGCAACAAGGGCGTCATCTCGAAGATCCTGCCGGTCGAGGACATGCCGTTCCTGGAGGACGGCACCCCGGTCGACATCGTGCTCAACCCGCTCGGCGTGCCGAGCCGGATGAACATCGGGCAGGTCCTGGAGACCCACCTCGGGTGGGTGGCCAAGACCGGCTGGAAGATCGACGGTGACGACGCCAAGTGGAAGACCGCGCTCAAGTCCATCGGTGCCGGCGAGTCTGTGTCGGACACCAATGTGGCGACGCCGGTCTTCGACGGCGCCAAAGAGGAAGAGATCACCGGCCTGCTCAGCAGCACCCTGCCCAACCGCGACGGGGTGCAGCTGGTCGGCGGTTCGGGCAAGGCGCAGCTGTTCGACGGTCGTTCCGGAGAGCCGCTGCCCGACCCGATCGCGGTCGGCTACATCTACATCCTCAAGCTGAACCACCTGGTCGACGACAAGATCCACGCTCGGTCGACCGGCCCCTACTCGATGATCACGCAGCAGCCGCTGGGTGGTAAGGCGCAGTTCGGTGGCCAGCGGTTCGGTGAAATGGAGTGCTGGGCGATGCAGGCCTACGGTGCGGCTTACGCGCTGCAGGAGCTGCTCACGATCAAGTCCGACGACGTCCTGGGCCGGGTCAAGGTCTACGAGGCGATCGTCAAGGGCGAGAACATCCCAGAACCGGGCATCCCGGAGTCGTTCAAGGTGCTGCTCAAGGAGCTGCAGTCGCTGTGCCTCAACGTAGAGGTGCTCTCCAGCGACGGCGTTGCCCTCGAGATGCGCGAGACCGACGACGAGGTGTTCCGCGCCGCGGAGGAACTCGGCATCGACCTGTCTCGGCGAGAGCCGAGCAGCGTCGAGGAAGTGTGAGTCGGAGCCGGGGCCGACAGGCCCCGGCTCCCCCCGCCCGGTAGATAAAGTGCAACGACAGACTCGAGGGACATAAATTGCTCGACGTCAACTTCTTCGACGAGCTGCGCATTGGCCTGGCGACGGCTGACGACATCCGTCAGTGGTCGCACGGTGAGGTCAAGAAGCCCGAGACGATCAACTACCGCACCCTGAAGCCGGAAAAGGACGGGCTCTTCTGCGAGAAGATCTTCGGTCCTCAGCGTGACTGGGAGTGCTACTGCGGTAAGTACAAGCGTGTCCGCTTCAAGGGCATCATCTGCGAGCGCTGCGGTGTCGAAGTAACCCGGTCCAAGGTCCGGCGTGAGCGGATGGGTCACATCGAGCTGGCCGCGTCCGTGACGCACATCTGGTACTTCAAGGGCGTGCCGAGCCGCCTCGGCTACCTGCTCGACCTCGCCCCGAAGGACCTCGAGAAGATCATCTACTTCGCGTCCTACGTTGTCACCAGCGTGGACGCCGAGGCTCGCCACCGCGACCTGTCGACGATCGAGAACGAGATCCTGGCCGAGAAGCGGCAGAGCGAGAACAGCCGCGACTCCGCGGTCGAGGGTCGCGCCGCCAAGCTCGAGGCCGACCTCGCCGAGCTCGAGGCCGAGGGCGCCAAGGCCGACGTGCGCCGCAAGGTCAAAGAGGGCGGCGAGCGCGAGATGCGCCAGATCCGCGACCGGGCGCAGCGCGAGATCGACCGTCTCGACGAGGTGCTCGACACCTTCCGCAAGCTCGACGCCAAGCAGTTGGTCACCGACGAGCTGCTCTACCGCGAGCTGCGCGACCGCTTCGGTGAGTACTTCACCGGTGGCATGGGTGCCGAGGCGATCAAGTCGCTGCTGGAGAACATGGACCTCGACGCCGAGGCCAACCTGCTCCGCGAGATCATCCGGTCCGGCAAGGGCCAGCGGAAGATCCGTGCGCTCAAGCGGCTCAAGGTCGTCGCGGCGTTCCTCAACACCCGCAACTCGCCGCTGGGCATGGTGCTCGACTGCGTTCCGGTGATCCCGCCGGACCTGCGGCCGATGGTCCAGCTCGACGGTGGCCGGTTCGCGACGAGCGACCTCAACGACCTCTACCGTCGTGTGATCAACCGGAACAACCGGCTCAAGCGGCTGATCGACCTGGGCGCGCCCGAGATCATCGTCAACAACGAGAAGCGGATGCTGCAGGAGGCCGTCGACGCGCTGTTCGACAACGGCCGCCGCGGCCGGCCGGTCACCGGCCCGGGTAACCGCCCGCTCAAGTCGCTGTCCGACATGCTCAAGGGCAAGCAGGGCCGGTTCCGCCAGAACCTGCTCGGCAAGCGCGTCGACTACTCCGGCCGTTCGGTCATCGTCGTCGGCCCGCAGCTCAAGCTCCACCAGTGCGGCCTGCCCAAGCAGATGGCACTCGAGCTGTTCAAGCCGTTCGTGATGAAGCGGCTGGTCGACCTCAACCACGCACAGAACATCAAGTCCGCCAAGCGGATGGTCGAGCGTCAGCGCCCGGTCGTGTGGGACGTGCTGGAAGAGGTCATCGGCGAGCACCCGGTGCTGCTCAACCGGGCGCCGACGCTGCACCGCCTGGGCATCCAGGCCTTCGAGCCGCAGCTGGTCGAGGGCAAGGCGATCCAGATCCACCCGCTCGTCTGCACCGCGTTCAACGCGGACTTCGACGGTGACCAGATGGCGGTGCACGTGCCGCTGTCGGCCGAGGCCCAGGCCGAGGCGCGGATCCTGATGCTCTCGTCCAACAACATCCTCAAGCCGGCCGACGGCAAGCCGGTCACCATGCCTACCCAGGACATGGTCATCGGCCTCTACCACCTCACCCACCTCTCGCCCGAGGAGAAGGGTGCGGGTCGGGCGTTCAGCTCCGACGCCGAGGCGCGGATGGCGTTCGACAACGGCGAGCTGCACCTGCAGGCCCCGATCAAGGTCCGTCTCCCCAACGTGGTCGGTGTCGACAACGGCGCCGGCCAGCCCAAGTGGGAGGCGCCCGAGGAGTGGGTGCAGGGTCAGCAGCTCACGGTCGACACCACCCTGGGCCGGATCCTGTTCAACGAGACGCTGCCCCCGGGCTACCGCTTCGTGAACTACGAGATCCGGCGGGGCCAGCTCTCGGCGATCGTCAACGACCTCGCCGAGCGGTTCCCGAAGGTGGCGCTGGCCGCGACCCTCGACGGGCTCAAGGAGGCCGGTTTCCACTGGGCCACCTGGTCCGGCGTGACGATCGGCATGGAAGACGTCATCCAGCCGCCGCGCAAGTGGGAGATCCTCGAGCGCTACGAGCGCGAGGCGGAGCGGATCGACAAGCAGTACCAGCGTGGTCTGATGACCGCTGAGGAACGTCGCGGCGAGCTCATCGAGATCTGGACCAAGGCGACCAACGAGGTCGCCAAGGAGATGGAAGTCGCGCTGCCGCAGGAAAACCCGTTGTGGAAGATGATCAACTCGGGTGCTCGCGGTAACCTGCTCCAGCTCCGCCAGATCGCCGCGATCCGCGGCCTGGTGGCCAACCCGAAGGGCGAGATCATCCCGCGGCCGATCAAGGCCTCTTACCGGGAGGGTCTGTCCGTGCTGGAGTACTTCATCTCCACGCACGGTGCCCGCAAGGGTCTGGCCGACACCGCTCTGCGTACCGCTGACTCGGGCTATCTGACCCGTCGTCTGGTCGACGTCTCCCAGGACGTCATCATCCGCGAGGAAGACTGCGGCACCGACCGGGCGATCACCATGCAGGTGGGCACCAACGGCGCCGACGGCAAGCTGATGGTCCACGAGCACGCCGAGACCGGTGTGCACGCCCGGACGCTGGCCGACGACATCAAGGGTGCCGACGGTTCGCTCGTCGTCGAGCGGGGCGCCGACCTCAACTCGATCCTGGTCGACAAGCTCGTGGCCGCCGGTGTCGACACCGTGCGGGTGCGCAGCGTGCTGACCTGCGAGTCGAAGCTGGGCGTCTGCGCGGCCTGCTACGGCCGTTCGCTGCCGACCGGCAAGACCGTCGACGTCGGCGAGGCGGTCGGCATCATCGCCGCCCAGTCGATCGGTGAGCCGGGTACGCAGCTGACGATGCGTACCTTCCACACCGGTGGTGTCGCGGGTGAGGACATCACCCAGGGTCTGCCCCGTGTCCAGGAGATCTTCGAGGCCCGTGTCCCCAAGGGCAAGGCGCCGATCGCGGAGTCTCCGGGTCGCATCCGGATCGAAGACGGCGAGCGTTCGCGGAAGATCATCATCGTGCCGGACGACGGCAGCGACGAGATCGTCCACGACAAGGTGTCGCGCCGGGTCAAGCTCCGGGCGGGCGACGGCGACCACGTCGAGGTCGGCGAGAAGCTCACCGAGGGCACCATCGACCCGCACGAGCTGCTGCGCATCCTCGGTCCGCGCGCGGTCCAGGTCCACCTGACCCACGAGGTCCAGGAGGTCTACCGCTCGCAGGGCGTGCTCATCCACGACAAGCACATCGAGATCATCATCCGCCAGATGCTCAAGCGGGTGACGGTCATCGACTCCGGCTCGACCGAGTTCCTGCCGGGTGTGCTGGTCGACCGGGCGCTGTTCGAGTCGGAGAACCGCCGGCTCGTCGGCGAGGGCGGCGAGCCCGCCGCCGGTCGTCCGGTGCTGATGGGCATTACCAAGGCCTCGCTGGCCACGGATTCCTGGCTGTCGGCGGCCTCCTTCCAGGAGACCACCCGGGTGCTGACGGACGCGGCGATCCACGCCCGCAGCGACTCGCTGATCGGCCTGAAGGAAAACGTCATCATCGGCAAGCTCATCCCGGCGGGTACCGGCATCAGCAAGTACCGCAACGTCCGGGTCGAGCCGACCGAGGAGGCGAAGGCCAAGGTCTACTCGATGACCGGCTACCCCGAGACCGACTACGGTTTCGGCCCGGCCGGCGGGCAGGCAGTTCCGCTCGACGACTTCGACTTCGGTTCCTACCGCTAGTCGCTGTTCGGCTAAAGGCGCTCTCCCCGGAAGGGGAGGGCGCCTTTAGCTTTCCTGTCCCGGGTCCGCGGTGGTCCGGACCGTCGCTCCCGCCGGACTTGATCTCCGTCGTTGGTCGCGGCCAGAACTTAGAAGAACTCGTCCAGGAGCCGGTAGAAGGCGATCTTCGCCGGGTCGGGCCGGGACAGACCGTAGGCGGCCAGCACGTCGGCGGAGCCGACGCTCCTCGTCGCGATGGCCAGGTCGTTGTGGCGGTCGGCGACGCCGAGGCGGGCGACGTCGAGCACCCCGGTCGGGGAGCCGTCGTCGGTGAAGAGGACGTTGGACCGGGTCGGGTCGCCGTGACCGACGACCAGGTCTTCATCGGCTGGACGGGTCTCGTGCAGCTGCCGCAGGAGGCGGTCCGCGGACCATCCGGTGTGGGCCGGGTCGAGGTTGGTCAGGTCGACCTGGCCGGTGTGGGCGTGGTGTTCGGCGGCCGCGATCGTCTGGGTCAGGGTGTGGTCGAAGGGGCAGCCCTCGATCGGGAGCGCGTGCAGCGCGCGGAGCAGCTGGCCAAGGCCCGCGGCCAGTTTCGGGCGCATCGCCGCCGGCCAGCCGGGGTCGTCGCCGGCGCGGCCGGGAAGCGCCGTGGTGATCAGGCGGCCGGGCGTGTGGTCGGCGACCGCGGGGCAGGGGAAGCCCTGGCCGGCCAGCCAGGTGAGGCGGGCGGCCTCGGCCGCGATGTCCGCCGGCGGACCGTCCTTTCGATACACGCCGTCGCCGCGCCAGACCAGGGCGCCGGACCTGCCCTTCGACACGGGGAACCAGTCGGTCACCCGATCATGATGCTGGTGGGCGTCCGGTGCGGATAGGGTCGGGTTCGTGCAACCGACGCAGGAGACGCGGCATCCGCTCGATCCGGATCCGGTCCGGTCGACCAAGGCCCCGGCGGTCTTCGGGCTCGGCCTGGCCGGCGCCGTGGCCGGGCTGTTCGTCGGTGGGATCGTGCCCGCGACGATCGCGCTGCTGCTGGCCCGGCAGGCCCGGCGGGAGGCCTACGCTTCCGGGGGCTACCTGACCGGCCGCGACTGGATCCGCCGCGGCGAGCGGCTGGCCTGGATCGGCATCATGCTCTGCCTGGTCACCGTCGTCATCGCGATCGTGATCGGCATTCTCGACTGGACCGGCGGCGTCCAGGATTACGCGCCCGGGGTCGACTGATCCGTCGGCATGGCATGCTCGTTGCGTGACGCAGCAGGGCGGACCGTCGTACCCGGTGAATCAACCGCGACCAGTCTCGGTCCCGCCGCCCCCGACGGACGCGCAGCAACGCACCCGGCGGGTCGATTCGGTGCCCGGCACCGTCTTCGGCGTCGTGCATCTCGAGGTGCCGCCGGCGACCTCCGGGCTGGCCATCGGGGCCCTGGTCGCGGGCATCGCCGCGATCGGCGTGGCGTTCGTGGTGCTCTGCTTCGGGCTGGTCGGCTCCGACGACGGTTGGGGCGCCTGGGCCGCGGGTGCGTTCACGGTGCTGGCGGTGGCCGCGGGAGCCGCGGGTGTGGCCCTCGGCGTGCTGGCCCGGCGGCAGATCCGGGCGGTCGGCCCGGCCTCCTCGATGCGGTTCCAGGGTCAGGGGCTGGCCTCGGCCGGGCTGATCTGTGGGATCGCGGCCTTGGTCATCGCCGTGGTCTCCTTCGGCGCCGCGGTCGCCCTGCAGGTGGCCGCGTAACCGGGCACGGCGCCTGGTTCGGCAGTTCCCTGGGGTAGTCGCTACAATTGACGAAGGTAGGGACTGATCGCGGGCGTCGTCAGGGGTTTTGACCTGCGCGCTGACGATCGGTACTCTTTCCTTTCGTGCCCGGGCTCGCCCGGGCAATCCGTGCGTGCGCGCACCGTTCTGGCCAGGCAGCGACAAGCCGCCGAGTGCGTGAGCACGACAATGGCAGAAAACCCGGGCTCGCGTTAGCGCGCACGGGGACCGTGGAGAGGCCGACACGCCCGACCGCGGGTACCGGGAGCACCTGGCCCGGGGGAGTGTAAGAGAACCGCCCAGCCGGGCGGTTAAGGCGACGGCGCGGCCGCTTGGAAGCGGTCGAAGGGAGCGGAAAACCCGGTGCCCACCATTCAGCAGCTGGTCCGCAAGGGCCGGCAGGCGAAGACCACCAAAACCAAGACACCCGCGCTCAAGGGCAGCCCTCAGCGGCGGGGTGTGTGCACGCGCGTTTACACCACCACCCCGAAGAAGCCCAACTCGGCGCTGCGCAAGGTCGCCCGCGTCAAGCTGAGCAGCCAGATCGAGGTGACCGCCTACATTCCCGGCGTCGGCCACAACCTGCAGGAGCACTCGATCGTGCTCGTGCGTGGCGGCCGCGTGAAGGACCTTCCCGGCGTTCGTTACAAGATCGTGCGTGGCTCGCTCGACACCCAGGGTGTCCGCAACCGCAAGCAGGCCCGCAGCCGTTACGGCGCCAAGAAGGAGAAGAGCTGACATGCCGCGTAAGGGCCCCGCTCCGCGCCGTCCGCTGGTCGCGGACCCGGTTTACAACTCCCCGCTGGTGACCCAGCTGGTCAACAAGATCCTGATGCGCGGCAAGCGTCAGCTCGCCGAGCGCATCGTGTACGGCGCGCTCGAAGGCGCTCGCGAGAAGAGCGGCGGGACCGATCCCGTCGTCATCCTCAAGCGCGCGATGGACAACGTGAAGCCGGCCATCGAGGTGAAGAGCCGCCGCGTCGGTGGCGCCACCTACCAGGTGCCGATCGAGGTGCGCGCACCCCGCCAGACCACCCTCGGTCTGCGCTGGCTGGTGCAGTACTCGAAGGCCCGCCGGGAAAAGACCATGATCGAGCGGCTGATGAACGAGCTGCTCGACGCCAGCAACGGCCTCGGTGCCGCGGTGAAGCGGCGCGAGGACACGCACAAGATGGCGGAGTCCAACAAGGCCTTCGCCCACTACCGGTGGTAACCACCGGCCGAACGACGACGAAGAGGGATTGAAGTGGCCGCCGCAGACGCGCTCGCCAAGGTACGCAACATCGGCATCATGGCGCACATCGACGCTGGTAAGACCACGACCACCGAGCGGATCCTGTTCTACACCGGCATCACCTACAAGATCGGTGAAGTCCACGAAGGCGCTGCCGTCATGGACTGGATGGAGCAGGAGCAGGAGCGGGGCATCACGATCACTTCCGCCGCGACCAAGTGCGAGTGGAAGGATCACACGATCCAGATCATCGACACGCCCGGCCACGTCGACTTCACGGTCGAGGTCGAGCGGTCGCTGCGTGTTCTGGACGGCGCGGTGGCGGTCTACGACGGTGTCGCCGGCGTGGAGCCGCAGACCGAGAACGTCTGGCGCCAGGCCGACAAATACAACGTCCCGCGGATGTGCTTCGTCAACAAGCTCGACCGGACCGGTGCCGACTTCTTCCGCTGCGTGCAGATGATGATCGACCGGCTCCACGCGACCCCGCTGGTGCTGCAGATCCCGATCGGCAACGAGGCTGACTTCATCGGCGTCGTCGACCTGATCGGGATGCGCGCGCTGACCTGGCGCGGCGAGACCCAGAAGGGTGAGGACTACGCGGTCGAGGAGATCCCGGCCGACCTCGCCGACCAGGCCGCCGAGTGGCGCGAGAAGCTCATCGAGACCCTCGCCGACGTCGACGACGTGATCACCGAGAAATACCTTGAGGGTGAGGAACTCACCGTCGAGGATCTCAAGGCCGGCATCCGCCGCGCCACGATCGCCGGCAAGGCCAACCCGGTCCTGACCGGGTCGGCCTTCAAGAACAAGGGCGTCCAGCCGATGCTGGACGCGGTCGTCGACTTCCTGCCCTCGCCGCTGGACGTTCCGGCGATCGAGGGTGTGGCCACCGACGGTGAGACCCCGCTGCTGCGCAAGCCGTCGAACTCGGAGCCCTTCTCGGGTCTCGCGTTCAAGATCCAGACGGACAAGCACCTGGGCAAGCTCACCTACGTCCGGGTCTACTCCGGCACGATCGACTCGGGTTCTCCGGTCATAAACTCGACCAAGGACCGCAAGGAGCGCATCGGCAAGATCTACCAGATGCACGCCAACAAGCGTGAGGAGCGGGGCACCGCTCAAGCTGGTGACATCATCGCCGTGCAGGGCCTCAAGCAGACCACCACCGGTGACACGCTGTGTGACCCGGCCAACCCGGTCATCCTCGAGTCGATGACGTTCCCGGAGCCGGTCATCTCGGTGGCGATCGAGCCGAAGACCAAGTCCGACCAGGAGAAGCTGGGCACCGCGATCCAGCGCCTCGCCGAGGAAGACCCGACCTTCCGGGTCCGCAACGACGAGGAGACCGGCCAGACGGTCATCTCCGGGATGGGCGAGCTCCACCTCGACATCCTGGTCGACCGGATGCGGCGTGAGTTCAACGTCGAGGCCAACGTCGGCAAGCCGCAGGTGGCCTACCGCGAGACGATCCGCCGCAAGGTGGACAAGGTCGAATACACCCACAAGAAGCAGACGGGTGGCTCCGGCCAGTACGCGCGGGTCATCGTCAGCCTCGAGCCGTTGCCGCTCGACAACGACGCACCGACCTACGAGTTCGCCAACGCCGTCAGCGGCGGCCGCATCCCGAAGGAGTTCATCCCTTCCGTGGACGCGGGCGCGCAGGACGCCATGCAATACGGCATCCTCGCCGGCTACCCGTTGGTGGGCCTCAAGCTGACCCTGCTCGACGGTCAGTACCACGAGGTCGACTCGTCGGAAATGGCGTTCAAGATCGCCGGTTCGATGGTGCTGAAGGAGGCGGCCCGCAAGGCCGACCCGGCACTGCTCGAGCCGATGATGTCGGTCGAGGTCACGACGCCCGAGGAAAACATGGGCGACGTGATCGGCGACCTCAACTCGCGGCGCGGCATCATCCAGGCGATGGAGGAGCGCAGCGGCGCTCGCGTCGTCCGGGCCCTGGTGCCGCTGTCGGAGATGTTCGGCTACGTCGGTGACCTGCGGTCGAAGACCCAGGGCCGGGCTAGCTACAGCATGCAGTTCGACTCCTACGCCGAGGTTCCCGCGAACGTCGCGAAGGAGATCATCGCCAAGGCAACTGGCGAATAGCTGTGTGAGGGTGCTGGGGCTTCATCGTCCCAGCACCCACCAAGTGGACAGTGTCGTCGGTGCCATAGGGTGCCGAGGGCGTACGGAACAAGAAGTCCTTGAGGAGGACACCAGTGGCGAAGGCGAAGTTCGAGCGGACTAAGCCGCACGTCAACATCGGCACCATTGGTCATATCGACCACGGGAAGACGACGCTGACCGCGGCCATCACCAAGGTCCTGCACGACAAGTACCCGGACGTGAACCCCTACACGCCGTTCGACGAGATCGACAAGGCGCCGGAGGAGAAGGCCCGCGGCATCACGATCTCGATCGCGCACGTCGAGTACCAGACCGAGGCGCGGCACTACGCACACGTCGACTGCCCCGGTCACGCCGACTACATCAAGAACATGATCACCGGTGCCGCGCAGATGGACGGCGCGATCCTGGTGGTCGCGGCGACCGACGGCCCGATGCCGCAGACCCGCGAGCACGTGCTGCTGGCTCGCCAGGTCGGCGTTCCCTACATCGTCGTGGCGCTCAACAAGAGCGACATGGTCGACGACGAGGAGCTGCTCGAGCTCGTCGAGCTCGAGGTCCGCGAGCTGCTGTCGGCGCAGGAGTACCCGGGCGACGACCTGCCGGTCGTACGCGTCTCGGCGCTCAAGGCCCTCGAGGGTGACCCCGAGTGGACCGACAAGCTCATGGAGCTGATGAACGCGGTCGACACCGCGATCCCGCAGCCCGAGCGGGAGACCGAGAAGCCGTTCCTCATGCCCATCGAGGACGTCTTCACGATCACCGGTCGTGGCACCGTGGTGACCGGTCGCGCCGAGCGCGGCGTCCTCAAGCCCAACGAGGAGGTGGAGATCGTCGGCATCAAGGAGAAGTCGATGAAGACGGTCTGCACCGGCATCGAGATGTTCCGCAAGCTGCTCGACGAGGCCCGTGCGGGTGAGAACGTCGGTCTGCTGCTGCGCGGCATCAAGCGCGAAGACGTCGAGCGCGGCATGGTGGTCGTCAAGCCAGGCACCTCGACCCCGCACACGGAGTTCGAGGCGACCGTCTACATCCTCTCCAAGGAGGAGGGCGGCCGGCACACCCCGTTCTTCCAGAACTACCGTCCGCAGTTCTACTTCCGGACCACGGACGTCACCGGCGTCGTCACGCTGCCTGAGGGCACCGAGATGGTCATGCCGGGCGACAACACGACGATGACCGTCAAGCTGATCCAGCCCATCGCCATGGACGAGAACCTCAAGTTCGCGATCCGTGAGGGTGGCCGCACGGTCGGCGCCGGTCGCGTCACGAAGATCATCAAGTAAACAGGTAACCCCGATTAGGTCTGCCGGATTCAATACGGCATACTAGTCAGGTTGCGTACGCGACGGGTGGCTGTTGGCCCCTGGGTTGGTCCGCTCCCTGCGTCATTTGGCGCCGGGAGGGGCGACAAATGGCCCAGCAGCCACCCTCGCGCGTGGCACCTCTTACCGAGGTGCCCGACCCCCGAGAGACACCGCCGCTTCGCGGCGGAGCCTGGCCACAGGGCGCGACACGCCCGACCGCGGGGGTCGGAGAAGTGGGGTCAACCCACGGCAAGAGCGGCATCGAGAGAAGGAACAGAAGCCACCATGGCGGGACAGAAGATCCGCATCCGGCTCAAGGCCTACGACCACGAGGTCGTCGACTCGTCGGCGCGCAAGATCGTCGAGACGGTGACCCGCACCGGGGCGCAGGTCGCGGGCCCGGTGCCGCTGCCCACGGAGATCAACCGTTTCTGCGTCATCCGCTCGCCGCACAAATACAAGGACTCGCGCGAGCACTTCGAGATGCGCACGCACAAGCGGCTGATCGACATCATCGACCCGACGCCGAAGACGGTCGACTCGCTGATGCGCCTCGACCTGCCGGCCGGTGTCGACATCGAGATCAAGCTGTAGGGACTGCGAACTCATGGACAGGCAAGTGAAGGGCATCCTGGGCGCCAAGCTCGGCATGACCCAGGTCTGGGACAACAACCGAGTCGTCCCGGTCACCGTGGTCCAGGCCGGCCCCTGCGTCGTGACCCAGGTCCGCACCGGTGACAACGACGGCTACCCGGCCGTCCAGCTGGCCTTTGGCGCGATCGACCCGCGCAAGGTCAACAAGCCGAAGTCCGGCCACTACGCGAAGGCGGGCGTCGCACCGCGACGGCACATCGTCGAGCTGCGTACGACCGACGCCGGCGACTACGAGCTGGGTCAGGAGGTCACCGTCGAGGCGTTCGCGCCCGGCGCGTCGATCGACGTGACCGGCCGCACCAAGGGCAAGGGCTTCGCCGGCGTCATGAAGCGGCACGGCTTCCACGGCCTCAAGTCCAGCCACGGTGTCGAGCGCAAGCACCGCTCGCCCGGTTCCATCGGCGCCTGCGCGACCCCCGGTCGCGTCTTCAAGGGCGTGCGGATGGCCGGTCGCATGGGCGGTCGTCGCTACACCGTGCAGAACCTGACGGTCCAGGCGGTCGACACCGAAAACAACCTGCTGCTCGTCAAGGGCGCCATTCCCGGCCCCAAGGGCGCGCTCATCCTGGTTCGCTCCGCGGCCAAGGTGCTGGTCACGAAGGGTGGTGCGCGATGACCGCAGTCGACGTGATCACCGTCGACGGTGGCAAGAGCGGCTCCGTCGAGCTGCCTGCTGACATCTTCGACGCGCAGGCCAACATCCCGCTGATGCACCAGGTCGTGGTGGCCCAGCTGGCCGCCGCGCGCCAGGGCACGCACAAGGCCAAGACCCGCGGCGAAGTCCGGGGCGGCGGCAAGAAGCCCTACAAGCAGAAGGGCACCGGCCGCGCCCGGCAGGGCTCACTGCGGGCGCCGCAGTTCACCGGCGGTGGCGTTGTCCAC
Organism: Asanoa sp. NPDC049573; assembly: GCF_040676615.1. Lineage (NCBI taxonomy): Bacteria > Bacillati > Actinomycetota > Actinomycetes > Micromonosporales > Micromonosporaceae > Asanoa > Asanoa sp. NPDC049573. The sequence goes on from NZ_JBFAPI010000003.1 coordinate 244,106, forward strand.
GGCCCGGTCCCGCGCGACTACAGCCAGCGGACGCCCAAGAAGATGAAGGCCGCCGCCCTTCGCGGCGCCCTCTCGGACCGGGCCCGCGGCGGTCACGTCCACGTGGTCGAGGCGTTCGTCTCCGGCGAGACGCCCTCCACGAAGGCCGCGCTCGGCACGCTCACCAAGGTGACGCAGGCCAAGCGGGTGCTCGTGGTGCTGACCGCGGCCGACGAGGTCAACTGGCTGTCGCTGCGCAACGAGGAGCGGGTGCACCTGATCGAGGCCGGCCAGCTGAACACCTACGACGTGCTGGTCGCCGACGACGTGGTCTTCACCAAGGACGCCTTGGACGAGTTCCTCGGTGTGCCGGCCGAAGCCGCGCAAGAGGAGAACTGATGCCGACCATCGCGGATCCGCGCGACATCATCGTCGCGCCGATCGTCTCGGAGAAGAGCTACAGCGAGCTGAACCGCAACTGGTACACGTTCCTCGTGGCACCGGATGCGAACAAGACGCAGATCAAGATCGCGATTCAGCAGATCTTCAACGTCCGCGTCCTGACCGTCAACACGCTCAACCGTGAGGGCAAGCGCAAGCGCACCCGCACGGGGTGGGGCAAGCGCAAGGACACCAAGCGCGCGATGGTGAAGCTGGCTGAGGGCGACCGCATCGAGGCCTTCGGCGGCCCGGTCAGCTGAGGGGTGTAGACAACAATGGCTATCCGTAAGTACAAGCCGACAACGCCGGGCCGGCGTGGCTCCAGCGTCGCCGACTTCGCTGAGATCACCCGGTCGACGCCGGAGAAGTCGCTGCTGGCTCCGCTGCCGAAGAAGGGCGGGCGCAACGCCCACGGCCGGATCACCACCCGGCACCAGGGCGGCGGCCACAAGCGGCAGTACCGCATCATCGACTTCAAGCGGGTCGACAAGGACGGCGTGCCGGCCAAGGTCGCGCACATCGAATACGACCCGAACCGCACCGCGCGCATCGCGCTGCTGCACTACGCCGACGGCGAGAAGCGCTACATCATCGCGCCGAAGGACCTGAAGCAGGGCGACGCGGTCGAGTCCGGTCCGGGCGCCGACATCAAGCCCGGCAACAACCTGCCGCTGCGCAACATCCCCGTCGGCACCCAGGTGCACGGCGTGGAGCTGCGCCCGGGCGGCGGTGCCAAGCTGGCCCGCTCGGCCGGTGTCGGCATCCAGCTGCTCGGCCGCGAGGGCCAGTACGCGACGCTCCGGATGCCCTCGGGCGAGATCCGGCGGGTCGACGTGCGGTGCCGCGCGACCGTTGGCGAGATCGGCAACGCCGATCAGTCCAACATCAACTGGGGCAAGGCCGGCCGGATGCGCTGGAAGGGCAAGCGCCCCTCCGTCCGTGGTGTCGCCATGAACCCGATCGACCACCCGCACGGTGGTGGTGAGGGCAAGACGTCCGGCGGTCGCCACCCGGTCAACCCGCAGGGTAAGCCTGAGGGCCGCACCCGCCGCAAGGGCCAGCCGAGCGACCGGCTGATCGTCCGCCGTCGTTACGCCAACCGGAAGCGGGGATAACCCGAGATGCCACGCAGCCTGAAGAAGGGCCCGTTCGTCGACGACCACCTGATCAAGAAGGTGGAGACGCAGAACGACAAGGGTTCGAAGAACGTCATCAAGACGTGGTCGCGCCGTTCCACGATCATCCCGGAGATGCTCGGGCACACGATCGCGGTCCACGACGGTCGCAAGCACGTCCCGGTGTTCGTCACCGAGGCCATGGTCGGGCACAAGCTCGGCGAGTTCGCGTTGACCCGCACGTTCAAGGGTCACGAGAAGGACGACCGGAAGAGCCGCCGCCGCTGACGCGGTGCAGATAGAGGATCAGAGGGGTTACAGCGATGCCAGTCAAGGGCGACGCTCCGGCGCTTCCGGGCGCACGGGCGGTTGCGCGCCACGTGCGCATCTCGCCGAACAAGGCGCGCCGGGTGGTCAACCTCGTCCGCGGTCTGCCCGCGAAGGAGGCGCTCACGGTGCTCCAGTTCGCGCCGCAGTCGGCGAGCGAGCAGGTCTACAAGGTGCTCGCCAGCGCGATCGCCAACGCGGAGAACAACGAGCGGCTGGACCCCGACGCGTTGCTCGTCAGCGAGGCGTTCGTCGACGAGGGTCCGACCATGAAGCGGTTCCGGCCGCGCGCACAGGGTCGGGCCTACCGGATCCGCAAGCGGACCTGCCACATCACCGTGGCGGTCGAGGCGGTGGCTCCGGCCCAGCGTTCGACGCGCAAGGCGGCGGCGCCGGCCAAGAAGGCCGCGCCGGCGACCGAGGCGACGGAGGCTCCGGCCACCGAGGCGACCGCCGAATCGGCGCCCGCGAAGAAGGCGCCTGCCAAGAAGGCCGCCAAGAAGGCGACCAAGGCGACCGAAGCAAAGGCGACGGAGACCAAGGCGGACGAGACCGCTGAGGAAGGGACCGAGTAATGGGTCAGAAGGTTCACCCGCACGGGTTCCGGCTCGGCATCTCGACCGACTGGAAGTCCCGCTGGTTCGCGGACAAGCTCTACAAGGACTACATCGGCGAGGACGTCAAGATCCGCCGGATGATGTCCAAGGGCCTCGAGCGTGCCGGCATCTCCAAGGTCGACATCGAGCGCACCCGCGACCGGGTCCGGGTCGACATCCACACCGCCCGGCCGGGCATCGTCATCGGCCGCAAGGGTGCGGAGGCCGACCGGATCCGCGGCGAGCTCGAGAAGCTCACCGGCAAGCAGGTCCAGCTCAACATCCTCGAGGTGAAGAACCCCGAGTCCGACGCACAGCTCGTCGCGCAGGGCGTGGCCGAGCAGCTGTCGAGCCGGGTCAGCTTCCGCCGGGCGATGCGCAAGGCCATGCAGTCGGCGATGAAGAACCCGATCGTCAAGGGCATCCGGGTGCAGGTCTCCGGCCGCCTGGGCGGCGCCGAGATGAGCCGCACCGAGTTCTACCGCGAGGGTCGCGTCCCGCTGCACACGCTGCGCGCCAACATCGAGTACGGCTTCTTCGAGGCCCGCACGACGTTCGGCCGCATCGGCGTGAAGGTCTGGATCTACAAGGGCGACGCCGTTCCGGGTCGCGAGGCTCCGGCCGACGCCGGCGCGCCGCGTCCGCGTCGCGAGCGGGGCGACCGTCCCGAGCGTCCGCGTCGTGGCCGTTCCGGTTCGTCCGGCACGACCGCGGGCGGCACCGAGGCGGGCCGCGCGGCCCAGGCCGAGCTCGCCGGCGGTCCGCCGCCGGCCGCGCCCGCCGAGACCCCGACCGAGACCGCTGCTCCTTCGGCGCCCGCCGCCGAGCAGGCAGCACCGCCGGCGCCCGCCGCCGGCCAAGACAGCTCAGCGCAGGAGGGCTGATCCCGATGCTCATGCCACGTAAGCCCCCGAAGGGCTTCCGCAAGCCGCACCACCCGGACCGCCATGGCGCGTCCAAGGGCGGCAACCGGGTGGTCTTCGGCGAGTTCGGTATCCAGGCGATCGAGTCGGCCTACCTGACCAACCGGCAGATCGAGGCCGCCCGTATCGCGATGACCCGCCACATCAAGCGTGGTGGCAAGGTCTGGATCACGGTCTTCCCGGACCAGGCCCTGACCAAGAAGCCCGCCGAAACCCGGATGGGTTCCGGCAAGGGCTCGCCCGAGTGGTGGGTGGCCAACGTCAAGCCGGGCCGCGTCCTGTTCGAGATGTCGTTCCCCAACGAGCAGATTGCGCGAGAGGCGATGCGTCGTGCGATCCACAAGCTTCCGATGAAGTGCCGCATCGTGACACGCGAAGTGGGTGAATCCTGATGGCAGCGGGCACCAAGGCCTCCGAGCTGCGAGAGCTCCCCGAAGAGGAGCTGATCTCGCTGCTGCGCGAGGCCAAGGCGGAGCTGTTCAACCTCCGCGTGCAGTCCGCGACGGGCCAGCTCGACAACAACCGTCGGCTGCAGGTCATCCGTAAGGAGATCGCCCGGATCTACACGATCATGCGTGAGCGTGAGCTGGGGCTCTCGGCCGCGCCAACTGAGGTGACTGCGTGATGACTGAGAACACCACCGCCGCTCCCGAGCGGGCCCGCCGCAAGACCCGTGAGGGCCTCGTGGTGAGCGACAAGATGGACAAGACCGTCGTGGTGGAGGTCGAAGACCGGGTCAAGCACCCGCTCTACGGCAAGGTTCTGCGGCGGACGAGCAAGCTCAAGGTCCACGACGAGCAGAACTCGTGTGGCATCGGCGACCGGGTCCTGATCATGGAGACCCGTCCGCTGTCCGCCACCAAGCGCTGGCGCGTCGTGGAGATCCTCGAGCGCGCGAAGTAAGTAAGCCGACCGGTTCTTCCAAGCTCCGGCAGCGCCGGAGGACTGGCAGACAGAGGAGATAGACGTGATTCAGCAAGAGTCGCGACTGCGTGTCGCCGACAACACGGGTGCGCGGGAGATCCTGTGCATCCGGGTCCTCGGTGGCTCGGGTCGGCGCTACGCGGGCATCGGCGACGTGATTGTCGCCACCGTCAAGGACGCCATCCCCGGCGCCGGTGTGAAGAAGGGTGACGTCGTCAAGGCGGTCATCGTTCGCACCGCGAAGGAGAAGCGGCGCCCGGACGGTTCTTACATCCGCTTCGACGAGAACGCCGCCGTCATCATCAAGGATGGCGGCGACCCCCGCGGCACCCGTATCTTCGGCCCGGTCGGCCGGGAACTGCGTGACAAGCGGTTCATGAAGATCATTTCTTTGGCACCGGAGGTGCTCTAGCCATGAAGGTGAAGAAGGGCGACACGGTCGTCGTCATCGCCGGCAAGGACAAGGGCGCCAAGGGCAAGGTCATCTCGGCCCTGCCGCGCCAGGACAAGGTCATTGTCGAGGGCGTCAACCGGGTCAAGAAGCACGAACGCATCCGCACGACCCAGCGCGGCGCCAAGACGGGCGGCATCGTCACGCAGGAGGCACCGATTCACGTCTCGAACGTGATGGTCGTGGACTCCGACGGCAAGCCGACCCGCGTCGGCTACCGCGTCGGCGACGACGGCATCAAGGTGCGCATCGCACGCAGCACCGGTAAGGAACTCTGATGACCACGACAGCCACCACGCTGCCGCGCCTGAAGCAGCGCTACCGCGACGAGGTTGTTGGGCAGCTGCGCGAGCAGTTCAACTACGGCAACCCGATGCAGACGCCGGGCCTCGTCAAGATCGTCGTCAACATGGGCGTCGGCGAGGCGGCCCGGGACGCGAAGCTGATCGACGGTGCGGTGCGCGACCTGGCCACCATCACCGGCCAGAAGCCGCAGGTCCGCCGGGCGACCAAGTCCATCGCGCAGTTCAAGCTGCGCGAGGGCATGCCGATCGGCGCGAAGGTGACGCTGCGCGGCGACCGGATGTGGGAGTTCCTCGACCGGCTGCTGTCGATCGCCCTCCCGCGTATCCGCGACTTCCGCGGCCTCGACGCCCGCAAGCTCGACGGCAACGGCAACTACACGTTCGGGCTGACCGAGCAGTCGGTGTTCCACGAGATCGACCAGGACCGGATCGACCGCGTGCGGGGCATGGACATCACGGTGGTCACGACCGCGACGACTGACGACGAGGGCCGGGCGCTGCTCAAGCTCCTGGGCTTCCCGTTCAAGGAGAACTGAGCACATGGCTAAGAAGGCGCTGATCCTCAAGGCTGCCGCGAAGCCGAAGTTCGCGGTTCGCGCATACACCCGTTGCCAGCGCTGCGGGCGTCCCAAGGCGGTCTACCGCAAGTTCGGTCTGTGCCGGGTCTGCATCCGGGAGATGGCTCACCGCGGTGAGCTCCCCGGTGTGTCGAAGGCCTCGTGGTAACCCACCACCCGAAATACCGCTTCGCCGCAGGCCCCGGGCGGGGAACCACGGCGAGAAAGGTTGACGAGAACTCATGACGATGACCGACCCGATCGCAGACATGCTCACCCGTCTGCGCAACGCCAACCAGGCCTACCACGACCGGGTGACGATGCCCTACTCGAAGATCAAGGCGAACATCGCCGAGGTCCTCAAGAGCGAGGGCTACATCGCCACCTGGTCGGTCGAGGAGCCCGCCGAGGGCGTCGTCGGCAAGCGACTGGTCGTCGAGCTCAAATACGGCCAGAACCGCGAGCGGAGCCTGGCCGGGATCAAGCGCGTCTCCAAGCCCGGTCTGCGGGTTTACGCCAAGTCGGACGGGCTCCCGCGGGTGCTCGGCGGTTTGGGCGTGGCGATCATTTCAACGTCCCAGGGGCTGCTGACCGACCGGCAGGCCCGCAAGCGGAGCGTGGGCGGGGAAGTCCTCGCCTTCGTCTGGTAACCGGGGAGTTTGTAGAAATGTCGCGAATTGGACGTAAGACGATCCCGGTGCCGACGGGCGTCGACATCACGATCAACGGCCAGACCGTTCAGGTGAAGGGCCCGAAGGGTCAGCTCAGCCACACGCTGGCCGAGCCGATCACCATCGAGCGCGCCGAGAACGAGCTCGTGGTCAAGCGCCCCAACGACGAGCGCAAGGCCAAGGAGCTGCACGGCCTCTCGCGTACGCTGGTGGCGAACATGGTCGTCGGGGTGACCGACGGTTACCGCAAGACGCTCGAGATCGCCGGCACCGGCTACCGGGTGACCGCCAAGGGCAAGGACCTCGAGTTCGCGCTCGGCTTCTCGCACCCGGTCGTGGTTCCGGCGCCGGACGGCATCACCTTCACGGTGGAGCGCCCGACGCTGTTCCACATCGCCGGCATCGACAAGCAGCAGGTCGGTGAGGTGGCCGCCAACATCCGGAAGATCCGTCCGCCGGAGCCCTACAAGGGCAAGGGCGTCCGCTACCAGGGCGAGGTCATCCGCCGCAAGGCCGGAAAGGCAGGTAAGAAGTGACCGCCACGCTACTCAAGCGCCGTCGCGGCGTCGCCGCGAAGCGGGCCGTCGGCCGGGCGCGTCGGCACTTCCGGGTCCGCAAGAACCTGGTGGGTACGGCCGAGCGTCCGCGCCTGGTCGTCAGCCGGTCGCTGCGGCACATCAACGCCCAGATCGTCGACGATGCCAAGGGTCACACCCTGGCGTCGGCTTCGACCATGGACGCCTCGATCCGAGGCACCGACGGCGACAAGAGCGCGATGGCCGGCAAGGTCGGCGCGCTCCTCGCCGAGCGGGCCAAGGCCGCTGGCGTGTCGAAGGTCGTCTTCGACCGCGGTGGCAGCAAATATGCGGGTCGCATCGCCGCGTTGGCTGACGCCGCGCGCGAAGCCGGGCTCGAGTTCTGACCCCGTCACATCTGAGAAAGGAAGGCTGCTGATGCCAGGTCAACAGCGCCGTGGCGGCGGGTCCGGTGGCAACGAGGGTGGTCGCCGCGACAACCGCCGCGAGGGCGGCCGCGGAAACGCGCCCGTCGAGAAGACTCCGCACCTCGAGCGGGTCGTCGCGATCAACCGTGTCGCCAAGGTCGTCAAGGGTGGTCGGCGGTTCAGCTTCACCGCCCTGGTGATCGTCGGCGACGGCGACGGCACGGTCGGCGTCGGGTACGGCAAGGCCAAGGAGGTGCCCGCGGCGATCGCCAAGGGTGTCGAGGAGGCCAAGAAGCACTTCTTCAAGGTGCCCCGGATCGCGCAGTCGATCCCGCACCCGGTGCAGGGCGAAGACGCCGCTGGCGTGGTGCTGCTCAAGCCGGCCTCGGCCGGTACGGGTGTCATCGCCGGCGGGCCGGTCCGCGCCGTGCTGGAGTGCGCGGGCATCCACGACGTGCTCTCCAAGAGCCTCGGCTCGTCGAACCCGATCAACATCGTCCACGCGACCGTGGCGGCCCTCAAGGCCCTCGAGTCGCCGGAGGCGGTCGCCGCCCGCCGTGGCCTGCCGGTGGAAGACGTCGCGCCGGCCGCCATGCTGGCGAACCGGGCTGGGGTGAACGTCTGATGGCACGGCTCAAGGTCACTCAGGTCCGGTCCCACATCGGGTCGAAGCACAACCAGCGGGAGTCCCTGCGGTCGCTCGGCCTGAAGCGGATCAACGACGTGGTGGTCAAGGAGGACCGCCCCGAGATTCGGGGCATGATCTTCACCGTCAACCACCTCGTGAAGGTCGAGGAGGTCGAATAATGACGATCAAGGTCCACCACCTGCGTCCGGCCCCGGGCGCCAAGACCGACAAGACCCGGGTGGGTCGCGGTGAAGGCTCCAAGGGCAAGACCGCCGGTCGCGGCACGAAGGGCTCCAAGGCCCGCAAGAACGTCCCGGCGTCGTTCGAGGGTGGGCAGATGCCCATCCACATGCGGCTGCCGAAGATGAAGGGTTTCCGCAACCAGAACAAGGTCGTGTTCCAGGTCGTCAACCTGGACAAGCTGGCCGAACTGTTCCCCAACGGCGGCGAGGTCGGCCCGGCCGAACTCGTCGACGCGGGCGCGGTCCGCAAGGGCCAGCCGGTCAAGGTTCTGGGCAGCGGCGATCTGGGTGGCGTATCTCTCCGCATCGCGGCGCACGCGTTCAGTGCGACCGCGAAGGAGAAGATCGCCGCCGCTGGTGGCGCCACCACCGAGCTGTAGCGCTGGCAGGGGCGCGGTTCCAACGGTCAGCAGGCCGTAGGGGGCCGCGCCCTTCCAGCGTTGATCTGGAGCGGATATCGTTCCAGATGGATGGGTCCGGGCCAGCCGGTTCTGTTCATAGCCAGATAAGTTAGAGTCCGTTCCCGACAGGGTGTCGGGCCACTACCGACAGCCACCTCGAGCCGCCACGACCCCGACGGCCCGCCCGCGCAGGAGGAAGACGTTGCTCTCCGCATTTCTCAGTGCGTTCCGCACGCCTGACCTGCGCAAGAAACTGTTGTTCACGGTCCTGATCATCGCGGTCTACCGGTTGGGCGCCACCTTGCCCAGCCCGGGCGTTTCCTACGGAAACGTGCAGAAGTGCATGGACCTGATGCAGACCAACAACGCGGGTGGCGTTTTCAACCTGCTCAACCTGTTCTCCGGTGGCGCGCTGCTGTCGCTGTCGGTCTTCGCGCTGGGCATCATGCCCTACATCACAGCGTCGATCATCCTGCAGCTGCTGACCGTCGTGATCCCACGGCTGGAGCAGCTCCGCAAGGAGGGTCAAGCCGGTCAGGCGAAGATCACGCAATACACCCGCTACCTGACTCTGGGCCTCGGCATCCTCCAGGCCTCGGCGTTCGTCGCGCTGGCCCGCTCCGGGCAGCTGTTCAACAACATGTGCGACCAGTTCCCGATCGTGCCCGACGGCACCGGGCTGCCGAGCTGGATCACCCTCGTGTCGCTGGTCATCACGATGACCGCCGGCACCGGCGTGGTCATGTGGCTGGGCGAGCTGATCACCGACCGCGGCGTCGGCAACGGCATGTCGGTCCTGATCTTCACCTCGATCATGGCCCGCCTCCCCAGCGAGGGATGGCAGATCAAGATCGCTCAGGGCTGGTGGAAGTTCTTCCTGGTCATCGCCTTGGTGCTGCTGATCATCTTCTTCGTGGTCTTCATCGAACAGGCCCAGCGCCGGATTCCGGTGCAATACGCGAAGCGAATGATCGGGCGCCGGATGTACGGCGGCACGTCCACCTACATACCGCTCAAGGTCAACCAGGCCGGCGTCATCCCCGTGATCTTCGCGTCGTCCCTGCTCTACCTGCCGGCCCTGCTGTTGCAGTTCTACGACCGCAACAACCTCAACAACTGGCAGGCGTGGATCCAGAACAACCTGGTCACGCCGACCAGCTGGGTCTACATCACCCTTTACTTCCTGCTGATCATCTTCTTCACCTACTTCTACGTGTCGATCACGTTCAACCCGACCGAGGTTGCCGACAACATGAAGAAGTACGGTGGGTTCGTGCCCGGCATCCGGCCGGGCAAGCCGACCGCTGAATACCTCGACTTCATCCTGAGCCGGATCACCCTTCCCGGCGCCCTCTACCTGGGAATCATCTCGATCCTGCCGAGCTTCTTCTTCATCTGGCTCGACCGTCAGCAATACATGAACTTCCCGTTCGGCGGCACGGCAGTGCTGATCATGGTCGGCGTCGGGCTGGAGACGGTTAAGCAGATCGAGAGCCAGCTCATGCAGCGGAACTACGAAGGGTTCCTCCGCTAGTGCGAATTGTTCTCGTGGGTCCTCCGGGCGCGGGAAAGGGGACGCAGGCCGAGTTCATCGCCGCGCACCTGGCCGTGCCCAAGATCTCGACCGGGGACATCTTCCGCGCCAACGTTTCCCAGGGCACCCCGCTGGGCGTCGAGGCCCGGCGTTACATGGACGCCGGCAAGCTGGTGCCCGACGAGGTCACCATCAACATGGTGCGCGAGCGGCTCGCGGAGCCCGACGCCGGCGAGGGCTTCCTGCTCGACGGCTTCCCGCGCACCACGCCGCAGGCGGCCGCGCTCGACAAGCTGCTGGCCGACCTGGGCACCGCGCTCGACCTGGTGATGGAACTCGTGGTCGACGACGACGAGGTGATCCGGCGGCTGTCCGGCCGCCGGACCTGCCGGGGCTGCGGCAAGATCTGGCACGTCGAGTTCGACGCGACGTCGCGCGAGGGCATCTGCGACCGCTGCGGTTCGGAGCTGTTCCAGCGCGACGACGACAAGGCCGAGACGATCGCCAAGCGGCTGGTCGAATACTCCGAGAAGACCGCGCCGCTGGTCGACTACTACGGCGCGCAGGGCAAGCTGGTCGGCATCGACGCGACCGGACCCGTGGAAGATGTCACGGTCCGGGCGATCGACGCGCTCCGCTCCTACGGCGGATGACCGGAAGGGGTGGCGATGCGACAGCATCGCGACGGCTGAGGACTCTTCGCATGGGTAGTCTCGATTGATGCGCCGACACCAGCTGAACGTTCAGCTGAAGACTCCTGAGCAGATCGACCTGATGCGCCGGGCCGGCCTGGTCGTGGCCAACGCCCTGGCCGCGATGCGCGCCGCCGTGGCGCCGGGCGTGACCACCGCCGACCTCGACGCGATCGGCGAGGGCATCATCCGCGACGCCGGCGGCGTCCCGTCGTTCAAGGGCTACCACGGCTACCCCGGGTCGATCTGCTCGTCGGTCAACGAGCAGATCGTGCACGCCATCCCGTCACCGAGGCAGGTCCTCGAGACCGGCGACCTGATCTCCATCGACTGCGGCGCGGTCCTCGACGGCTGGCACGGCGACGCGGCCATCACCGTCCCCGTCGGCGACGTCGACCCCAAGCTGCTCCGGATGGCCGAGGTGGCCGAAGACGCCATGTGGGCCGGCATCGCCACGGCGGCCCGTGGCACGATCTCCGGCCGGGGCCGGCTGACCGACATCGGCCACGCGGTGGAGACCGCGGTCCGTGCCGGCGGCCGCTACGGCATCGTCGACGGCTACGGCGGCCACGGCATCGGCACCGAGATGCACCAGGACCCGCACGTGCTCAACCACGGCCGCCCGGGCCGCGGCATCAAGCTCGTGCCCGGGCTCTGCCTGGCCATCGAGCCGATGATCACGATGGGCTCGCCGCGCACGGTCGAACTCGACGACGGCTGGACGGTGATCACCCGCGACAACTCGGTCGCGGCACACGTCGAGCACTCGATCGCCCTGCTCGACGACGGCGCCTGGGTGCTGACCGCCGCCGACGGCGGCCGGGCCCGGCTGGGCGACCTGCTCACCGCCCGGGCCACGGCCTCGACCTCGGCACCGTCCTGACCGCCCCGGCCGCGGACTACCCGGCGGCCCGGGCCCGCACCCGCGGGTTCACCCTCGGCGCACCCAACCGCTTCCAGGTCCGCCGCGACGGGCAGCAGGTCCTGTTCACCCGCAGCCGGTCCGGTGTCGACCCGATCTCCTGCCTCTGGGCGCTCGACGTCGCCGGCTCCAAGGAGCGGTTGCTGCTCGACCCCCGCGACCTGGGGCTCGACGAGAGGGCCCTGCCGGCGGCCGAGATCCGGCGGCGCGAGCGGGCCCGCGAAGCCGGCGGCGGGGTCGCCGGTTATGCGACAGACGGCGACCAGGCCGTCGTCGCGCTCGCCCTCGGCGGCGAACTGGTCGTGGTCGAGCCGGAGACCGGCGCCGTCCGCACGCTCCCCACCGGCGGCGGCGTGGTCGACCCGCGCCCCGACCCGACCGGAGCGCTGGTCGGCTATGTCAGCGACGGCGCCCTGCACGTCATCGGGGTCGACGGCACCGGCCGGCGGACACTCGCCGCACCCGAGGCGCCGGAGGTCACCTACGGGCTGGCCGAGCACGTCGCGGGCGAGTCGATGCACCGCCTGCGCGGCTGGTGGTGGGCGCCCGACGGGCAGCGGTTGGTGACCGCCCGCGTCGACGAGAGTGGGGTGCGGGTCTGGTGGGTGGCGGACGTCGCCGATCCCGCCGCGCGGCCGGCCGCGCGGCGCTATCCGGAGGCCGGCACGGCCAACGCCGACGTCGGACTCGTCGTGCTCGGCCTGGACGGCAGCCGGGTCACGGTCGACTGGGACCGGGCCGGCTTCGAATACCTCACCGGCGTCACCTGGGACGGCACCGGCCTGACCATCGCGGTGCAGAACCGGGCCCAGACCTGCGTACGCGTGCTCCGGGTCGACCCCGGCACCGGCGCCTCCGAGGTCGAACACGAGCAGCGCGACGCGGCGTGGGTCTCGCTGGTGCCGGGCACCCCGGCCCGCACTGCCGGCGGCGCCCTGGTGTGGACCGCCGACATCGACGAGACCCGGCACCTGCTGGTCGGCGGCGAGCCGGTCACCCCGGCCGGGTTGCAGGTGGCCGCGGTGCTCGGCGTCGACGGCGACACCGTGTTGTTCAGCGCCACCACCGAGCCGGTCGAGCGGCACGTCTGGACCTGGTCGCCCGCCGGCCTGGCCCGGTCGACCACCCAAGGAGTCCACGATGGACACCTGGCCGGCGGCACCAGCGTGCTGGTGAGTCGCGGGCTCGACGATCCGGAAACCCGCGCGACAGTACGGGTCGGCGACGGGCCGCCGGCCGCCGTCCTCAGCCACGCCCACCGCCCGCCGGTCGCGCCGCGGGTCGACCTCTTCCACGCCGGCGCGCGGGCGCTGCGTACCGCCGTGCTGCTGCCGACCGGCCACCGCCCCGGCGACGGCCCGCTGCCGGTGCTGCTCGACCCCTACGGCGGTCCGGCCGCACAGCGGGTGCTCGCCGCGCAGTCGGCCTACGTCACCTCGCAGTGGTTCGCCGACCAGGGCTTCGCCGTGGTGGTCGTCGACGGCCGCGGCACGCCGGGTCGCGGGCCGCGGTGGGAGCGGCTGGTGCATCTCGACTTCGGCGCCGCGGCGCTGGAAGACCAGATCGCGGGTCTGGCGGCCGCCGCCGAGCGGCACACCGACCTCGACCTGGCCCGGGTCGCCATGCGCGGCTGGTCCTACGGCGGTTATCTGGCCGCCCGGGCGGTGTTGCAGCGGCCCGACGTCTTCCACGCGGCCGTCGCCGGTGCGCCGGTCACCGACCAATGGCTGTACGACACCCACTGGCAGGAGCGGTTCCTCGGGCACCCCGACGACAACGCCGACATCTACGAGCGCGACTCGCTGCTGCGCTACGCGCCCGACCTGCGCCGCCCGCTGTTGCTGGTGCACGGGCTGCGCGACGACAACGTGCACGCGGCACACACGCTGAAGCTCTCCGCGGCGCTGCTGGCCGCCGGCCGGCCGCACAACGTGCTGCCGGTCCCGACCGGCAGCCACATGGTGGGCGGTGACGTCGCCGCCCACCTGCTGGTCGCCGAACGCGACTTCCTGCGCGCCGCGCTTCAGCCGCAGACGTAGGCGACCGCCCCGCTGGTCACCGGGAAGCTGCCCGTCGCCTCGATCCGCGCCGCGACCCGGCGCTCGAACTCGGCCAGCACCTCGGCGCGGCACTCGTCGGGCACGGCCAGACCGGTGGCCGGGATGCTCTCGACATAGCCCCGCATCGCGGCGGCCGAGGTGACCCGCGCGACCCAGCCCAGATCGTGCTTGGCGACGTCGTCGAACACGGTCGGCAGCAGCGCGCCGGCGCGGTCGCTGCGGAACCGCTGACCATCCCAGGCCATGGTGACCGGGTGGCCCAGGAGGTCGGTCGTGACCTTCGCGAGCAACGCGTCGACCTCGTGCGTGTGCCACGGTGTGTTGACGGTGATGACCGCGAGGCCGCCGGGTGCCGTGATGCGCCGCAGTTCCGCCACCGCCAACGGGATGTCCGGGACGTGGTAGAGCATGTGCGGGGCGAGGGTGAGCCCGGCGGTGGCGGTGCCCACGGGAAGGAACTGCGCGTCCGCGACGGCCGTCGGCGCGCCCGACGCGGCGGCGGCGGTGGCCGCCATGCCGGGCGACAGGTCCAGGCCCAGCAGCGGTCCCCGGTGCCCCCGCCGGCGCAACTCGGCCAGGTAGTTGCCGTTTCCGCAGCCCACGTCCACGACGGGCGCCGTCTCCGGAACGCTGACCAGATCCAGCACCCGGCGGAAGAACGGAGCGCCGGCACCGTACGCCCAGATGCTCTGCCGGGTCCGTAGATTCCGGTCTGTTTCGTAATTACCGGAGACATTCATGACCCCGCACGGTAGCGGGCCGACATGAGGCATCCTCAGGAGTATGGACCGGCGTCAGATGCGGGCGGGTGACGCGGAGCGGCAGCACGTGGCCGACCAACTTCGCACGGCCCTCGAACTGGGCCGCCTCGACCTCACCGAATACGACGAACGGCTGAGCCGGACGTACGCGGCGAAAACGTTCGGCGACCTCGACGGGCTCCTCGACGACCTCCCGGACACCAAGCCACCCACCGCCGGCGCGCAACTCATGATTCCCGTGCGCAACGACGCCCTGGTGCCAGGCCCGGACGGGCGGTTCCCCAACGCCACCGCGCGCTGGCTCTCGCACACCTGGGACAGCTATTTCGCCACGGTCACGATCGTCGTGGCCATCTGGGCGGTCATCTGCCTGATGACGGCGCAGTGGCTCTACTTCTGGCCGGCCTGGGTCGCCGGTCCGTGGGGCGCGGTGTTGCTGATCTCGACCATCGGCGGGCTGGCCAGCGGCGAGCCGCAGAAGTGGGCGGCCGACCAGGCCCGACAGGAACAGCGGAAACGGAACAAACAGGCGGCTGAAGACGCTGAAAACGAAGACGACTGACCGCGGGCGCACACGGGTCGGCGCCGGTTTGGCGTCGATGCGTACCCCCGCGTAGTATGGTCCTTCGGCGCACAGCGTCCGCTCTGTCATGCCCGCCACGCGCTTCGGCGGTCGACAGGGCCCGCGGCTGGCCTGGGTGATCCCTCGCCCGGGAGATTCTGTGCACCGACCCGGAACACCGACGTCAGGACAGCGGAGGATATGCCGAAAAAAGACGGGGCCATCGAGATCGAGGGTCGGGTCATCGAGCCATTGCCGAATGCCATGTTCAGGGTTGAGCTCGCCAACGGCCACAAGGTACTGGCTCACATCAGCGGCAAGATGCGGCAGCACTACATCCGCATCCTGCCCGAAGACCGGGTCGTGGTGGAGCTCTCGCCTTACGACCTCACCCGTGGGCGCATCGTCTACCGCTACAAGTAACAAATCCTGACTGACGGCTCCGGGGCGATCAGTCCCCGTCCGTGACGACGGTCCGGCATGCCATGCGGCGCCGCCGGGCGTTGATGGGAAGTAAAGGCAAACCGTGAAGGTCAAGCCGAGCGTCAAGCGAATCTGCAACAAGTGCCGCGTCATCCGCCGGCACGGCCGGGTCATGGTCATCTGTGACGACCCGCGCCACAAGCAGCGCCAGGGCTGAGTCCCGGGCGGCATCGCCGCACAAGTGAACAAGCTCGTCCCAGCCGCGGGAGCAAGGCGATCTCGTGGCACACCCCTGGTCGGAGGCCAGGGCCCGCGCGGGCACGCGGGGCGGGGATGGGCACAGACCTCCGCGAACACACGAGGAGTACGCCCGCACATGGCACGTCTAGCCGGCGTCGACCTCCCGCGCGACAAGCGCATGGAGATCGCGCTCACCTACATCTACGGGGTCGGTCGGACCCGCGCCAAGGAAGCCCTTGGCGCTACCGGCGTTTCCCTGGACAAGCGTGCAAAGGACCTCACGGACGAGGAGCTGGTCCAGCTCCGCGACTACATCGAGGCCAACTTCAAGGTTGAGGGCGACCTGCGCCGCGAGGTCGCCGCTGACATCCGCCGCAAGGTCGAGATCGGCGCCTACCAGGGCATCCGGCACCGCCGCGGTCTGCCCGTCCGCGGGCAGCGCACGCGCACCAACGCGCGCACCCGTAAGGGCCCGAAGCGGACCGTCGCCGGCAAGAAGAAGCCCGGCAAGAAGTAATTAGGAGCGCAGAAGACTTATGCCACCGAAGGCTCGTGCCGGGGCCGCTGTAAAGAAGGTCCGGCGCAAGGAACGCAAGAACGTCGCCCACGGGCAGGCGCACATCAAGAGCACCTTCAACAACACCATCGTGTCGATCACCGACCCGACCGGTGCGGTCATCTCCTGGGCCTCCGCGGGCCAGGTCGGGTTCAAGGGCTCCCGCAAGTCGACTCCGTTCGCCGCGCAGCTCGCCGCCGAGGCCGCCGCGCGTCGGGCGATGGAGCACGGCATGCGCAAGGTCGATGTCTTCGTCAAGGGTCCCGGTTCCGGCCGGGAGACCGCGATCCGTTCGCTGCAGGCCGTGGGCCTCGAGGTCGGCCAGATCGCCGACGTCACCCCGCAGCCGCACAACGGTTGCCGTCCTCCGAAGCGTCGTCGGGTCTGAGAGGTTAGAGAGAGATGGCTCGCTACACAGGTGCTGACTGCCGCCGTTGCCGGCGGGAGAAGATGAAGCTGTTCCTCAAGGGCAGCAAGTGCGACGGTCCGAAGTGCCCGTTCGAGTCCCGGCCTTTCCCGCCCGGGCAGCACGGCCGCGGCCGGACCAAGGAGACCGAGTACCTGCTCCAGCTTCGTGAGAAGCAGAAGGCCCGCCGGGTTTACGGCGTGCTGGAGAAGCAGTTCCGCGGTTACTACGAGGAAGCCGTCTCGAAGAAGGGCAAGACCGGTGAGGTCCTGCTCCAGATCCTCGAGTCGCGCCTCGACAACGTGGTCTACCGGGCTGGCCTGGCCAAGTCCCGCGACCACGCGCGCCAGCTTGTCAAGCACGGCCACTTCGTGGTCAACGGCAAGAAGGTCGACATCCCGTCCTACCGCGTCAAGGAGCACGACATCGTGCAGGTGCGGGAGAAGTCGCAAGACCTCACCCCGTTCATCGTGGCGCAGGCCGAGGCCGGCTCGAAGACCGTTCCGGCGTGGCTCGAGGCCATCCCCACCCAGCACAAGGTGCTGGTGCACACCCTCCCGGCCCGCCAGGTGATCGACACCCAGGTCCAGGAGCAGCTGATCGTCGAGCTCTACTCCAAGTAGGGCTCGAGAACCCCGCGCCGCGGCGACGCGGCGCGGGGTCGCACCATCACAAGGCGACCGTCAAATAGTGGGCGGTCCCGAACGAAGGAAGAAACGAAGTGCTCATCACCCAGCGGCCGACTCTCTCCGAGGAGTCGATCAGCGAGACCCGTTCCCGGTTCACCATCGAGCCGCTCGAGCCCGGCTTCGGCTACACGCTCGGCAACTCGCTGCGCCGGACCCTGCTCAGCTCGATCCCGGGCGCGGCCGTCACCAGCATCAAGGTCGACGGCGTGCTGCACGAGTTCACCACCATCCCGGGCGTCAAGGAAGACGTCGTCGAGCTGGTCATGAACGTCAAGGAGCTGTGCGTCAGCTCCGAGCACGACGAGCCGGTCAGCATGTACCTGCGCAAGCAGGGCCCCGGCGACGTCACCGCGGGCGACATCCAGCCTCCGGCTGGCGTCTCGGTGCACAACGCCGACCTGAAGCTGGCGACGCTCAACAGCAAGGGCCGGCTCGACATGGAGCTGACCGTTGAGCGGGGTCGCGGCTACGTGACCGCGAACCAGAACAAGAGCGCGGGTGCCGAGATCGGCCGGATTCCGGTCGACTCGATCTACTCGCCGGTGCTGAAGGTCACCTACAAGGTCGAGGCGACCCGTGTCGAGCAGCGCACCGACTTCGACCGGCTGATCATCGACGTCGAGACCAAGGCGTCGATCGGCCCGCGCACCGCCCTCGCGTCCGCCGGCTCCACCCTGGTCGAACTCTTCGGCCTGGCCCGCGAGCTCGACGAGACCGCCGAGGGCATCGACATCGGCCCGTCGCCGCAGGACGCGCAGCTCGCTGCCGACCTGGCGCTGCCGATCGAGGAGCTGGACCTGACCGTCCGTTCCTACAACTGCCTCAAGCGCGAGGGCATCAACACCGTCGGTGAGCTCATCGGGCGCACAGAGGCCGACCTCCTCGATATAAGGAATTTCGGTCAGAAGTCGATCGACGAGGTCAAGATGAAGCTCGCCGGCATGGGTCTGGGCCTGAAGGACTCGGCGCCCAACTTCGACCCCGCGCACGTCGTGGACTCCTTCGGCGAGGTTGACTACGACACCGACGACTACCGCGAGACCGAGCAGCTCTGACACCCCGCTGCGACACCTGAGGAGCACCAACGATGCCCACGCCCACCAAGGGCCCCCGCCTCGGCGGTAGCCCGGCGCACGAACGGCTGCTGCTGGCCAACCTGGCCACCGCGCTGTTCCGTCACGGGAAGATCACCACGACGGAGACGAAGGCCAAGCGCCTGCGTCCGCTCGCCGAGCAGCTGATCACCAAGGCCAAGCGCGGTGACCTGCACGCCCGGCGCCGGGTGCTGACCGTCGTCCGGGACAAGGACGTGGTCTTCGCCCTGTTCGACGAGATCGCCCCGCGCTACGCCAGCCGCAACGGTGGCTACACGCGGATCATCAAGACCGTTCCCCGCAAGGGCGACAACGCTCCGATGGCGATCATCGAGCTGGTCGAGGAGCTGGTCGAGGCTCCGGCCGCGCCGGCCAAGAAGGCGGCCCGCAAGGCCGCCGCGCAGCGGGACAAGGTCGAGGCGCTCACCCGCGAGGAGGAGCCCCCGGCCGCCACGTCGACGTCGGCACCGGTCGAGACCTCCGCTCCGGATGAGGCCGACGCCAAGGACGACGACAACTAAGCAGCACCGCACGACGATGAAGGCGCCCTTCGCGGGGCGCCTTCTTCGTCTCATCAGGGGGTACGACGTGCGCGCGCGACTGGACATCGCCTACGACGGCACTTCGTTCTCGGGCTGGGCCGTGCAGCCGGGGCGGCGTACCGTCGCGGGCTCCTTGCTGTCGGTCCTGGAGCAGGTGCTCGGCGCTGACGTCGCCACCGGGCTCACGGTGGCCGGCCGCACCGACGCCGGCGTGCACGCGACCGGCCAGGTGGCGCACGTCGACCTGCCCGACCCGGTCTGGGCCGCGACCGGCCCGACGCTGCTGCGCCGGTTGGCCGGCCTGCTGCCCGGCGACGTGCGGGTGACGTCGCTGACCTCGGTGCCGGCCGAGTTCGACGCCCGCTTCTCGGCGCTGTTCCGCCGCTACACCTACCGGGTCACCGACGCGCCCTGGGGCGCCGACCCGCTGCGCCGGCTGGACACCCTCGCCTGGCCGCGCACGCTGTCGCTGGAGGCGCTCAACGAGGCCGCCGCGGGGCTGCACGGCGAGCACGACTTCGCGGCCTTCTGCAAGCGCAAGGAGAACGCGACGACGGTACGCGAGGTGACCCGGCTCGACTGGGTGCGCGACCCGTCCGGCGTGCTGGTGGCGACGGTGCAGGCCGACGCGTTCTGCCAGGCGATGGTGCGCAGCCTGGTGGGCGCGATGCTGGTCGCCGGCGACGGCCGCCGAGCCACGTCGTGGCCGGCCGAGCAGCTCAACCTGCGCTCGCGCAGCAGCGCGGTGACGGTCGCGCCGCCGCACGGGCTGACGCTGGTCGAGGTCGGCTATCCCGGTGAGGCGGGTGCGCTGGCCGCCCGGGCCGCCGCGACCCGTCGCCTCCGGGCCCCGGCCGGCTAGTTCGGCTAGCAGGGGCCGCCCAGGCAGCCGGCGGCGCGGCGGTCCAGGACGCGGGTGTGCAGATACTGCTCGATCAGGTCCGACAGGATCACGCGGGCGTCCGGGTCCTGCGGGTAGATCTTGCCGCCGTCGCTGCGCGCGATCACCGCGTACGCCAGGAAATGGCCGCGGACGTGCCAGCCGAGCTGGGTGTTCTCGGTGGCCAGCGCGCCCGTGCCGGTGCCCGCGGGCAGGCCGCGTAGCCGGCCGGTGCCGGCGTCGAGCAACGTGCGGATCCCGCCGTGCACGGTCTGCGCGCCGGTCGCGTCGGCCAGGTTGAGCAGGCCCGCGGTGACCACGTAGAAGCCGTCGGGGGAGCGCAGCGTCGCGCGGACCACCTGGTTGCAGCCGGCCGTCTCGAGCAGCGCGACGACGGTGCCCGCGGCCGCCACCGCGCACCGGTCGAGCGCCTGCACCCGCAGCACCGGGTAGGCGTTGCCGTCCGGCCCGGCGACCACCACCGGACCCGGGAAGACCTCGGTCGCGCTGAGCGGGCGGGGGTCGTCGGTCCGCGAGGCCAGTTCGCGCAGCACGATCGCGGCCGCCGGCTGCTCGGCCACCGCGACACCGGTCGGGTCCTCGGCCGCCACCAGATAGGTGCCGTAGCCGCAGAGCGCCAGCACCACGAACGCGGTCAGCGCGCAGGCCGGGCGCCAGCGGCGGGATGGTCGCCAGTCCGGAGACCGCCAGATCGCGAGCGCGCGCCGCAGTAGCACGCCGGCCACGCTAGGCCCTGCGCGGCGCCGCGGGCCCGAATCCGGGCGGTGCCCTTCGAAAGGGTGGCGCCCGTTCGAGTGACCGCGCTGTGGTGGGCGACAATGCGGGGCGTGACCGGGGACCACTACTTCACCGCCGAGCCGTCCGCGGCTACCGCCGGCGCCGAGCGCATCGTCGAGTTCGCCGCGGGGGGCCACGAGTTCGCCCTGCGCGCCGCCGGCGGGGTGTTCTCCGCCGACCGGCTCGACCCGGGCACCGGCGTGCTGTTGCGCAAGGCTCCGCTGCCCGCCGCCGCCTCGGTGGGCACGCTGCTGGACCTCGGGTGTGGCTACGGCCCGATCGCCGCCGTGCTGGCCACGGTGGCGCCGCGGGCGACCGTCTACGCGGTCGACGTCAATGCGCGGGCGCGGGCGCTGGCGGCGGCCAACACGGCCGCGCTCGGGGTCCGGGTGTGCGCGCCCGACGACGTCGCCGAGGCGGTGCGGTTCGACGAGATCTGGTCGAACCCGCCGATCCGGATCGGCAAGACCGAGCTGCACGCGTTGCTCGGTCGTTGGCTGCCCCGGCTGTCGGCCGACGGCGTGGCCTGGCTGGTGGCGGGGCGGCATCTGGGCGGCGACTCGCTGCACCGGTGGCTGGTCGACGAGGGGTGGCAGGTCGAGCGGCACGCCAGCCAGAAGGGCTTCCGGGTGCTCCGGATCGCCAGGAATTGACGCGACGGCGGGGGTCTCCCTCGGGCACCATTCGTGCGTGGGTTACATCGATGTGGCGGGCGTGGCGCATGTCCTGCCGGACGGCCGTGAGCTGTTCGCCGACGTCTCGTTCCGGGTCGGCGAGGGCGCCAAGGTCGCGCTCGTGGGCCCCAACGGAGCCGGCAAGACCACGCTGCTGCGGATGGTCGCCGGCGACCTGCCGGTGCGCACCGGGGTGATCGCCCGGTTCGGCGGGCTCGGCGTGATGCGCCAGTTCATCGGCATGGTCGGCGACGAGACCACGCTGCAGCAACTGGTGCTCTCGCTGGCCGCCCCGGCGCTGCGGGCCGCGGGCGAGCGGCTGACCGCCGCCGAGGCGGCGATGCACACCGCGGAAGTCCGCGGCAAATACAGCACCGCGGCCGGCAGGGCACAGGTGGCCTACGCCGAGGCGCTCGCGGCCTGGGGCGAGACCGGCGGCTACGACGCCGAGGTGCTGTTCGACACCGTCACCACGATCGTGCTCGGCAAGACCTGGGAAGAGTCGAAGCACCGGCCGGTGCGTACGCTCTCCGGCGGTCAGCAGAAGCGGGTCGCGCTCGAGTTGCTCCTGCGCAGCGGCGACGAGGTGCTGCTGCTCGACGAGCCCGACAACTTCCTCGACGTGCCCGGCAAGCGCTGGCTGGAGGCGCGGCTGCGCGAGTCGAGCAAGTCGGTGCTTTACGTCTCGCACGACCGCGAACTGCTCGCGCAGACCGCCGACCGGGTGGTCGCGGTCGAGGGCGGCAGCGCCTGGACCCACCCGGGCGGCTTCGCGTCGTGGCACGAGGCCCGGGTGGCCCGCCACGAGAAGCTCGAGGAAGACGGGCGGCGCTGGGAGGAAGAGCATCAGAAGCTGCGCGAGCTGATGCTGATGTACAAGAACAAGGCCGCCTACAACTCCGACATGGCGTCGCGCTACCGCGCGGCGCAGACCCGGCTGCGCAAGTTCGAAGAGGCCGGGCCGCCCCCGACGCCGCCCCGCGACCAGGACATCCGGATGCGGCTGGCCGGCGGTCGCACCGGCAAGCGGGCGGTGATCTGCGAGGCGCTGGAGATGGACGGGCTGACCTACCCGTTCGACCTAGAGCTCTGGTACGGCGACCGACTGGCCGTGCTCGGCGCCAACGGCACCGGCAAGTCGCATTTCCTGCGACTGTTGGCCCGCGGCGGCACCGACCCCGACCCGGCCAACCTGCCGGTCGACGGCGGCGAGAAGCTGGCGCCGGTGGCGCACAACGGGGTCGCGCGGCTCGGCGCCCGGGTCCGGCCCGGGCATTTCTCGCAGACCCACGACCGGCCCGAGCTGATGGCGCGCACCCTTGTGGAGATCCTCTGGCGCGGTGACGAGCACCGGGCCGGGATGGACCGGCACCAGGCGATGAAGGTGCTCAACCGCTACGACCTGGCGGGGCAGGGCGACCAGAAGTTCGGCACGCTTTCCGGCGGCCAGCAGGCGCGCTTCCTGGTCGTGCTCCTGGAGCTTTCGGGTTGCACGCTCCTGCTCCTCGACGAGCCGACCGACAACCTCGACCTGGCCTCGGCCGAGGCGCTGGAGGAGGGCCTGGCGGCGTTCGAGGGCACGGTCATCGCGGTCACCCACGACCGCTGGTTCACCAGGTCGTTCGACCGGTTCATCCGGTTCGCCGGGGACGGCGAGGTGACCGAGACACCGGAGCCGGTCTGGGGTGATGAGTGAGGGTGGGTATCGTGCTCGTGTGTCAGCTCCCGCGTCGCCCCCGGTGAAAAAGCGCAAGTCGGTGCTGCGCCGGGTCGCCGAGATCGTCATCACCGTGGCGTTCGTCGGTTATGTGGCCTGGTCGGTGAGCAAGCGCTGGTCCGAGGTGCAGGGCGTGATCGGCGACCTCTCGGTGTCGGCCATCGCGCTCTCGCTGGTCGGTTCGCTGGCCGCGGTCTGGTGCTCGTTCCTTGGCTGGCGGGTGCTGCTCGCCGACTTCGGCAGCCACGTGCCGCTGACCGGCGCGATGCGCATCTTCTTCGTCGGCCAGCTCGGCAAATACCTGCCCGGCAAGGTCTGGCCGGTGCTGACCCAGATGCGGCTCGGCAAGGCCTACCAGGTGCCCGGCCGGTCGTCGGCCGCCGCCGTGCTGATCACCATGTTCATCACGCTCGGCACCGGCCTGCTGCTCACCGCGGTGGTGCTGCCGCTGCTCGGCGGGCAGGCCTGGCACAACTACTGGTGGACCTTGTTCACCGTGCCGATCGCGGTCGTGGTGCTGCTGCCGCCGGTGCTCAACCGGCTGCTGGCGCTGGCCATGCGGCTGGCCCGCCGGGAGGCGATGCCCAAGCCGCTGTCGGCCAAGGGCATCGGGCTCGCCGTCTTCTGGGCGATCGCGACCTGGTTCTGCTACGGCGCACACCTGTGGGCGCTGCTGCTCGACTTCGGCGCCGGCGGTTCCGACCTGATCGTCCGGTCGATCGCCGCGTTCGCCGGCGCCTGGTCGATCGGCTTCCTCCTGGCGATCGCCCCGGCCGGTCTCGGCCCCCGCGAGACGGCGCTGGTGGTGCTGCTCGCCGGCTCGGTGAGCGAGCCGGTGGCGCTGGTCGCCGCGCTGGTCTCCCGGCTGCTGATGACCGTCGCCGACCTGGCCTGGCCGGCGATCGCGCTGCTCACCGACCGCAAGCGCAAGCGGCCGATCATCAACGCACCCGACATCGACACGGTGCCCGACCCGGCACCGGCCGCATCGACCGCGGTCGCGAGCGAATAGCGCCAGGGCCTGCTGCCCTGATCGTCCGGTTCGGCGCGGGTCCGTTACGCTACCGCGGTGCGTTGGCTCGCTTTCGGAACCTATGACGTGCACCGGCACCCCCGGGTGGGCGTCCTGATCGAGGGCCTCCGGGCCGCCGGTGACGAAGTGGTCGAGGTCAACGTCCCGCTCGAGCTCGACACCGCGGGACGCGTCGCGATGCTGCGCCAACCATGGCGGCTGCCCAAGCTGGCCTGGCTGCTGGCGCGCTGCTGGACCCTGCTCGCGGTGCGCGCCCGCCGGGCCGGCCCCGCCGACGCCGTCCTGGTCGGCTATCTCGGGCATTTCGACGTGCGCCTGGCCCGGCTGCTGTTCCGCCGCCGTCGCACGCCGATCGTGCTCGACCACCTGGTCTCCGCGGCCGGCACGGCCCGTGACCGCGCGCTGACCGGCGGGGGCGGGCTCAAGTCGAAGCTGATGCGCTGGATCGACCGGGGCGCGCTGCGCTCGGCCGACGTGGTCGTCGTCGACACCGATGAGCACCTGGCCGCGTTGCCGGCCGACGCCGCGCCCCGCGGTGTGGTGGCGTTGGTCGGCGCGGGCGAGCAGTGGTTCGCGGCCGGTGCCGCGCGGCCGGTGTCGTCCGCCGACCCGCTCAAGGTCATCTTCGTCGGTTTGTTCACGCCCCTGCACGGCACCGAATATCTGGGTGCCGCGCTGGCCGAGTTGGCCGGCGACGACCGGATCGACGTGACGATGGTCGGCAAGGGTCAGGATTACGCGGCCTGCCGCGCGGCCGCCGCCGCGAACTCGCGGGTCACCTGGGTCGACTGGGTGACGGCGGCCGAGTTGCCGTCGCTCGTGGCCGCCCACGACGTATCACTCGGCATCTTCGGCACGACCGAGAAGGCCCAGAACGTGGTGCCGACCAAGGTTTTCCAGGGCGCCGCGGCCGCGTGCGCGATCGTCACCTCTGACACCGCGCCGCAGCGCCGTACGCTCGGCGACGACGCGCTGTTCGTACCCCCGGGTGATGCTTCGGCGCTGGCCGCGACGCTGCGCGCACTGGCCGACGACCCGGCGCTGCTCGCGAGCTATCAGCGCAAGGCCGAGGCGCGCGCCGCCGCCCGGTTCGCCGCCGCCACCGTTGTCGAGCCGATCCGCGCGAAGGTCCTTTCCCCCCAACCCCCCGCCATGCAGGAGACCCGATGACAACGCCGCAGACCCCGCCCCTGGCCCCCCGGGCCGCGCTGCGCTGGAACGTCGTGAGCCGGGTGGTCGCCGGCCTGCGCCCGACAACCATCCTGGAGCTGGGCTGCGGGCAGGGCGCGATGGGCACCCGGTTGGCACGGATGGGCACCTACCTGGCGGCGGAGCCCGACGACAAGAGCTTCGAGACCGCGCACGCCCGGATCACCCCGCTGGGCGGCACGGTCATCCACGGCGACCACAACAAGGTGCCGGAGGGCACGACGTACGACGTGGTCTGCGCGTTCGAGGTGCTGGAGCACATCGCCGACGACGCGGCCGCGCTGGCGGGCTGGCTGCCCCTGGTCAAGCCCGGCGGCCACCTGGTGCTGTCGGTCCCGTCAGAGCCGGACCGGTTCGGCCCGTGGGACGAACTGGTCGGCCACTACCGCCGCTACGACGCGCCCGGGCTGACCGCGCGCCTGACCGAGGCCGGCGCCGTCGACGTCAAGATGATCCACTACGGCTGGCCGCTGGGCTATCTGCTCGACTCGGTCCGCGACCGGCTGGCCGGCGGCAAGACCGCCGAGGGCGAGACGGCCGAGGAGCGCACCTCGGGCTCCGGCCGCATCCTGCAGCCGAGCGGCGCGGCGGCCGGAGCCATGATCAAGCTTGCGGTCGCGCCGTGGATCGGGCTGCAGCGCCTGCGCACCGGCAAGGGCCCCGGCCTGGTCGCGGTCGCCCAACGCCCGGCCTGACCGCTCCCGCCGCGGTTTGGGCTGGGCCCACCGCGGGCCTGGCAGCGAAGCGGTCTCTGGCGGGAGCGACGGTCGCGCCCACGGCGGACCCGAGTCAAAAGAAAGCCGCCGCCTCGATGTCGATCGAGGCGGCGGCTTCTTCGTGTCACGAATCAGGGCGTGATTTCCGCAGCCTTGAGGTCTGAGATGCGCAGCAGGGCGTAATGGCCCTGCTTGGCCGCCGCGCGGTCGCCGATGGTCTTCGGGAGCCACGTGGGGACCTTGCGGAGGTCCATCAGGACCAGGTCGTCGGGGTTGGCCTGGTTGCTGGCCAGCACCTCGGGCGTGACGGCCTTCGGTGCCATGTCCCAGTAGTAGGCGAACCAGCGCGGGGTGGACAGGCCGCCGCCGGCTACCCAGGCGACCGTCTGGTCGGGTGCCGGATCGTGTTGGGAGACCAGCGTGCCCGCGTCGGTGGGAGTTTCGACGTAGCTGCGGTCGGTCTTGCCCGTCACGATGAAGGCCAGCCAGGCGGTCAGGACCAGGCCGGCCGCGGTGGCGCCGACCAGCGTGAGCTTGCCCGGTAGGAACGCGATCACGCGGTCGATCAGCACGCCCATGCCGACCAGGCCCAGGATCATGACCGGGTAGTCCCAGTAGTCGTGGATGTAGGCGCCGTTATTGAGGCCTACCGTCCAGAAGATGTTGAACAGCAGCGCGAACGCCATGTAGAGGCGGGTGCGTTTGTCCCACAGCCCGGCCAGGGTGCCCAGGGCCAGCAGGACCAGGTACCAGATCGGGAGCAGCGCATCGAGGTTGCGGCCCTGGCGGCGCAGAAACTGCTCGGCCGTGAAGGTGCCGCCCTGGGTGCGGAACTCGGCCTGGTGCGTCAGGTCGGCGATGCCGCTGACGCCGACGATGAAGGTCAGGCTGATCAGCAGGCCGACGACCATCGCGCCGCCGACCCAGAGGACCACGCGGTCGATCTTGCGGCGGCCGAGCAGGAGCCACAGGCCCATCGCGCCGGCGAAGCCGATGCCGGGCCAGGAGACCATGGTCGCCAGCAGGGCCGCGATGCAGGCGATGACCAGCAGCCAGCGGGGTGGCTGGTAGTCCTTGCGGCGCAGCACGACCACGACCGCGGAGATCAGCAGGATCGGGCCCAGGTCGAACATGATCGGGCTGTAGACCCAGAAGAACGTCGTCGACGCCATCAGGCCGACGGCGAGCAGCGTGGCCGTCCAGCGCAGGCCGAAGCCGCGCAGCAGGGCGGCGCCGGCCGGGACGACGAGCAGCGCGAGCAGGTAGGGCGCGAGCCACACCTCGATCGGCTGGTCGCCGGGGAACGAACCGAACAGCGCCGTCAGGATGTTGAGCAGCGGCGGGTGGTGCGCGTAGGCGGCATTGCTGTAGGGCTCCCAGTCGGCGCTGAAGTCGGAGCCGACGATGCCCTTCTCGTGCAGGTTGGCCAGATGCAGCGCGTAGCGGCTGATGATCCGGCCCATGTGGTTGTCGCCGAACGGCAGGTTGAGCCGGGGGATGAAGGAGACGGCGAGCACGACGGTGATCGCGCCGACGCCGGCCCAGCCCCAGCGGTCTTCCTTGGAAGTCGTGGGGCGGGGCGGCTCTTCCGCGGTCTGCGCAGGCTGTGCGACGTCGGTGGCGGTCATGGCGTGGCGGCTATTCCGCGCGGGACCGCACGATGAGGTCGGCCAGCAATGCGACGGCCCCGATTATCAGCCCGGCCATCAAAATCATGACGGTGTTGTTGGCGACCCGGACCGGGTGGGCGATCACGTCGTAGATGATCTTCGCCAGGCCGATGCCGATCAGCCACAGCGCCGGGGGCATCAGCACCTTGAGCGGGTTGAAGTACATGACCATGCGGACGACCTGGAGGATGTAGCGGTAGGCGTCGCGGACGAAGTGGAACTTCGACGAGCCGGCGCGCTTCGCGTAGTCGATGGACACGTAACGCACGTCGTGCTGGTTGTGCAGGAACGCCATCGTGATGGTCGTCACGCAGGAGAACCCGGGCGGGAGCAGCCGCAGGTAGGGCAGTGACACCTCGCGGCGGAACGCCCGCAGGCCCGAGTTGAGGTCGGGGATCTTCTGGCCGGCGAGCCGCTCGGCGATCTTGCGGATGACCCACTTGGCCGGCACCCGGAGCATCTTGTGCGTGCCCTGCTCGCTGGTGCGCGCACCGACCACCTGGTCGATGTTCTGGTCTTTCTCCAGCAGCTGCACCAGCTCGGGGATGCGCTCGTTGGGGTAGGTCATGTCGGCGTCGGTCCAGACGACGATCTCGCCGCGGGCCTCGCGGGTGCCGATCCGCCGGGCCGTGCCGGAGCCGCCGTTGCGGTGGAAGGGCATCACGCGCAGATTGGGGAAGCGCAGTTCGGCGTCGCGGAGGACGGCGAGGGTGTTGTCGGTCGAGCAGTCGTCGATGGCCAGCAGCTCGTAGCTGTAGCCGCTGCGATCCATCGCGGCGGAAATCCGCTCGATCTCGAGCAGCACGTGATCCTGCTCGTTGTAGCACGGCAGCACGACCGTCACGTCCAGCCGCTCCGGCGCCGTGACGTCAGCTGGCTCCGTCGCGGCGGACCGCTGCTGGAACCTGTTGGTTGCCGTCATTCCGGTCCACGCTCCCATCGGGGGGCGACCGAAATAGGTGGCCGCCACAAGGTGTCAGACTCTAGCAATGCCCGCGCAAAGGATAGTGCCACGTGTTAAGGCGTGGGCTATCGGCCGACACCGTCGCCCGCGGTGCGGAAACGGGCGCACGGTGTGACAACCCCTTCTTTTCTGGAGTACGGCGTGAGTGCGATGACCTATCGCCGGCTCGGCAATTCGGGACTGGTCGTGTCCGTTGCCGGAGTCGGCTGCAACACCTTCGGCCGCGATATCGACGCGGACGGCGCGCATGATGTGGTCGATGCCGCGCTCGAAGTCGGGATCAATTTCTTCGACACCTCGGACACCTATGGCGGCCCCCGCCACGAGGCGTCGGAGCGGTTTCTCGGCGCCGCGCTCAGGGGCCGCCGCGACGACGTCGTGGTGGCCACCAAGTTCGGCATGTCGATGTCGGGCATCAACGGCCCCGATCTGGGCGCCCGCGGCGCGCGTCGGTACGTGATGCGGGCCGTGGAAGGTTCGCTGCGCCGGCTGGAGACGGACTACATCGACCTCTACCAGATGCACGAGCCGGACCGGTCGACGCCGATCGAGGAGACGCTCTCGGCGCTCGACGATCTGGTGACCGCGGGGAAGGTGCGCTACATCGGTTGCTCCAACTTCGCCGCGTGGGAGGTCGCCGACGCGGCCTGGATCTCGAAGACCCGCGGCTGGGCGCCGTTCATCAGCGCGCAGAACCACTACAGCCTGCTGCACCGCGAGGTGGCGGCCGAGCTCGTGCCGGCCTGCGAGAAGTTCGGGCTGGGCGTGCTGCCGTTCTTCCCGCTGGAGAGCGGGCTGCTGACCGGGAAGTACCGGCGCGGCCAGGCGGCGCCAGCCGGGACCCGGCTGACCAAGGAGCGGTTCGCGCGGCGGTTGGCGGATGCGCCGTGGGATCGCATCGAGGCCTACCAGCAGTACGCGGACGAACGCGATCTGTCTCTGCTCGACGTCGCCATGGGCGGCCTCGCGGCGGAGCCGGCCGTGGCCTCGGTGATCGCCGGCGCGACCACGCCCGGCCAGATCCGCGCCAACGCGGCGGCCGCCGCCTGGCAGCCCTCGGCCGAGGATCTCGCGGCGCTGCGCGCCCTGGGGTGACCCCACTGTCGATCGTTAGTGCGATTTAGTCCGTCGCCCGTCCCGCCTCCCGTGCTACCCGTGTAGGACGAGAGGCGGGAGGAACCCATGACACCACTCGCGGTGCTGGCGGTCGGCGGCTCGGACTCCAGCGCGGGATCCGGGCTACAGGCAGACCTGAAGGTGTTCGCGGCGATGCGGCTCTACGGCGCGTTCGTGGCGACAGCGGTGACGGCACAGAACACCCGAGGCGTCCAGGACGTCTTCGAACTACCCGGCAACGTGGTCTCGGCACAGCTCTCGGCCGTGCTAGAAGACATGCCGATCGCGGCCGTGAAGGTCGGCATGCTGGCGACCGCCGAAGCGGCCGCGGCCGTGACCGCGAAGGCCCGGGCCGGTGCCTTGCCCAAGCTGGTGGTCGACCCGGTGCTCGAGTCGGCGTCCGGCCGCCGGCGGGGCGTGATCAGCGCGCTGGAGCGGCTGCTCCCGTACGCGGTCGTGGCGACGCCCAACCGCGAGGAAGCGTCGGCGCTGGTCGGCTGGCAGGTCTCGACCCCGGCCGACATGGCCGGCGCGGCGGCGCAGATCGCGTCCAACGGGCCGACATATGTCGTCGTGACCGGCGGCGACATGGTGGCCGGTGACGAGGCGGTCGACGCGGTCTGGACCGATGCCGGCGCCCGGTTCCTGCGCTATCCGCGGGTGCAGACCCGCAACAGCCGGGGCACCGGTTGCACCTTTTCGGCCGCGATCGCCGCCCGCCTGGCCCTTGGCGACGACGTGCTCGAAGCGCTGGTCGTGGCGAAGGAATACGTCGCCCGCGGCCTCGTCGGCGCCCGCGACTGGAAGCTGGGCAACGGCAGCGGTCCGCTCAACCACTTCGGCTGGCCCAGCTTCGCGGCCTTCTCCGCGTAGCGGTGTCGGTCTCGACGACCTTCTCGATGGCCTTCTCGCCCGGGACGGTCGAGCCCACGGGGTCGACCGCCCGGTGGGACGGGTCAGTCGTCCTTCCGCTGTGTCGTCGACCGCAACGACCGGCGCGGCGTCTCGTCGCGCCGGCGTTCGTTGACCGGCTCCGGGGCGCTGAGGCCGGTGACCCAGTCGACGTATTCCTCGTCGCGCTCGCGGAGCGGCTTGTCGCCCTTGCCGCGCTTGCCACGGGGCTGCTCGGGCGCGTCGTCGGCGGGCTGGTCGGCGGTCTCGGAGGTGTTGTTGCGGTTGCGGCGGAAGAGCCCCCGCGACGGGGTCGTCGGGCTCTCCCCGTCCTTGTCCTCGTCTTTCGCTTCCTTGGTCGGTGGCTCGTCGATGTCCCAGCTGCCGTCGTCGTTGCCGGCGCCGAGGTCGACGCTGCGGAGGTGGCGCTGGGCGCGGCCGGCCTTGCGGCCCGTGTTCCGGTCGGCTGGCCGGTCTGTGTCGGCTGGCCGGTCTGTTTCGGCTGGCCGGGAGCCGCCGGCGGCCGGGTCCTGACCGGCGCTCGCGGCCGGGTCCCACGACCCGCGGCCCGCGCCGGCCGCACCTGGCTCGTCGGCACCGGCCGAGTCCCACGAGCCGCGGTGCCGGCGGGCGGCGCTGTCTGACTGGTCTTGCCGGTTGGCGGCCGCGGGGTCCCACGAACCTGGGCCGCGGCTCGTGCCGCGGCCACTGGTGCCGGGGTCGGCCGCGGTGGCGTCGTCGGAGTCCCAGGAGTTGCGTCGCCGGTTGGCCGGGCCCAGGTCCCGGCCCGCGGACTCGCCGCCGTGGCGGCCGGAGCCGCTAGTTCCGAGGTCTCGCGCCGCCGGGTCGCTGTCGCCGGGGCTGCGGCCGAGGTCTGGGATGCCGCTGGCCGGATCGCGGTCCGGGCGGTTGTCGGCCGTCGCGTCGTCGCCGCCGCCGAAGCGGCCGGTGACCAGGCCCCCGAAGCCGAAGCCGCTGGGGCCGGTCGGGGTCGGGTCGCCGGTTGTCGGCTGGTCGGAGCCGGCGCCGCCGGCCGGCGGCACCTCGACCCAGCCGGTCTCGGCCGGCTCGGCGGCCGGTGCCGGCTCGGACTTGTTCTTCCGGCGGAAGAGGCCGCGGCGCTTCTGCTCCGGTGCCTTGGCCGGCGCGGCCTCGGCGGCCGGGGCGGTGGCGGGCGCGCTCGGGCCGGCGGCGGGCGGGGCGGTGTCGGGCGTGCTCGACCCGGTGGCCGGCTCGCCCGGTGTCACCGGTGGCGGCGGCGACCACGCCGGCGGTGCCAACCGCCAGTCGGGCATCTCGCCGCTGGCCTGACCGGCCGGGTCGGTGCGGCCCGCCCAACCCGCGCCTGCGGCCTGGCCCGGCCGCTCGGGTAGGTCGATCGCGCCGGTTCCCTCGCCGTGGCCGGGCCGGCGCGGGCTCGCGCTCGGCGCCGGCGACTGCGGCCGGATCGAGGTCGGCCGCTGATGCAGGTCGGCGTCGTCGCGCCGCTCGGACCCGGTCGCCGGCGTGGCCGGCACCACGGGCACGGACGGGGTCGCGAACGTCGAGGGTCGGTCGGTGCGCCAGTCGCCCGGCCCGGCGGTGCTCTGCCGGTCGAAGGGCCGGACCGGCGTCGGCTCGGGACCCGGCGGCGGTGAGACCACCTCGGGCTGGCGCGGCGGCGCTACCGGAGTCGGTGGGTTGAACAGCGACGCGCCCGCCGGCGCCGGGCCGGACGGCGACCGCCGGCCGCCGGCCGGCGGCGCCGTCGACCGCTCCATGTCGCTCAGATCACGTGCGCGCCTGGCGGCGATCTCGCCGGACGACGCCGAACCACCCTCGGACCGGGCGCCAGAACCGCCGAGCGGCTCGCGTTTGCTCGCGAAACCCGTGAAGGTCGCGTCACCCTCGGCGCTGCCGACGGGATCGTCACCGGCGAAGCCGCTGAACGAGCCGCCGCTTTCGCGGGAGCCGCGCGAGTCGCGGTCGTCGCTGCTGGTCGATGCGCTGCGTCCGAAGCCGCTGAAGGGCGCGTCGCTTTCGCCGCCGCCGACCGGTTCGCGGCTGCTGTCCGAGCGTCCGAAGCCGCTGAAAGGCGCGTCGCTTTCGCGGCTGCCGCGGCCGAAGCGGCTGACCGATGTGTCGCCGTCGCGGCTGGCAAGGGGATCGGGGTCGTCGCGGCCGGAGCGGCCGCCGAAGCTGAAAGTGGCGTCGCTCTCCGGGCTGCCGAGGGGGTCGTGGCTGCTCTCGGAGATGCTGGTCGATCCGCCGCGGCCGAAGCCGGTGAAAGAGGTGTTGCCGGGTCGGTCGCGGTCGTCGGGGCCGACCCCGCCGCCGGTGGTGGAGAGGTCTGCGTCGGCCGATCCGCGCTGTTCGTGTCTCGGGTTGCCGAACAGGTCCTTCTCGGGCTCGGTGGGTTCGTGGGACGGGTCAGAGCCCGAGCCGCCGTAGCTGGGAAAGACCTCGGCCGTGTGGTCGCTGTGCCGCGGCCCGGGGCCGGGCGCCGGGGCGCTCGCGCCGGTTGCCCCGTTGGTGAGCTGCCGCGCCACCGAGGCCAGCACCGAGCCGAGCCCACCGGCCGCCACCGCGATCAGGGCGCCCCAGTAGGGCGCCGCCTGGTAGCGGTCGGCGTCGTTGCCGGGGCCGGCGATCAGATAGGCCAGGGCCAGCAGCGCCGGACCCACCACACCGGACACGGCCACCGGGATCATCGGCAGACCCCGCCAGCGGGCCAGGGCCCCGATCAAGGCGCCGACCGCCAGCGCGATCGCCGGCATCACGATCACGGCCAGCCGCTGCGCCAGACCCTCACCGAGCCACGTGGCGTCGAGCACGCCGAGGCGTACTTCCGGCAACGGATCGTCGGGGCCCAGCGACGGCGCCACCGAGAGGAGGGCGATCAGCCAGACCACCACGGTGACGGCGCCCAGGTTGAGACCGGCCACCCGTTGTGACAGGACCGCCACGGCCGCGAACACGCCGACCAGGGCGCCCAGCGCGGCCGACAGGCCGGCGATCGCCACCGGATTGCCGTCGCCGGTCGTGGCGGCCCGGGCCGGGAGCATCGCCAGTGGTGCTACCGCCAGCGCGCCGACACCGCCCGCGACCGCGACCGCGACCCGCGAAGCGATCGTGGCCGGCAGGCCGTCGCGGCCGGCCAGCCAGTTGCCCGCGAGAGCGCCGGCGACGGCGGCCAGCATCGCGAACCACGCCACCCACGCCAGGTGCGCCGTCCAATGGCCGGACAGCTGCTCGAAGTCACGGGCGAACCGCACCACACCCAGCCCGTAGGCGAAGCCGAGCTGGCCGGCACCGGCGAGCAGGCCGACGACGAGCGCCGCGAGCAACACCCTGCCCCAGGTCCGATAGGCCATGCGGGCACGGTACGGCCCTGCATCGCGGACCGCCACCCGCCAATCGGAGACTGTGGATAACTACTCAGTGTCAGAGGTTCTGCAGGATGCGCAGGGCCCGCGAGACCCGGAACATGGTGTCGCTGTCGGCGACTTCGACCAGCTCGCTGAACCACTTCTTCATCGGCGACGACAGCCGGTCGGGCATGACCACATAGGAGCCCATCGTCACCGCCAGCGGCGAGTCGCGGAGCAGATCGGACTCGACCACTTCGGCCACGATCAGGATCGGCACGTCGGTGCTGTTGTAGAGGTCTGAGCTGATCACCAGCCCGAGGCGTTCACGGGCGCCGTTGATGCGCCAGATCTCGCCCCTACGCTGCACGCCCGTCGCCTCCGAACAGGGCGTCGTCGACCATCGCCACCTCTCGCTCGTCGGCCAGGGCGGCAGCCTCGAGATCGGCACCGGCCCGGCCGACCGCGGCCGCGTGCGCCGTGAACAGCTCGCGGACCGCCTTCTCGCGGGCGGCCTGGTCCATCCACGCGGACAGGGACAGGCCCTCGCGCTTGGCGAACCGGCGGGCCTCTTCGATCGTCTCGTCGGAAAACGAGAGGGTCACCTTGGCGGTCATACCAAGGACCATACCAAAAGGCATTCCGAGAGTACGCCCAAGCGTACGGTGAGATGGTCTTAGCACTTTCGAAACAAACGGGACGCAGCGTGGAAACGGGACACCTGCACGCTTCCGGACATGCGCGGCGAGCTGACCGGTTTCACCGTCGGCGTCACGGCCGACCGGCCCCGCGACGCGCTCGCGACCCTGCTGGAGGAGCGCGGCGCCCGGGTCGTGCTCGCGCCCGCCCTGCGCATCGTGCCGCTGGCCGACGACACCGAACTACGCGCCGCGACCAGGGCGTGCCTCGACCGCCCGCCCGACATCGTGGTGGCCAACACCTCGATCGGCATGCGCGGCTGGCTGGAGGCCGCCGACGGCTGGGGCCTGGCCGAACCGCTGCGCGGCGTGCTGGCCCAGGCCTACCTGGTCACCCGCGACCCACGCGTCCGGGGCGGGCCCGAACCCGTCGACGAGAGCTACGCCGAGGTGATCGACCACCTGCGCCACCGGGGCGTACGCGGTCAGGTGGTGGCCATGCAGTTGCCCGGCGAACGCCAGCCGGAGTGGACCGCGGCGCTGGAGGCCGCCGGCGCCACCGTGATCGAGATCCCGGTCTACCGCTGGGCACCGCCGCTGGACCCGGCGCCCTTGCACCGGATGGTCGACCTGATCGCCGCCCGCCTGGTCGACGCCGTGACGTTCACCTCCGCCCCAGCGGTGCACGCCCTGCTCAGGGCCGCCGGCCCCGATATCGAGCCGCTCCTCGACGCGCTCCGCTCGGACGTGCTGGCCGCCTGCGTGGGGCCGGTCACGGCGGCCCCGCTGCGCCGCCACGGCGTGCCGGTGGTCGCGCCGCGCCGGGCCCGGGTGGGTGCCCTGGCCCGGACGATCATCAAGGAACTGCCGCCCCGGGCGGTCAGCGTGCGCGCGGCCGGCCACGACCTGACCCTGCGCGGCCACGCCGCCGTGGTCGACGGCGTCCTCCGGCCGCTCGCGCCGGGGCCGATGGCGGTGCTCCGCGCGCTG
The DNA here is from genome assembly GCF_040676615.1 of Asanoa sp. NPDC049573. Lineage (NCBI taxonomy): Bacteria > Bacillati > Actinomycetota > Actinomycetes > Micromonosporales > Micromonosporaceae > Asanoa > Asanoa sp. NPDC049573. Next base: position 279,733 of record NZ_JBFAPI010000003.1, read on the forward strand.
GCCGCCGAGCCCGGCCGGGTCTTCCCCCGGGCCGCCCTGCTGCGCACCCTGCCCCGGGGTGCCGACGAGCACGCGGTCGAGATGGCGGTGGCCCGGCTGCGCGCCGGACTGGGCATCCCTAGAGTGGTGCAGACCGTGGTGAAACGCGGCTACCGCCTCGCGGTAGACTGACGTCGCGCTAGAGCACAACCTCGTTTTGACCCTGCCTGCTCGCAGCAGGTATCGTTGTCTGCTGTTGTGCGCGACGCGAACATTTCTGGCGTGCGACCCCAGACCGACGACGAGACAAGGTAAACCTGTGCGTACGTACAGCCCGAAGCCGGGTGAGATCGAGCGTCAGTGGCTCATCATCGACGCGTCTGACGTCGTGCTGGGCCGGTTGGCCACCCACGCGGCCACGCTGCTGCGCGGCAAGCACAAGCCGACTTTCGCCCCCCACGTCGACACCGGCGACTTCGTTGTGATCATCAACGCCGGCAAGGTGGCGCTGACCGGCAACAAGCGGCAGACCAAGGTGGCCTACCGGCACTCCGGCTACCCGGGCGGGCTCAAGCAGGTCGCTTACGAGGAGCTGCTGGCCAAGCGCCCCGAGCACGCGGTCGAGCTCGCCGTCAAGGGCATGCTCCCGCACAACAAGCTCAGCCGTCAGATCATCAAGAAGCTGAAGGTCTACCCCGGCGCCGAGCACCCGCACGCGGCCCAGCAGCCGGTGCCTTTCGAGATCAAGCAGATCGCGCAGTGAGCGCGGACGAGGAAGCCACAGAGATGACCGACATCAGCGCGCCCACTCCGGTCGCCGTCGCCGAGGCCACCGCTCCGGCACCCGCGCCCGCTACCCGCGCACCGCGCGGCGACCGTCCCATCCAGACCGTCGGGCGGCGCAAGGAAGCCATCGTCCGGGTGCGCATCGTGCCGGGCACCGGCAAGATCACCTGCAACGGTCGCGAGCTCGAGGAATACTTCCCGAGCAAGGTCCACCAGCAGCTGATCCGCGAGCCGCTGGGCACCGTCGAGAAGGCCGAGGCCTTCGACGTCATCGCCAACCTGCGTGGCGGCGGCATCACGGGCCAGGCCGGCGCGCTGCGCCTGGGCATCGCCCGTGCGCTGATCACCAACGACGTCGACGACCGTCCGGCGCTCAAGAAGGCCGGCTTCCTCACCCGTGACGCCCGCGTCAAGGAGAGCAAGAAATACGGTCTCAAGAAGGCCCGTAAGGCTCCGCAGTACTCCAAGCGTTGATTCACTGACCATACGGCCGGGATTGCCATCGCCACGGGCGGTGGCAGCCCGGCCGTTGGCATTCCCGCGACCAATCCACTGCGGAGGTTCAGATGGGCCGTCTCTTCGGCACCGACGGGGTACGTGGCAAGGCGAACGCCGACCTCACCCCCGAGCTCGCGCTCGCCGTGGCGGTCGCGGCCGCCCGTACCCTCGCCGAAGTCGACCGGTCCCACCCGCCGCTGGCCGTCGTCGGCCGTGATCCCCGGGCCTCGGGCGAGATGCTCGAGGCGGCCACCGTCGCCGGCCTGACCAGCGCCGGTGCCAACGTGGTGCGGGTCGGCGTGCTGCCCACGCCGGCGGTCGCCTATCTGGTCGGCGAGACCAAGGCCGACTTCGGCGTGATGCTCTCCGCCTCGCACAACCCGATGCCCGACAACGGCATCAAGATCTTCGCGGCCGGCGGGCACAAGCTGCCCGACGACATCGAGCACCGGATCGAGGCGGCCATCGAGGCCGGCACCGCCGACTGGGTCCGGCCGACCGGCGCCGCCGTCGGCCGCGTGCACGACCTGCTCGACGGTGCGGACCACTACGTGCAACACCTGGTCGGCTCGGTCAGCCAGTCGCTCGCCGGGATCAAGGTGGTGATCGACTGCGCCAACGGCGCGGCCGCCGACATCGCCCCGGTCGTCTACCGCGAGGCGGGCGCCGAGGTGATCGCGATCCACGCCGAGCCCGACGGCCTCAACATAAACGACGGGTGCGGCTCGACCCACCTCGACGCCGTCCGGGCGGCCGTCGTCGAGCACGGCGCCGACCTGGGCATCGCGCTCGACGGCGACGCCGACCGCTGCCTCGCGGTCACCGCAGACGGCACCGAGGTCGACGGCGACCAGATCATGGCCATCCTCGCGCTCGCCATGCGCGAGGCCGGCACGCTGACCGGCGACACGTTCGTCACCACGGTGATGAGCAACCTCGGCCTGAAGCTGGCCATGAAGGCCGAGGGCGTCCAGCTGGTCGAGACCAAGGTCGGCGACCGCTACGTGCTCGACGAGCTGCGGGCCTCCGGGCTCGCGCTGGGCGGCGAGCAGAGCGGACACATCATCATGCCGGCGTACGCGACCACCGGTGACGGTGTGCTCGCCGGGTTGCACCTGCTGGCCCGGATCGCCGCCACCGGCAAGTCGCTCGCCGAGCTGGCCGCCGTGGTCACCAAGCTGCCGCAGGTGCTGATCAACGTGCCGGTCGGCGACCGCACCACCGCGGCCCAGCTGCCGGCCGTGCGTGAGGCGGCCGCCGCGGCGGAGGCCGAGCTGGGTGACACCGGCCGGGTGCTGCTCCGCCCGTCCGGCACCGAGCAGCTGGTGCGGGTCATGGTCGAGGCGTCGACCGCCGAGACCGCACACGAGGTGGCGGAGCGGCTCGCGGCGGTCGTGCGTACGGCATCACCGATCTAGTTCTTCCGAAGGCGGGCGACCGCTTCGTTGAGGACCGCCGGCCGCTTGCAGAACGCGAACCGCACCAGGCGGCGGCCGGCGTCTTCGTGGTCGTAGAACACCTGGGTCGGCACCGCCACCACGCCCGAGCGCTCGGGCAGCGAGCGGCAGAACTCGACACCGTCGGTGCCGCCGAGCGGGGTGATGTCGGCGGTGACGAAATAGGTGCCCTCCGGCACCAGCACCTCGAAGCCGGCGTCGCGCAGCCCCGCGACGAGCAGGTCGCGCTGTCCCTCCAGGCCGGCGCGGAAGCCGTCGAAATAGGCGTCGGGCAGGCCCAGCGCGATGGCGACCGCGGGCTGGAACGGCGAGCCGTTGACGAAGGTCAGGAACTGCTTGACCCGCAGCGCCGCCGAGACCAGCTCGCGCGGCCCGCTGGCCCAGCCGATCTTCCACCCGGTGCAGGAGAAGGTCTTGCCGGCCGACGAGATGCGCAGCGTGCGCTCGCGCATGCCGGGCAGCGCCGCCAGCGGCACGTGCGGTGTCGCGGCGTCGGTGAAGACCAGGTGCTCGTAGACCTCGTCGGTGACCGCGTAGACGTCGAACTCCTGGCAGAGTTCGGCCACCAGGGCCAGTTCGGCGCGAGTGAAGACCTTGCCGGTCGGGTTGTGCGGGGAGTTCAACAACACCATCCGGGTACGCGGCCCGAACGCGCCCCGCAACTCGTCGGGGTCGACCGCGTAACGCCCGTCGGCGCCCGGTCGCAGCGTCACCGGCCGGCGCACCGCACCGGCGAGCGCGATCGACGCCGCGTACGAGTCGTAGTAGGGCTCGAAGCAGACCACCTCGTCGCCGGGCTCGCAGAGCGCCAGAATCGCGGCGGCCACCGCCTCGGTCGCGCCAGCCGTGACCAGCACCTCGCCGTCGGGGTCGTAGTCGAGGCTCCAGAACCGTCGCTGGTGCGCGCTGATCGCGGCCCGCAGCGCTGGGATGCCCGGCCCCGGCGGGTATTGGTTCTGTCCGGAGTGGATCGCGTCGGCGGCGGCGTCGAGCATCTCCTGCGGACCGTCGGTGTCGGGGAAGCCCTGACCGAGGTTGACGGCGCCGGTCTTGACGGCGAGCGCCGACATCTCGGCGAAGATCGTGGTGCCGAAGGGGCGCATCCGCGCGACCAGCGGATCCGTCACTGTTCCTCCTCGAAGTTGGCCACCAGGCGCTCGATGCCGTCGAGAATCATGGTGAGGCCGAACTGGATCTCCATGTCGAACTCCTGCTCGCTCATCCCCCCGTTGGGGTCGTCGAAGAGTTCGTGGTCGACGATCTCGGCGAGCGCGGGGAAGCGGTCCTTGTCGACGACCTGGCGCAGCATGTCGCCGTAGCTGGGTGCACCCGTTCCCTGGCCGACCGCACCCTGGTTGATCTCCTGCGCCATGCGTACCTGCCCACGGATGAACGTCAGGAGCAGCAGGACCACACCCATCCGGATCTCGACCGGCAGGTTGGTCTTGCGGAAGCAGGCCAGCGCGCGGTCGAGCCAGGCGAGCTGGCCCGGCCCGATCGGCGGCGTCGGGCCGAGCGGCACGTTGAGCACCCAGGGCATCTGCCGGTAGAGCTCGACCAGCTCGATTGCCCAGCGCTCCAGGTTGGGTCGCCAGCCAACGGTCTCGTCCGGCTCCGGCGGCGGCCTCTTCTGCGCGCCCACGTCGATCATGAGTTGGAGCAGTTCGTCTTTGTTGCGGACGTAGCGGTAGAGCGACATCGCCGAGCGCCCGAGCTTCTCGGCGACCCGGTTCATCGAGACGGGTCCGAGCCCCTCGGCCGAGGCGATCTCGATGGCCGCGTCGACGATCTGCTCGATGCTGAGGTTGGGGCGCGGGCCGCGCTTGGCCGGCTCGCGGCGTCCCCACAGCACGTCGACGCCGGGTGGCAGGTCGGACATTGCTTCATCCTAGAACTGCGTATAGCCTAAACTGATTCGTGTAGGGCATAAACAGTTTAGGGGGCGGGGCGTGGACGCGATCCGCGTTTCAGGAATCGGGAAGTCCTACGGCGGCCAACAGGTGCTCAGCGGAATCGACCTGGCCGTGCCGGCCGGGACGGTTTTCGGGCTGCTGGGGCCCAACGGGGCGGGCAAGACGACGCTCGTGCGAATCCTCGCGACGCTGGTCCGGCCGGACGCGGGCCGGGCCGAGGTGGCCGGGCACGACGTGCGGGCCGAGGCGTTCGAGGTCCGTCAGAAGATCAGCCTCACCGGGCAGTTCGTGGCGGTCGACGAGTTGCAGACCGGACTGGAGAATCTGGTCCTGGTCGGGCGGTTGCGCCGGCTCGGCCGGGCCGGCGCCAAACGGCGGGCGGCCGAGTTGCTCGACCGCTTCGACCTCGCGGAGGCCGGCCGCAAGCTGGTGAAGACCTATTCCGGAGGCATGCGGCGCCGGCTCGACCTCGCGATGAGCCTGGTGACCGGGCCGCCGGTGATCTTCCTCGACGAGCCGACCACCGGCCTCGACCCGCGCAGCCGGCAGCAGATGTGGTCGTTCGTCCGGGACCTGGCCGGCGCGGGCAGCACCATCTTTCTGACCACGCAATACCTGGAGGAGGCCGATCAGCTGGCCGACCGGATCATGCTGATCGATCACGGCGAAACGGTCGCATACGGCACCGCGGCCGAACTCAAGGTGCGGATCGGCGAGGAGCGGGTCGAACTCGAGTTCGGCTCGGCGAGCGACCGGGTGCTGGCCGCGGCGGACCTGGGCGCGGCCGTCCTGTCCTCGGCCGACCGATCGGTGACGGTCGCGACGACCGGCAGCGCGGGCGAGGTCCGCGAGTTGCTCGACCGGATGGAGAAGCTCGGCGCGACGGTCGAGAAGGTCGCCATCCACCGACCCACGCTCGACGACGTGTTCTTCGCCCTGACCGGAGGTAACCCCCGATGACCAGCGCCTACTGGGCCGTCGACAACTCGCTCGCGCTGATCGGCCGTAGCCTTCGCATCTCCGCGCGCAACGTCGAGGCGTTGCTCCTGGCGGTCATGCTGCCGATCATGCTGATGTTGATCTTCGTCTACATCTTCGGCGGAGCGATCGACGCGGGCACGGAGTACGTCAACTACGTCGTACCCGGGATCATCATCGTGTGTGCCGGGTTCGGCGCGTCGACCACCGCCGTCAGCGTCACGCACGACATGGTCGGCGGCATCATCGACCGGATCCGGTCGATGCCGGTGGTCAGCTCGGCCGTCCTCACCGGGCACGTGGTCGCCAGTGTGGCCCGCAACCTGGTCGCGATGGCCCTGGTCGTCGGCGTCGGCCTGATGGTCGGCTGGCGTCCGGCGGCCGGTGTCGGCGGCTGGTTGGCCGCGACCGGGTTCCTGGCGCTGTGCATGCTGTCGATCTCGTGGCTGTCGGCCTGCCTGGGCCTGCTGGTGCGCAGCGTCGACGCCGCCGGCGGCGCGACCTTCGCGATCACCTTCCTGCCCTACGTGAGCAGCGCGTTCGTACCTGTCGACACCCTGCCCAGCTGGCTACGAGGCGTCGCCGAGCACCAACCGATCACGCCGATCGTGGAGACCACCCGGGGCCTGCTGATGGGTACGCCGATCGGTTCGAGCTGGTGGATCGCGTTGATCTGGTTCGGCGGGATCACCGTGGTGGCGTTCGGCTGGGCGGCGCTGCTGTTCCAGCGCCGCACCGCCTGACGTCGCGTGCTCGTCTAGTCGAAGATCGTGCCGATGCAGAAGGCGCCGATGATGCTGCCTTCGTTGGCGGCCGATTCCTTGCCGTCGACCGTGATCCGGCACCCGATGCCGTCGTTGTGGCCGCTGCTGCTGGTCGCGCTGACGGTCAGCAGCAGCGAGCCCTCGGTGCTCTTGAACGTGTGCGTCCAGGGCAGCTTCTGGTTCTTGAGCTCGCGCGGCTCGCCCGCGAGATCGTCGACGTAGTTGATGTCGGCCCGGCCCGAGCCGGTGACCTCGTAGACCACGGTCTTGCCGGCGACTCCGGGCAGGCCAGGCAGCGCGGTGGCGGGGTCGTCGGGGGTGTCCGGCACGTCGAACGTCGGCATCGGGTCGACCGGGTCGGGCAGGCTCGGGTTGTCGGGCTGGGTCACCACGGGGTCGTCGTCGCGGTTGGCGATCAGCAGCACTCCGGCCGTGACGACGCCGCCGCAGAAGAGCAGGGCCAGCACCACGACGACCGCGATGATCCAGCCGTTGCCGCGGCGCTTGGGCGGCTGGTCATAGGCCGGGGCCGCGTTGTAGGGACCGTAGGGCGGTGGCGGGCCGCCCGGGTTCTGCGGCGGGTAGCCCGGCGCGTACTGGTAGGTGCTGGCCGGCGGCGGTGCGTACGGGTTGCTCGGGGCGCCGGACGCGTAGGGGCTGGTCGGCTGGGCCGGGTCCGGGGGAGCGAACGGTGCGTCCGGCGGGGTGCCGGGTGGGCGGGCGTAGGGGTTGTAGGGATCCGGTGCGCCGCCCGGGGGCAGAGGTGAGGTCTTCGGGTAGGCCGGGTCACCGCCCGGCGGGGTGTCGACGGAGTAGCCGGGTGGGGCGCTGGCCGGGTAGCCGACCGGGCTGCCGGTCGGCGGGGGCGCGCTGGGGTAGACCGGTGCCGAGCCCGGGGTGAAGGTCGGCGTGCCGCCGCGGCCGGCGGCGGCCGGGGCGGTCGAAGGCGGCAGCGGGGCGGTGGTTGCCGGGCCTGCTGGGGGCGGCGGCAGCGTGGCGGTCGTTGCCGGGCCTGGTGCGGGCGGCAGCGGGGCGGTCGGCGCCGAAGCCGGCGGCGGCGGGCTGGTTGGGGCCGACGCGGGCGGCGAAGGCGCCGCGGTGTCACCGGCGCTGGGGCCGGTGGGCGGGAACGCCGTCGTTTGGTCGTCGTCAGCGGTGGGGGCGTCCAGTGGCGCCGTCGCGGCCGGCCACAGCGGGGCGCCGGGCGGTGGCGGCGGGGCGCTGGGCGGGGAGACCGTGAACGGATCCGTCGGCCCGCCGGCCGGGGGCGCGGAGCTGACGGGGGGCGCGGAGCTGACGGGGGGCGCGGAGCTGACGGGGGGCGCGGAGCTGACGGGGGGCGCGGAGGTGACGGGGGGCGCGGAGGTGACGGGGGGCGCGGAGCTGGCCGGGGGCGCGGAGCTGGCCGGGGGCGCGGAGCTGGCCGGGGGCGCGGAGGCGACCTGGGGCGCGGAGCTGGCCTGGGGCGATGCCGGCGCCGGGGGTGCCGAGGTCACCGGCGGGGCCGAGGGGGCCGGCGGTGCCGCGTCGGACTGCGGCGCAGGCGGGGCGGAGGTGACCGGGGGCGTTGCCGGGCTGAGGGGCTCGGTGGGGGTCGCGTCGGTGGCCGGCTGCGGCGGTGCCGGGGAGGTCGCCGGGAACGGGGGCGGAGGCGGATAGGCCTGGGTCGGATCGGGCCTGTGCTCGCCGCCTCCCGCGTCGTCGGGCTCGGGAGGGGTGGGTCGGCTCATCTGCGCTCCAAGCGAGGGGCGGCCGCGGGCGGCCACCCACGGCGCGGGACGCCGTCGAGCGTCCCCGAAACCGATGCCACGGGCAAGCAGAAACCCGTCAACCAGGCCATCTGCGCAACCGCGGCGATACGGGCCGACAGTACCGGTTGGCGTCCACACCGGGCGGTGCCGGTCAACGTGGCGGGAGGCGCTGGCGGCCACGTAGCGTACGCGGGGGATCGCTCATGTCAGATGATTGATAGCCACACTTTCGAGCACGCGCCATGAGCGATTTTCGGTTAGAGTCCTCCTCATGTGTGGAATCGTGGGTTACGTCGGCGCTCGGCCGGCGCTGGGCATCGTGCTCGACGGACTGCGGCGGCTCGAATACCGGGGCTACGACTCGGCGGGCGTCGCCGTCGTGGGGGCCGACTGCCTGCTGACCGAGAAGCGCGCCGGCAAGCTGGCCAACCTCGAGAAGGCGCTCGCCGACCGGCCGATCGACACCGCCGAGGCACAGATCGGCACCGGAACCACCGCGATCGGCCACACCCGCTGGGCCACCCACGGCGGCCCGACGGACCGCAACGCCCACCCACACCTGTCGCGCAACGGCCGGGTCGCGGTCATCCATAACGGAATCATCGAGAATTTCGCGGCGCTGCGGGCCGAGTTGGAGGCGACCGGCATCGAGTTCGCCAGCGACACCGACACCGAGTGCGCGGCGCACCTGATGGAGATCGCGCTGGCCGCCGTGCACCTGGAGAATCCCGGCATCGACGGCCCGCAGGCGCTCGCTGAGGCGATGCTCCGCGTGTGCCGGCGCCTGGAGGGCGCGTTCACGCTGCTCGCGACCGACGCCGGCACCCCCGGCGCGGTGGCCGCCGCCCGCCGCAACTCGCCGCTCGTGGTCGGCCGCGGCGACGGCGAAAACTTCCTGGCCAGCGACGTCGCGGCGTTCATCGAGCACACCCGCGAGGCGATCGAGCTCGGCCAGGACCAGGTCGTGCTGATCACGCCCGAGGCCATCGAGATCTTCGACTTCCAGGGCGCGCCGGCCACCGGGCGCGACTTCCACATCGACTGGGACGTCTCGGCGGCCGAAAAGGGCGGCTACGACTACTTCATGCTCAAGGAGATCGCCGAGCAGCCCCAGGCGATCGCCGAGACGCTGCTCGGCCGGCTGACCGAGCAGGGCGAGATCCGCCTCGACGAGGTCCGCCTGACCGATCAGGACCTGCGCGACGTCGACAAGATCTTCATCGTCGCCTGCGGCACGTCGTTCCACACCGGCCTGGTCGCCAAATACGCGATCGAGCACTGGACCCGCATCCCGTGCGAGGTCGAGCTGGCCAGCGAGTTCCGCTACCGCGACCCGGTGCTCGACCGGTCCACTCTGGTCGTCACGATCTCCCAGTCCGGCGAGACCATGGACACCCTGATGGCGCTGCGCCACGCCAAGGACCAGAAGGCCCGCGTGCTGGCCATCTGCAACACCAACGGCTCGACCATCCCGCGCGAGTCCGACGCCGTGCTCTACACGCACGGCGGCCCCGAGATCGCGGTCGCGTCGACGAAGGCGTTCCTGACCCAGCTCGTCGCGTGCTACCTGATCGGCCTGCACCTGGCCCAGGTCCGCGGCATCAAATACGCCGACGAGGTGGGCGCCGTCGTCGCACAGCTCCAGGAGATGCCCGACAAGCTGCGCACGCTGCTCGACCGGATGAGCCCGGTCCGCGAGCTGGCCCGCGAGCTGGCCACGTCCAACACGGTGCTGTTCATCGGTCGCCACGTGGGCTACCCGGTCGCCCTGGAGGGCGCGCTCAAGCTCAAGGAACTGGCCTACATGCACGCCGAGGGCTTCGCGGCGGGCGAGCTCAAGCACGGCCCGATCGCCCTGATCGACCAGGGCACCCCGGTCGTCTGCGTGGTCCCGTCACCGGCCGGCCGCGGCATGCTGCACGACAAGATCGTTTCAAACATCCAGGAGGTACGCGCGCGCGGCGCCCGCACCATCGTCATCGCCGAGGAGGGCGACGAGGCGGTCCTGCCGTACGCCGATCACGTGATCTCCGTGCCTCGCACTCCCACGCTGCTGGCGCCGCTGGTGACCACGGTGCCGCTCCAGGTGCTGGCGTGCGAGATCGCGGCCGCCCGCGGCCACGATGTCGACCAGCCCCGCAACCTGGCGAAGTCGGTCACGGTCGAATAGCTAGATCAGCGCGGCCGCCAGCCTGCGGTATTCGGACATCGGCGGGCTGTCGTCCGGCGCCGCGCGGACAACTTGGATGGCGAGGTGGTCGGCGCCGGCGGCGTGGAACTCCGCGACCCGCTCGCGGATGCGCTCCTCGTCGCCCCAGAGGTAGAGGCTGTCGATGAGCCGGTCACTCCCGCCGTCGCGGATGTCGTCGTCGGTGAAGCCGTACCGCCGCATGTTGTTGGTGTAGTTCGGCATGAGTTCGAGGTAGGGCTTGACGTGCGCGCGGGCCGCGGCGCGGGCGACCTCGGGCTCGCGCTCCAGCACGACGTTGACCTCCGGCGCGAGCAGCGGCCCGGCGCCGAGCGTCGCGCGTGCGGTGACGGTGTGCGCCAGCGGCGCCATGTAGGGGTGCGCGCCGGCGGAGCGCTCGGCGGCGAGCCGCAGCATCTTCGGCCCGAGGGCGGCGAGCACCCGCCGCTCGGCCGCCATCCCGGTCGTGTCGAGGGCGTCGAGGTAGTCGACCATCTTCGCGTAGGGCTTCTCGTAGCCGGTGACGATGTGCCCGTGGCTGACGCCGAGACCGAGCACGAAGCGGTGTTGGTAATGCTCGTCGAGCGCGGCGGTCTCGGCCGCCACCTCGGCGGCGTCGTGCTCCCAGACGCTGAGGATCCCGGTGGCGACGACCAGCCGGGTGGTCGCGTCGAGCAGCGGCCGCGCGGCCGCCGTGCCGGGACTGCCACCGATCCAGACGGCGCCGTAGCCCAGCGCCTCCAACTCGGCCGCCGCGTCCCGCAGAACCCCGGCGGCGGACGGATCGTCGTTGCGGAACTCCCTGCTCCAGACCCCGATCGGGCCGATCGCCGCGCGCGTCTCCATGGTCACGACGCTACCCTGCCCGGGGCGGCAGTTGATCGAACCATGTGCATTGCTCCCCGGAGCGGGCGGACGGGGCCGACTGTGGATTGATGCCGAGTCCCCAGAGGGCACAAGGCCGCCCCCCCGGCCGGCTCAACAGGTTCGCGCCGACGTGTCACCTCACCTCACCTCCCCCTGGTGTTCGGGGCCGAGGGCGATGCGGGCCATGTCGTCGAGGGCGTCGTTGCCGGCCCGCCAGTAGCCGCTGTGCCCGCCAGCCGCGCCGGTGAAGACGTGGGCGCCGAAATCCGGGTCGGTGGGGTTGCGGCCGAACCAGAGATGCTCGTGGGGGTGGATCTGGAAAAGGTGGTCGCGCACGTTGGCGAACGGTTCCTTCCAGCCCGGCGCCAGGTAGGCGATCGGGTCGTTGGCCGCCGTGCTCGACCAGACGTGGCCCGGCGGCAGGCCCAGCGCCGACGCGCGGTCGGCACCCACGCCCGGCGCGCCCACGAAGACCAGGTCGTCGGCGGCCAGACCCTGCTCGCGGGCCGTCGTGCCGACGGTCAGGGCGCCATAGCTGTGGCCCAGCACCACCTGCTGCGCCGGCGGGCCCTCGTGGGTCGCGCGCAGCCCCTCGGCGAAGCGGTGCAACGCCGGGCCGGCCTCGTGGGCCCGCGACGCGAACATGGCCTCGTCGAGGAACGACGGCGCGTCGTAGTCGAGCCACAGCACCGCCGACGTGCGTTGCGCCGGGTCGAGCGACGCCGCCCGGGCGGCCAGGGCCTCCGTGCGGCCCAGGTCGTCACGGATCGCGCCGAGGTCGGCGGTCATCCCCGGGACGTAGGTCAGCACGTTGTCGGCGCCGTCCGGGTCGCCGACCGCGAGCACCAACCGGCCGTCGCCGGCCGTGGACAGGCCCAGCAGGTAGGCACGCTCGCCGGAATGCGTGGACAGGTGGGCGTTGACCGCGTCGATGCCCGACATCAGGCCGACCAGCCGGATGCTCGCCGCGACCGCACCGTGCCCGGGCATCGCCGTGCGCACCGCCGCGGCCCGCTCGCGCATCAGCGCCGCCCGCTGCTCCGCCAGCATTGAGCGGTTGGCCTGGTCGCGGGCCGCCACCGGGATGCCGTCGAGGCGGCCGACGTAGGCCGGCTCGTGCACCAGAAGCCAGCGCCGCGACGCCTCGGGAAGACCCGCCCACCAGTGGCGGACCGCGACCGGTGGCGCGCCGACCGGCAGTCGGGTCGGGGGCGGCGCGGTCGGCCAGCCCGCGGCGGCCGCCGCGCCGAGCCGGGCGAGATGCTCGGCCGTGGCCCGGTCGGCGGCCGCCGCCGCGTCGAGCGCCGCGCCGATCGCGGTCCCGACCCGGTCGGCCGCGGCCAGGGCGGCGGCCCGGTCGATCCCCGTGACCGTGACGTCTGGCGCGGTGCGCCCGCTGCGGTCGATCTCCACGTGGGCCGGTGCCGCCGCGGCCACCGCCGCCGCGAGCAGGCCACGGGCGCGGACCAGGGCGGACGCGAAGCCGGACAGCACCTGGTCGGTCTCGACGAATGCCAGGCGGGCCGCATCCAATGGCTCGCGCAGCGCGCCAACGTGGTCGCGGGCCGCCGAACCGGCCGCGCCCTGCCAGCCGTCGGCGACCCGCGCCGCCACCCCGCCCAGCTCGGCGGCCCGCTGGCCGACGCCGGTCGCCAGCCTGTTCCACGCCGCGCCGGCCGCCCGCCAGACGCCGGGGTCGGCCTGCCACAACTGGGCGTAGGTCACCATCACCGCTCACCCGACCCGGTGCAGGCGGCTCGCCGCCCGCCGGTCGGCGTCTTCGTAGCCGGCGGCCGCCGCCCGCAGCAGGTCACCGGAATGGGCCACCCCCGCCGCCGCCGACCCCAGCGCCGACGACACCGCCGACGCCAGACCGGCGAGCCCCACGCCGGCGGACCAGTCGGCAGCGGCCACCGAAAGGCCGAAGCCGCCCGTGGCCAGCGCCCGCGCCACCTGTGACAACTCGGCCGCCCGGTCCCGCAACAGGTCGGGGTCGACCCGCAAATCACCGTCCATGTCAGAGAACGCTAGGTCGGGACAAGCGGCGAAAGACCAGCCTGTGGACAACGGCGGCGGAGGGGCGGCCGGCGCTGTCCACATGCCTTGCCCACGCCGTACGCCGGGTGCTAATAGGCTGTGCTGATGATCGTCGCAGTCGGCATCGACGTGGTCCTCGTCGAACGATTCACGAGCGCGCTGAACCGCACCCCACTGCTTGGCGACCGCCTGTTCACGGAGGCGGAACGGGTCACCGGCTCCGGCAACCCGCGGGCCCCGGAGTCGCTCGCCGCCCGGTTCGCGGCCAAGGAGGCGGTGGCCAAGGCGCTCGGCGCGCCCGCTGGCCTGCACTGGCACGACTGCGAGATCGTCACCGACCCGGACGGCCGGCCGTGGCTGACCGTGAGCGGCACGGTCGCCGCGGCCGCGACCGAGCGCGGCGTCAACCGCTGGCACCTCTCGCTCTCGCACGACGGCGGCATCGCATCCGCGATGGTGGTGGCGGAGCAGTGAGACGAGCCTGGCGGGTCGCCGACGTCCGGTCGGCCGAAGAAGCGCTGATGGCCCGCCTCCCGGAGGGCACCCTGATGCAACGCGCCGCCGCGGGCCTGGCCCGCCGCTGCGCCCTGATCCTCGACCAAGGGGTGTACGGAGCACATGTCACGCTCCTCGTCGGCGCCGGCAACAACGGTGGCGACGCCCTCTACGCCGGCGCGATGCTGGCCCGCCGTGGCGCCGCGGTGACGGCCGTCGTGCTCGACCCGGAACGCGTACACCGGGAAGGTCTGGAAGCGCTGAAAACCGCGGGCGGTCGTGCCGCCGCGACCCCACCCGCCACTGTGGACCTGGTCGTCGACGGCATCGTCGGCATCGGCGCGAAGGGCGGCCTGCGCAGCGGCGCCGCCACGACCCTGCACCGCACCCTCGAACGACGGGGCCGCCATGGCCAGCGCCCCGTCGTGGTCGCCGTCGACGTGCCCAGCGGCGTCGACGTCGACACCGGCAACGTCGAGGGGGTGGTCGTGCGCGCCGACGTCACCGTCACGTTCGGCTGCCTCAAGCCCGCCCACGTCGTCGGCCCGGCCGCACCGCTGGCCGGCGAGGTCGAACTCGTCGACATCGGGCTGCGGCCGTGGCTGCGCGCGGACCCGGCGATCCTGGTGCCGGACCGCGCCGACATCGCGCGGGCGCTGCCGAAGCACGGCCCCGGCGACGAGAAATACACCCGCGGCGTGGTCGGCATCGCGACCGGCTCGGCGACCTACCCGGGCGCGGCGATCCTGTCGACGTGGGGCGCGCTGGCCGGGCCGGCCGGGATGGTCCGCTACGCCGGCACCGCCCGGGAGCAGGTCGTGCAGGCGCACCCGAGCGTGATCGCCACCGACCGGCTCGCCGACGCCGGCCGGGTGCAGGCCTGGGTGGTAGGCAGCGGCCTGGGCACCGACGAGGCGGCCGTCACGGCCGTACGCATGGTCCTGGCCACCAGCCTCCCCGTCGTCCTCGACGCCGACGCGCTCAACCTGCTGGTCGACGGCGGGATGGCGGACCTCATGCGGGGCCGCAGCGCACCGATGGTGCTGACACCGCACGACCGCGAGTTCGCCCGCCTGGCCGGCGAGGAGCCCGGTACCGACCGGGTGGGCGCTGCCCTGCGGCTGGCCGCGCACACCAACGCCGTCGTCCTGCTCAAGGGTGATCGCACGATCGTGGCCACCCCCGATGGGCTGACCTACGCCAACCCGACCGGCACCGCGGCACTCGCCACCGGTGGCACGGGCGACGTCCTGGCCGGCCTGCTCGGCTCCCTGCTGGCCGCCGGCCTGCGGCCCGAAGTGGCCGCGATCACAGCCGCCTACCTGCACGGACTCGCCGGGCGCGAGGCGGCCCGGCACGGGCCGGTGACCGCGCCGGACGTCGCCGCCGCGCTGCGCCCGGTGCAGGCGGACCTGACGGGCACCGCGAGCGGGTGAACCGGAAAACGTCGCTACCGGCAAGTAGGCTGGGCGCTATGTGGCAAGCCGAAGTCCGCGTCGACCTCGACGCCATCCGCGACAACGTGGCCCGGCTGCGCGCCGGCACCAGCGCCGCGGTGATGGCGGTCGTCAAAGGCGACGGCTACGGGCACGGCATGGTCCCGGCGGCCCGGGCGGCCCTGGCCGGCGGCGCCACCTGGCTCGGTGTCTGCACCCTCGACGAGGCCCTCGGGCTGCGCCGGGCCGGCGTCACCGCACCCGTGCTGGCCTGGCTGCTCACACCCGGGCTGCCGCTGCACGAGGGCGTCGCCAACGACATCGACCTGAGCGCGGCCAGCCTCGGCCAACTCGACGAGATGATCGCCGCCGGCCAGCAGGCGCAGCGCCCCACCCGGGTGCACCTCAAGATCGACACCGGGCTGTCCCGGGGCGGCGCCACCATCGACGACTGGCCGGCCCTGGTCGAGGCCGCCGCCAAGGCCGAGGCCGACGGCGCGGTCGAGATCGTCGGGGTGTGGAGCCACTTCGTCTACGCCGACGCACCCGGCCACCAGACGATCGACCGCCAACTCGACGTGTTCCGCGAGGCGCTGGCGGTGGCCGAGCGGCTCGGCGTCCGGCCGCAGCTTCGCCACATCGCCAACTCGGCCGCCACGCTGACCCGCCCCGACGCCCACTTCGACCTGGTCCGCCCCGGCATCGCGGTCTACGGCCTGTCGCCGATCCCGGGCGAGCAGTTCGGCCTGAAGCCGGCGATGACCGCCCGGGCGCGGGTGATGCTGACCAAGCGGGTGCCGGCCGGCACCGGCGTCTCCTACGGCCACACCTACACCACGACCCGGGAGACCACCCTCGCCGTGGTGCCGCTCGGCTACGCCGACGGCGTCCCGCGGCACGCCTCCAACGTCGGCCCGGTCTCGATCGACGGCGTCCGGCACACGATCGCCGGCCGGGTCTGCATGGACCAGATCGTGCTCGACGTGGGCGACCAGCGGGTCGCGCCGGGCGACGTGGCGACGCTGTTCGGCAAGGGCGGCCCGAGCGCCGACGACTGGGCCGAGGCGATCGACACGATCAACTACGAGATCGTCACCCGCTTCGGGAGCACCCGAACCCCCAGGGTGTACGAGAGTGAGGCCGGTGAATGAGCACCCGACGCCGCGCGGGAATCCTCGGCGCGGTGGTCGGTCTCGCCGCAGCCGGGATCGCCACCGGGATCGCGGTCGAGCGCGCGGTCGTCCGCCGCTCGAAGCGCGGCGTGGCTGACCCCTACGTGGACGAGCCCTTCGATCGCCTGCCCTACGACGAGTTGCTGACGGTCGTCACCGCTGACGGCACCGACATCCGCGTCGAGGTGGTCGAGCCGACGGCGGCCGTGCCGGCCGCGCCGACGCTGGTGTTCGTCCACGGCTTCTGCCTCGACATGGGCACCTTCCACTTCCAGCGCAGCGCGCTGACCGCCCGCGGCGAGCACCGGATGGTCTTCTACGACCAGCCCGGCCACGGCCGTTCCGGCAAGCTGGAGACCGGCGAATACGAGTTGCCGGCGCTCGGCGAGACCCTGCACGCGGTGCTCCAGGAGACCGTGCCCGAGGGCCCGGTGATCCTGATCGGCCACTCGATGGGCGGCATGACCATCATGGCGTTCGCCGAGCTCTACCCCGAGTTCTTCGACGACCGGGTGAAGGGCTGCGTGCTGATGGCCACCTCGGGCGGCCTGATCGACGAGACCCGGCTGGGCCTGCCCGCCCTGATCGGCCGGGTCGGCGGCCCGCTGATGCCGCTGGTCAACAGCGCTACCCGGCTGACCGGCCCGACCATCGACCGGGCCCGCACCGCCGCGTCCGACCTGGCCTGGCTGCTCACCCGCCGCTACGGCTTCGGCGAGTCCCGGCCCAGCCCCTCGTTGGTGTCCTATGTGGAGAAGATGAACTCGCGCACCTCGGTCGACACGGTCGCCCGCTACCTGCGCACCCTCTACACGCACGCCCGCTACCCGGCCCTGGCGGCGCTCGAACGGACGCCCACGGTGATAATCGTCGGCGACAAAGACATGATCACGCCGGTCGCGCACTCCGAGGAGATCCTGCGGCACCTGCCCGACGCCGAGTTCGTGAAGGTCAACGACAGCGGCCACGTCGTCATGCTCGAACACGCCGACGAAGTCAACGCGACGCTCATCGCATTCCTGGAGAAGACATCCGCATGATCGAGCTGACCACTGTGGACGACACCCGCGCCTTCGGTGCCCGGTTGGCGGCGCTGTTGCGCCCCGGCGACCTGGTCGTGCTCACCGGCCCGCTCGGCGCCGGCAAGACCGCGTTGGTCCAGGGCATCGGCGCCGGCCTGCGGGTGCAGGGCGACGTGACCTCACCGACCTTCGTGATCGCCCGGGTGCACCGGCCCGACTCGGCCCGCGGCGGCACCGTCCCGCTGGTGCACGCCGACGCCTACCGCATCGGCGCCGCGGCCGACCCGCTCGCCGAGATCGACGGGCTCGACCTCGACGCCTCGATGGACGACGCGGTGACCGTGGTCGAGTGGGGCGAGGGCATCGTCGAGCAACTGCGCGACGAGCACCTGCGGGTGCGCATCGACCGGCGCGACGACGACACCCGGGTGGTCACCCTGGAGCCGGCCGGCGGCGACTGGGCGAGCCGGATCGCCGGGCTGACCCAGGACGCCCGATGAACCTCACCGACCTGCTGCCTGTCGAGTGGCAGACCGCCCTGGCGCCGCACCTCGACCCGGCCGCGACCGACGACCTGGGCTCCTTCGTCGAGGCCGAATATGCCGCCACCGCCGTCTACCCGCCGCTACCCGACCTGTTCACCGCCTACCGGCTGTGCAAGCCGGCCGACACCCGGGTGGTGATCCTCGGCCAGGACCCCTATCACAAGGCCGGGCAGGCACACGGGCTCAGCTTCAGCGTGCGGGCCGGCGTCCGGGTGCCGCCGTCGCTGCGCAACATCTACAAGGAGTTGGCGGCCGACCTCGGCGCCGCCGCACCCGACGGTGGTGACCTGCGTGGCTGGGCCACGCAGGGGGTGCTGCTGCTCAACGCGGTGCTCACGGTGCGCGAGGGTGCCGCCGGGTCACACGCCAACAAGGGCTGGGAGGCGTTCACCGACGCCACCATCCGGGCGCTGTCGGACCAGCCCGACCGGGTGGTCTTCCTGCTCTGGGGCAACTACGCCCGCAAGAAGGCGGCCCTGGTCACCAACCCCGCCCACGTGGTGGTGGAGGCCGGCCACCCGAGCCCGCTCAACCCGCGTGGCTTCCTCGGCAGCCGCCCGTTCAGCGCGGCCAACAAGGCCCTCGCCGACGCCGGCCGGCACACCATCGACTGGAGCCGTTCGGCCCCCGCCTGACCACCCGGATAAGGTGCATATCGTGCTTGCTCTCGTCGTCGACACGTCCACCCAGGCCGTCCTCGCGGCTGTGGTGGAGGTCACCGCGACCGGCTTCGCCGTGCGGTCCCAACACCGCACCGTCGACCAGCGGCCGCAGCACGGCGAACGGATGGCGCCGCTGGTCGAGCTGGCGCTTTCGCAGGCCGGGGCGACCGTCCGCGACCTCGGCGCGATCGTGGCCGGCACGGGCCCCGGGCCGTTCACCGGCCTGCGGGTGGGCCTGGTCACCGCGGCCAGCATGGGTCAGACGCTGCGCCGACCCACCTACGGGGTCTGCTCCCTCGACGCCATCGGCGGTGTCCGCGGCCAGGTCACCCTCGTCGCGACCGACGCGCGCCGGCGTGAGGTCTACTGGGCGATCTACGACGCCGACGGCGCCCGCCGCGAGGGCCCGCACGTCGACCAGCCGGCCCGGGTCGCCGAGTTGGCACAGGACGCTTCGGTGGCCGTCGGTGACGGCGCGCTGCTCTACGCCGACCGGCTCGGGCTCAAGGTGCTCGACGAGCCGCGCTATCCCACGATCGAGGGTTTCGCCGCCCTGGCCGCCGAGCGGATCCGCGCCGGGGCGCCGAGCGAGCCACTCACCCCGCTCTACCTGCGCCGGCCGGACGCGGTCGCCGCGGGAGGGCACAAGCCGGTGCTGCGGTGACCGTCACGCTGACCCGACTGCGCTGGTGGCACATCGCCGACCTGCTGCCGATCGAGGAAGACCTGTTCGGTGACGAGAAGTGGTCGGCCGGCATGTTCTGGAACGAGCTGTCCAGCGGCCACTACTACCTGGTCGCCGAAGACGAGCAGGAGCGCATCCTGGGGTACGGCGGCCTGGCCGTCAACGGTGACGAGGCGTGGATCCAGAACATCGCCGTCCGCCGGGACGCGCAACGCCGGGGCATCGGCCGGACCATGCTGGAGGCCCTGCTCGCCGAGGCCGCCCGGCAGCAGGCCCGCGCCGTGCTGCTGGAGGTCGCGGTCGACAACGCCCCGGCCCAGAAGCTCTACGCCACCTACGGTTTCGAGCCGATCGGCGTACGCCGTGGGTATTACCAACCGAGCAACACGGATGCACTGGTGATGAGACGTGACTGACGAACCTTTGGTCCTGGGCATCGAGACCTCGTGTGACGAGACCGGAGTCGGCATCGTTCGCGGCACCACGCTGCTCGCCGACGCGCTGGCGTCCAGTGTGGACCTGCACGCCCGGTTCGGCGGTGTGGTGCCCGAGGTGGCCAGCCGGGCCCACCTCGAAGCCATGGTGCCGACCATGCAGCGGGCGCTCGACGAGGCCGGCGTGACGCTCGATGACGTCGACGCGATCGCCGTCACCTCCGGCCCGGGCCTGGCCGGCGCGCTGCTGGTCGGCGTGGCCGCCGCGAAGGGCTACGCGATCGCCGCCGAGAAGCCGATCTACGGCGTCAACCACCTCGCCGCGCACGTCGCCGTCGACACACTCGAGCACGGCCCGCTGCCCGAGCCGGCGATCGCTCTGCTGGTCTCCGGCGGCCACTCCTCGCTGCTGCTGGTCGACGACCTGGCCGGCGGCGTGACCCCGCTCGGCTCGACCATCGACGACGCGGCCGGCGAGGCGTTCGACAAGGTGGCCCGGCTGCTCGGCATGCCGTTCCCGGGCGGACCCCCGATCGACCGCGCCGCCCGCGACGGCCAGGCCACGATCGCCTTCCCGCGCGGCCTCACCGCCGCCAAGGACCAGGCCGCCCACCGCTTCGACTTCTCCTTCTCCGGGCTGAAGACGGCCGTGGCCCGCTGGGTCGAGGCGCGCGAGCGGGCCGGCGAACCGGTGCCCGTCAACGATGTCGCGGCGTCCTTTCAGGACGCGGTCTGCGACGTGCTGACCGCGAAGGCGATCGACGCCTGCCGCCAGCGCGGCGTCGACACCCTGGTCATCGGCGGCGGGGTGGCTGCCAACTCGCGGCTGCGGGCCCTGGCCGAGCAGCGGGCGGAGAAGGCCGGCATCACCGTGCGGGTGCCGCGGCCGAAGCTGTGCACCGACAACGGCGCGATGGTCGCCGCGCTCGGCTCGCACCTGGTCGCCGCCGGGGTCCGGCCCAGCCGGCTGGATCTTCCGGCCGACTCCGCGATGCCGTTGACGCTCGTGAGTGTGTAATGTCCGGCCCCGTGATCGCTCGCATGTGGGAGGCCCGTGCCGAGCCCGGCCGGCTGCCCGACCTGGTCAACTGGGTCTGTGACACGGCCCTGCCGCGGATCGAGGTCAACCCGCTGCACATCACGAGCGAGGTGTTCTCCTCGTCCGACGACCGCTGCGTCGTGATTTCCAGATGGCGCAGTGACCCGGAGCCGCTGCCGGCCCCGCCGTCGCCGCTGGTGGCCAGGCCACCGCACGAGTGGGACTTCACGCTGGTCGACCGATAATCGGTGGCGCCGGGCGAAGTTGATCATTTAACTTCGTCCTGTTATGCGGCCCTTACCCGTCGGTGATCCCGGCGACCCCGACGTCCGGTCGGCCACCCGCTACCTGCTGTGGCTGGCGGCCCGCACCTGGCCGTCACTGACGGCCGCGATCGCCTTCGCCATCCTGTGGATGCTCAGCCAGGCGCTCATTCCGGCCACGGTCGGGCGGGCCATCGACGCCGGGCTCACCGCCCGCGACCCCGACAGCCTGCTGCGGTGGGGCGCGGTGCTGTTCGGCCTCGGCGTGGTCACCGGGGTGACCGGGATCCTGCGGCACCGGATGGCCGCGTTCAACTGGCTGGCCGCCGCCTACCGCACCGTCCAGCTGACCGTGCGCCAGGCCAACCGGGTCGGCGCCACGCTGCCCAAGCGACTCGCGACCGGCGAGGTGGTCAGCATCGGCACCTCCGACATCAACCACATCGGCGGCGCGCTCGACATCACCGCCCGGGCCGCCGGTTCGCTGGTCGCCGTGGTCGCCGTCGGCGTGATCCTGCTGCGCACCTCGGTGCCGCTGGGCCTGATCGTCGTGGTCGGCGTGCCGGTGATGATGCTGATCGCCACCGGGCTGATCAAGCCGCTGCAGCGGCGCCAGCAGGTCTACCGCGACCAGGAGGGCAAGCTGACCACCCGGGCCGGCGACATCGTCGCGGGCCTGCGGGTGCTGCGCGGCGTCGGCGGAGAATCGACCTTCGCCGGCCGCTACCGCACCGAGTCGCAGGAACTCCGGTCGGCCGGCGTGCGGGTCGCCCGGATCGAGTCGCTCCTCGCCGCGTCGGAGATCCTCCTGCCCGGCATGTTCCTGGTCCTGGTCACCTGGCTCGGCGCCCGGTTCGCCCTGCGCGGCGAGATCACCGCCGGCGAGTTGGTCGCCCTCTACGGCTACGCCGCGTTCCTGGTCAGCCCGCTGCGCCAGCTCACCGAGGCGATCGACCGGCTGACCCGCGGGCACGTCGCGGCCCGGCGGGTGGTGCGGATGTTCACGCTCGAGCCCGAGTTCACCTCGCCGGCCGCCCCGGTCACCGCGGCGCCCGGCGGGCCGCTGGTCGACGCCGAGTCCGGCCTGACCGTCCGGCCAGGCCGGTTCACCGCCGTCGCGGCCCGCGACCCCGTCGACGCGGCCGCGATCGCCGACCGGTTGGGCCGGTTCGCCGACGGCACGGTGACCCTGTCCGGCGTCTCCCTGGCCGACCTCGACCTGACCGCCGTGCGCGAGCGGATCCTGGTCGCCGACAACGACGCGCGGCTGTTCTCCGGGCCGCTGCGCACCGAACTCGACCCGCGCGGCGCGGGCGACGGCTCGATCGCGGCCGCCCTCGACACGGCCAGCGCCGTCGACGTCGTCGACGCGCTCCCGGCCGGCCTCGACACCGCCGTCGCCGAACGCGGCCGGGAGTTCTCCGGCGGCCAGCAGCAACGGCTGCGCCTGGCCCGGGCGCTGGTCGCCGACCCGGAGACGCTGGTGCTGGTCGAGCCGACCAGCGCGGTCGACGCACACACCGAAGCCCGGATCGCCGCCCGGCTCAGCGCCGCGCGGGCCGGCCGCACCACGGTCGTCTGCACCACCAGCCCCCTGGTGCTCGACCGGGCCGACGAGGTGGCCTTCGTCGCCGACGGCCGGGTGGCCGCCGTCGGCACCCACCGCGAGTTGCTGCGCCGCTCGCGCGCCTATGCCGCCACGGTCACCCGGGAGGAAGACCAATGAGCCAGCAACTCCCGGTGGCCGACGCGGCCGAGGTGCGGCAATACGCCCGCCGGCTGATGCGCCGGCATCCCGGCAGCCTGGCCCTCGCGCTGGGCCTGCACGGCCTGGCCGCCATCGCCGGCCTGGTCGCCCCTCGCCTGCTGGGCAACCTGGTCGAGGGCCTGTCGACCGGCACCACGACCCGCGCGGTCGACCAGATCGCGGTGGCCATCGCCGCCTTCGTGGTGACCCAGGCGGTGCTGACGCGGTTTGCCGCCTTCTGCTCGGCCCGGCTCGGCGAGCGGGTGCTGGCCGAGCTGCGCGAGGAGTTCGTCGACCGGATCCTGGCCATCCCACTGTCCACCGTGGAACGCGCCGGCACCGGCGACCTGCTCACCCGCACCTCGCGCGACGTCTCGGCGCTGTCGCACAGCGTGCGCTTCGCGGTGCCGGAGACGCTGATCGCCATCGTCACCGGGTGCTTCGTGGTCGGCGCCATCGTGCTCACCGGCCCGCTGCTGGCGTTGCCCTGCCTGATCGCGGTGCCGATGCTGTGGGCCGGCACCCGGTGGTACCTGCGCCGGGCACCCGCCGGCTACCTGCGGGAAAACGCCGCCTACTCCGACATCACCGACGGGATCAGCGAAACCGTCGAGGGTTCCCGCACCACCGAGGCGTTGCGGCTGCAGGACCGCCGCCGAGCCCGCACCGACGACGACATCCGCCGTTCCTACGCCGCCGAGCGCTACACGCTGATGCTGCGCACCGTCTGGTTCCCGGTGGTCGAGATCGGCTACGTGGTGCCGGTGGTGTCGACCCTGCTGATCGGCGGCTGGTTCTACCTCGAGGGCTGGGTGACGCTGGGCCAGGTGACCGCGGCGACGCTCTACGTGCAGGCGCTGGTCGACCCGATCGACCGGCTGCTGTCGTGGCTCGACGAGTTGCAGGTCGGCGGCGCGTCGCTGGCCCGCCTGCTCGGGGTCGCCGGCCGGTCGGCGCCGGCCACCGAAGCCGCGGCCGCCCCGCGCGGCGAGCGGCTGGTGGCCAGCGGCGTCCGATATGCCTATGTGGAGGGTCGCGACGTCCTGCACGGCATCGACCTGACCATCGAGCCGGGGGAGCGGCTGGCGATGGTCGGCCCGTCCGGCGCCGGCAAGTCGACGCTCGGCCGGCTGCTGGCCGGCATCCACGCGCCCACGGCCGGCACGGTCACCGTCGGCGGCGTCCCGCTGGCCTCGCTGCCGTTCGACGCGTTGCGGTCGCACGTCGCCCTGGTCACCCAGGAGCACCATGTGTTCATCGGCACCGTGCGCGACAACCTGGTGATGGCCCGGCCGGGTGCGACCGACGACGAGGTGCGCGCGGCGTTGTCGGCGGTCGACGCGCTCGACTGGGTCGAGGCGCTGCCCTCCAGTTTGGACACGGTGGTCGGCACCGGTGGCCAGACCGTGCCGCCGGCCCAGGCACAGCAACTGGCGCTGGCCCGCCTGGTGCTGGCCGACCCGCACACCCTGGTGCTCGACGAGGCGACCTCGCTGATCGACCCGCGGGCCGCCCGCCACCTGGAGCGGTCACTGGCCGCTGTGCTTCAGGGACGCACCGTCATCGCCATCGCACACCGGTTGTTCTCGGCGCACGACGCGGACCGGGTCGCGGTGGTCGTAGACGGGCGGATCACCGAACTCGGCTCGCACGACGAGTTGGTCGCCGCGGGCGGTTCCTACGCGGCCCTCTGGCGTTCGTGGCACGGCGACGAAGAGCCCCAGGCCGGTTCCGACCCCAAACGGCGCGAAAGTCCTTATTCGACAGTGGCGTAACTTGACGTCCCTATCGGGTCACGGCCATGTAGAGCGCAAGTAACAGCAAGGTCACGGCGGCGATTCCGAACATTGCAAGAAGGTCTCGGCGGACCGCGCCGGGCTTCTCCGGCAGCGCCGGAAGATCGCTGGTCACCCCGGCCAGATCGGCCAAAGTATCGGCGTTGTAGACCACGCCGACACGATCGGTGAACTCGTCAAGGGTGAGTCGGCCGACGGCGGTATGCCGTTGTAACAACTCGACTACGCGCTGTCGATCGGCGTCTGACGCACGAGTATCCAAAGTCAACCTATCCCCTCTCCGCGGGCGAAAGCGTACGCTCTGAGAGCGCTTTCTCGGCTCGCCCGAACGCATCGAAGCCGGTTCCAGTGCCGTGACCGGATCGTTACGGCAGCGTGTCGACCGCGCGAGGTTGGGCGGCAAATGCGCGAGTATTTTGTGTTTCGGATCGCTGGGTAGCGAAGGCCAACGACGCCACCCTGCCCACGTGGTCCGCTCAACGGCCATGAAGGAGTCAAAAGGTTATGCGTAACCGATTTCTGTCGGTCGCTGTCGCCACTATGGCGGTCGGCGCGCTGGCACTTGCGGGGTGTTCGTCAGACGACTCGGGCGGAGACAGTGGTGGCGGCACCGCCGCCAAGAAGGTCGGCGTGATCCTGCCCGACGCTTCCACGTCGCCGCGCTGGGAAGCCAACGACCGCCCGCTGCTGAAGGCCGCGTTTGACGGCGCGGGCATTCAGGCCGACATCCAGAACGCCGACGGCGACAAGGCCAAGTTCGGCACCCTCTGCGACAGCATGATCACCTCGGGCGTCAACGTCCTGCTGATCGTCAACCTCGACTCTGACTCCGGCAGCGCCTGCCTGAAGAAGGCCCAGGGCGCCGGCATCAAGACGATCGACTACGACCGCCTGACCCTGGGTGGCGAGGCGTCCTACTACGTCTCCTTCGACAACGTGCAGGTCGGCAAGCTGATGGGCGAGGGCCTGACCAAGTGCCTGACCGACGCCAAGAAGACCAAGGCCAACATCGTTCAGATCAACGGTGACCCGACCGACAACAACGCCGCGCTGTTCAAGCAGGGCTACGTCGAGGCGCTGAAGCCGAAGGTGGACAGCGGCGACTACAAGATAGTCGGTGACCAGACCGGTAACTGGGACGCCACGATCGCGGGCACCGCGTTCGAGCAGCTCTACACCCAGAACGGCGGCAAGGTTGACGGCGTCATCTCCGCCAACGACACCATGGCCCAGGGCATCATCGCCCGCCTGACCGCCAACGGCCTCAACGGCAAGGTCCCGGTCACCGGCCAGGACGCCAGCAAGGAAGGCCTGCAGGCCATCCTCTCCGGCAACCAGTGCATGACCGTTTACAAGGCCATCAAGAAGGAGGCGGACGCCGCCTCCAAGCTGGCCATCGCGCTGATCAACGGCGAGACCCCGGGCAGCGACCTGGTCAACGGCTCGGTCAAGGACACCGTCCTCAACAAGGACGTCCCCTCGGCGCTCGCGACCCCGCAGGCCATCTTCAAGGACTCCGTCAAGGACGTCATCGCCGACGGCTTCTGGAAGGCCAGCGACATCTGCACCGGCCAGTACGCCGCGCTCTGCACTTCGGCAGGCGTTAGCTAATTGACGCGGAGGGCCCGGCAGGCACGTCCTGCCGGGCCTTCTGGGCGCTTAAGGCCACGGTTACCGCCGGGCCGGGAAACAACTAGTGAGGTGACCATGACGGTGCCGGAGGGTGCTGCGGGGGCGGCGACGGCGACGGAGGATGCCGCGCCGCTGCTGTCGCTGCGCGGGATCAACAAGAGCTTCGGTGCGGTCCACGTCCTGCAAGACGTGGACTTCGATGCATATGCGGGACAGGTGACGGCGCTCGTCGGCGACAACGGCGCGGGCAAGAGCACTTTGATCAAGGGGGTCGCCGGCAGTCAGCCGTTCGACTCCGGGGAATACGTCTTCGACGGCCAGCAGGTCACGGTGACGAATCCCAAGCACGCCAACGATCTCGGCATCGAGGTCGTCTACCAGGACCTGGCGCTCTGCGACAACCTGGACATCGTCGACAACCTGTTCCTCGGCCGCGAGGTCACGAAGAACGGCATCCTCGACGAAGCGACGATGGAACGGCGGGCCCAGGAGACCCTGGCCGGCCTGTCGGTCCGCACGGTGAAGTCGATCCGTCAGGTGGTCGCCAGCCTCTCCGGTGGCCAGCGCCAGACGGTGGCGATCGCCCGTGCGGTCATCTGGAACTCCAAGCTCGTGGTGCTCGACGAGCCGACCGCCGCCCTCGGCGTCGCGCAGACCGAGCAGGTGCTGCGGCTGGTGCGCCAGCTGGCCGACAACGGCCTCGCGGTCGTGCTGATCAGCCACAACCTCAACGACGTGTTCCAGGTCGCCGACCGCATCTCGGTCCTCTACCTGGGGCGCATGGCGGCCCAGATGAAGACGAAGGACGTGAAGAGCAACCAGGTCGTCGAGGTCATCACGACCGGCCGCTCCGACGCCATCGGCGGCATCACCAACGGAAACGGGGAGTTGAAATGAGCACCCCGACCAAGGTCGAGACGACCGAAGAAGCCCACGAGCAGTCGACCGCGCCGGCCAACCCGATCGTCGGTGCGATCGGCAACTGGTGGGCCAAGGTTCGCGGCGGTGACGCGGGTTCGCTGCCCGCGGTGCTCGGCATCATCGCCCTGGTGATCGTGTTCGCCGCGCTGCGGCCCAACACGTTCACCAACGCGTTCAACTTCGCCAACCTGATCCACCAGGCGGCGGCCGTCATCGTGATCGCGATGGGTCTGGTCTTCGTCCTGCTGCTCGGCGAGATCGACCTGTCCGCCGGTTACACGGCCGGCACGGCCGCTGCCGTGATGGGCGTGGTGGTCACCCGCTGGGGCTGGTCCTGGCCGCTGGGCCTTTTGGCCTGTCTGATCACCGGCGCCGTGGTGGGCCTGGTGATCGGTCTGCTGGTGGCCAAGTTGGGCATCCCGTCGTTCGTGGTGACGCTGGCGGCGTTCCTCGCGCTGCAAGGCGTGCTGCTCAAGCTGATCGGCGAGGGTGGCACCATCGCCATCCGCGACGAGACGCTGCGGGCGATCAACAACAACGACATGCCGATCTGGCTGGGCTGGGCGTTGTTCGCGTTGGTGGTCGGCGGATACGCCCTGATCGCGCTGCGCCGCGGCGCGAAGCGACGGGCCGGCGGCCTGACCTACGAGTCGATCCAGGTGACCCTCGCCAAAATCATCTCGTTGGCGGTGCTGCTCGGCCTGGTCACCTATTGGCTGAGCACCGAGCGCAGCCGCAACGCGGCCGTGACGTCGATCAAGGGCGTCCCGATCGTGGTGGCGGTCCTGCTGGTGCTGCTGGTCGGCCTGACCTTCCTGCTCACCAAGACGTCGTTCGGCCGACACGTCTACGCGGTCGGCGGCAACGCCGAGGCGGCCCGGCGCGCCGGCATCAACGTGGGGCTGGTCAAGCTGGCCTGCTTCATGATCGCCTCGACGTTGGCCGCGGTCGGCGGCATCATGCTCGCCAGCCGTGACAACTCCATCTCGCCGTCAACGGGCGGCGCGTCCACCCTGCTCTACGCGGTGGGTGCGGCCGTCATCGGCGGCACCAGCCTCTTCGGCGGCAAGGGCCGGATCGTCGACGCCATCCTGGGTGGCTTCGTGATCGCGATCATCATCAACGGCATGGGCCTGCTCAACCAGCCCTCCAGCGTCGTCTACATGGTGACCGGCCTGGTCCTCCTGGTGGCGGCAAGCGTCGACGCGATCTCGCGGCGCCGCGCCCGGTCCACCGGCCGGGTCTAGCCGGACGCACGACACGGGCCCGGCGGCTGCGGCTGCCGGGCCCGCGCTCGTCGACAAGGGCCCCTTCCTATACGCAAGGCGCCCTTCCTCAGCTGGTGGCGATCGGTGCGACGGCGGCGTCGGTGAGGTGCACGAGGTCGGCCGGCGAGAGTTCGAGTTGGAGGCCGCGTTTGCCGGCCGACACGAAGATGGTCTCGAACGCCAGCGCCGAGTCGTCGAGCACGACCGGCAGCCGCGAGCGCTGCCCGAGCGGCGAGATGCCGCCGGTGACATAGCCGGTCGCGCGTTCGGCCGCCGCGGGCTCGGCCATCATCGCCCGTTTGGCGCCCAGCGTCGCGGCCAGCGCCTTCAGGTCGAGCGACCGGGCCACCGGGACGATGCCGACGCCGAGTTGGCCGTCGACGGTCGCGACCAGCGTCTTGAAAACCCTCGGCGGGTCGATGCGGAGCGCCGCCGCGACCGCCTCGCCGTACGCGGGCGTCTTCGGGTCGACGTCGTAGGGGTGCGTGGTGAACGGGACCTTCTCGCGGGTCAGCACCACGGTTGCGGGCGTTCCCCGGGCTGGCTTGGCCACCCCTTGAGGCTATCGGGCCACCGGTTGGGCCAGGACGGCTACCTGCGCACCGGCCACCCGGGTCAGCAACAGCGAGGTCGAGGCGCTGCCGGACAGCCGCAGGTCGCGGCGGAACCTGGCTGGATCCAGGGCGGAGCCGCGCTTGAGGATCTCGACCGTGCCCACGTCGCGGGCCCGCAGTTCGGCGCGCAACCGCTTGAGCGAGAACGGCAGCACGTCGGTCACCGCGAAACAGCGGCCGAACGTGGTCGGCGCGGCCTCCGAAGCCCACACGTAGGCGATCGTCGGGTCACCCAGCCGGCCGTCGACCGTCGCCGCGAACTCGGCGACCAGCCCGGCCCGGACCACCGCGCCGTCCGGGTCGTAGAGGTAGTCGCCGACCGGGCCGACCGGCGCGGCGACCGTCCCGGAACCGGTCAGCTCGGCCGCGACGCCGGCCCGCAGCACGGTCGCCCGGCGCGGCACCGCCGCCAGCGCGCCGCACCACAGGGTCGCCTCGACCACCTCCCGGTCGACGCTGACCAACTCGGTCTCGGCGCCGACCGGCGCCAGCGCGTGGTCGAACCCGGGTGCGACCTTGACCGCGAGCCGCTCGGTCCGCTCCGCCAGCCCGGCCACGAAGTCCCACGACGGCGAATAGGCCGACGGGTCGAACACCCGGCGGCCACCGGTCGACCGGCGGGCCGGGTCGCAGAACACCGCGTCGAAACCGCCGGTGTCGAAGCCGGTCGCGTCGCCGCGTACCACCCGGAAGCGGTCGGCGACCCCGGCCGCCTCGGCGTTCGCGGCGGCGACCGCCGCGGTGGTCGCGTCGATCTCGACACCGACCACCTCGATACCCGCCCGAGCGGCCGCGATCGCGTCGGCGCCGATGCCGCAGCCGAGGTCGGCCAGGGTGCGCACGCCGGCCGCGACCAGCCGCCGGGCCCGCCGCCCGGCCACCACGGCACGGGTCGCCTGCTCCAGCCCGGCACGGGTGAAGAACATCTCGGCGGCGTCCGGGCCGAACTTGCCGGCCGCCTGGCGGCGCAGGGCCGCCTGGGTGAGCGCGGCGGCGGCCAGTTCGGGCGGGACGCCCGCGGAACGCAGCGCGGCCGCCGCGGCCAGCGGGTCGCCGCCGGCCAGGTCGGTCGCGGCGGTGAGCGCCGCGACACCGGCGGGGGTACGCAGGGCAGGCAGGTCCACGGACCCATTCTTCCGTGGCGGCTCGCTGGCACTCTCCTTGACGGAGTGCTAGTCGCGGCATAACCTGCGATTAGCACTCTCGGTCTGAGGGTGCCAACAACGCCAGGCAGGCCCGGCACCCGCGACGACGGACCCGCCCTGGTGGCATGAGGCAAATTGGCGCCGGCCGGAAAGTCGGCCGGCTACGAACCTGATACCCCAGGAGGGTATGCCCGTGACTACCGCGACCAAGGTTGCGATCAAGCCTCTCGAGGACCGGATTCTCGTCCAGGCCAACGAGGCTGAGACGACCACGGCGTCGGGCATCGTGATCCCCGACACCGCCAAGGAGAAGCCGCAAGAGGGCACCGTCATCGCCGTCGGCCCCGGCCGGGTCGACGACAACGGCAACCGCGTTCCGGTTGACGTCAAGGTCGGCGACACGGTGATCTACTCGAAGTACGGCGGCACCGAGGTCAAGTACGCCGGCGAGGAGTACCTGGTGCTCTCCGCCCGCGACGTCCTCGCGGTCATCGAGAAGTAACTGATCAAGCTGAAGTGCGCGATGCCCCGGACCGGTTCTTCCCGGGCCGGGGCATCGTGTCTGTGAAGGGACTTAAATGGCGAAGATCCTGAGCTTCTCGGACGACGCCCGGCACCTTCTCGAGCACGGCGTCAACGCCCTCGCGGACACGGTCAAGGTCACTCTCGGCCCCCGCGGGCGCAACGTCGTCCTCGACAAGAAGTTCGGCGCTCCGACGATCACCAACGATGGTGTGACCATCGCCAAGGAGATCGAGCTCACCAACCCCTACGAGAACCTGGGTGCCCAGCTCGTCAAGGAGGTGGCGACCAAGACCAACGACGTGGCTGGTGACGGCACCACCACCGCGACGGTC
Source organism: Asanoa sp. NPDC049573 (assembly GCF_040676615.1). NCBI lineage: Bacteria > Bacillati > Actinomycetota > Actinomycetes > Micromonosporales > Micromonosporaceae > Asanoa > Asanoa sp. NPDC049573. Next base: position 310,684 of record NZ_JBFAPI010000003.1, read on the forward strand.
CTGGCCCAGGCAATGGTCCGCGAGGGCCTGCGCAACGTCGCCGCGGGCGCCAGCCCGAGCGACCTCAAGCGCGGCATCGACGCTGCCGCCAACGCCATTTCCGAGGCGCTGCTCGGCAAGGCCGCCGATGTCGACACCAAGGGCTCCATCGCCAACGTCGCCACCATCTCGGCGCAGGACGCCACCATCGGCGAACTGATCTCCGAGGCGATGGAGCGGGTCGGCCGTGACGGTGTCATCACCGTCGAGGAAGGCTCGACCCTGGCGACCGAGCTGGAGATCACCGAGGGCCTGCAGTTCGACAAGGGCTACATCTCCCCGCACTTCGTGACCGACGCGGAGTCGCAGGAGGCCGTCCTCGACGAGCCCTACATCCTGATCACCACGCAGAAGATCTCAGCCGTCGAAGAGCTGCTCCCGCTGCTCGAGAAGGTCGTGCAGGCCGGCAAGCCGCTGCTGCTGATCGCCGAAGACGTCGAGGGCCAGGCCCTCGCGACGCTGGCGGTCAACGCGGTGCGCAAGACGCTGAAGATCGCCGCCGTCAAGGCGCCGGGCTTCGGCGACCGCCGCAAGCAGATGCTGCAGGACATCGCGATCCTGACCGGCGGCGAGGTGATCGCCCCCGAGCTTGGCTACAAGCTCGACCAGGTCGGCCTCGACCAGCTCGGTTCGGCCCGCCGGATCGTCATCGACAAGGACAACACCACCGTCGTCGACGGCGCCGGCAACGCGACCGAGGTCGCCGAGCGCGTCTCGCAGCTCCGCAAGGAGATCGAGGCCTCCGACTCCGACTGGGACAAGGAGAAGCTCGCCGAGCGGCTCGCCAAGCTGTCCGGCGGCATCGCGGTGATCAAGGCCGGCGGCGCCACCGAGGTGGAGCTCAAGGAGCGCAAGCACCGCATCGAAGACGCCATCGCCGCGACCAAGGCCGCGGTCGAAGAGGGCACCGTCCCCGGTGGCGGCGCCGCTCTCGTGCAGGTCGCGTCGGTGCTCGACGGCGACCTGGGCCTGACCGGCGACCAGAAGACCGGTGTCTCGATCGTCCGCAAGGCGCTCAACGAGCCGCTGCGCTGGATCGCCGAGAACGCCGGCCACGACGGCTACGTCGTCGTCGAGAAGGTGCGCGAGCTGGCCTGGGGCAACGGCCTCAACGCGGCCGACGACACCTTCGTCGACCTGGCCAAGGCCGGCATCATCGACCCGGTGAAGGTGACCCGCAACGCGGTCCTCAACGCCGCGTCGATCGCCGGGCTGCTGCTCACCACCGAGAGCCTGGTGGTCGAGAAGCCGGAGAAGGCGCAGCCCGCCGAGGGCGGCAACGGGCACGGCCACGGGCACCAGCACGGCCCGGGCTTCTGAGCCTGAGCCAGCAACGAAAACAAGATCCGCGCGGCCCCCGGGCCGCGCGGATCTTGTCGTTTCATTACGTTCACCGCCTCCCGTTACCGGTTCACGGCCGGCAGGGATCACACTTGCTGCCGTGACGAGGAAGTCGTGGAAGTTCGGCGCGCTCGCCGGGGTCGCGGCCGCCGCCGTCGCCCTCGGTCTCGCCGAGGTGGTCGCCGTCGTGACCGGGTCGCGCAGCGCCCCGCTGGTCGCGGTCGGCGGTGTGGTCGTCGACCACGTGCCAGAGACGCTCAAGCAGTTCGCGATCACCATGTTCGGCGTCCACGACAAGACCGCCCTGCTGGTCGGCACCGCCGTGCTGCTCGTGCTGTTCGCCGCCGTGATCGGGGCGTTGTCGGTGCGCTGGCTCGCGGTCGGCTTCGCCGGCATCGGGCTGTTCGCGGCCGTCGGTGTCGCCGCCGCGCTGACCCGCCCGAACGCCGGCCCCTCGGCGGCCCTGCCCGCGTTGCTCGGCGCGGCCGCGGCCGGCGGCACACTCTGGTTGCTGGTGGTCGGCCCGCTGGCCCCGGCCGAGGTGACCGAACTGGTCGCGCCCTCGGTGCACGAGGAGGAAGAGGCGGTCGAGGGGCGGCGCCGGTTCCTGCGCGGCGGCGCGTTGATCATCCTGGGTGCCGTCGCGGTCGGGTTCGCCGGCCGACTGCTGTCGACCCGGCGCAGCGTCGCGACCGCCAGGGCCGAGGTGAAACTGCCTGCCCCGGCCACGCCCGGGCCCGAGGTGCCGGCCGGTGCCGACCTGCGGCTGCCCGATCTCTCCGCGTACGTGACGCCCAACGACGAGTTCTACCGGATCGACACCGCGCTGGTGGTGCCGCAGGTCGATCCGGCGGGGTGGAAGCTGCGGATCCACGGCCGGGTCCGCAACGAGATCGAGCTGACCTACGCCGACCTGCTGGCCCGGCCGATGATCGAGCGCTACGTCACCCTCGCCTGCGTGTCCAACGAGGTCGGTGGCGACCTGATCGGCAACGCGCGCTGGCTCGGCGTACCCCTGAAACCGCTGCTGGACCAGGCGCAGCCGCTCGACGGCGCGGACCAGGTGGTGGGCCGGTCGGCCGACGGGTGGACCTGCGGCACGCCGACGGCGGTGTTGCGCGACGGCCGCGACGCGATGCTCGCCATCGGCATGAACGGCGCTCCGCTGCCGATCGAACACGGATTTCCCGTACGCGTGGTCGTGCCGGGTCTGTATGGCTATGTCTCGGCGACCAAGTGGGTGGTCGAACTCGAGGTGACCAGCTTCGCCGACTACGACGCCTACTGGGTGCCGCGCGGCTGGTCGCAGGAGGGTCCGATCAAGACCGAGTCCCGGATCGACACACCGCGCGGCCGCACCGCGCTCCGCGCCGGCCCGGTCACCGTGGCCGGCGTGGCCTGGGCACAGCACCGCGGCATCGCCAAGGTCGAGGTGCAGGTCGACAACGAGCCCTGGCAGGAGGCGATGCTCGCCCGCGCCGTCTCCGACGACACCTGGGTCCAGTGGTCGTGGACGTGGGAGGCGACCGGCGGAGATCACGTGCTGCGGGTGCGGGCCACCGACAAGACCGGCGAGACACAGACCTCGCAGCCGGCCGACGTGCTGCCCGACGGCGCGACCGGCTATCACAACGTGGCGGTCACCGTCGGATGAACGGCGGTCCGGGACCCGTCGGGGTCCCGGACCGCAAGAAGGTTGGTCAGCTGGCGCGGCGCTGGAGCGGCGCGGGGGTGGGCCGGACCGCGGCCGGGACCGCTGACTTGTGTGGCCGGCCGAGTCGCGCCTCGAGGCGCTCGACGTCGACCGTGGTCTGCCGGCGATCGGCCAGGTCTTCCCAGCCGGTGGCCAGCAGGCGGAGCCGTTCGGATTCGCTGAAGCCGCCCCAGACGCCATAGGGCTCGCGCACCGAGAGGGCGTGCGCGGCGCACTGCGCGCGCACGGGACAGGTGCCGCATACCGACTTGGCCTTCATCTCGCGCCGGTTGCGGGACGAGCCGCGTTCCCCGTCGGGATGGAAGAACTGGGCACTGTCGCGACCCCGGCACGCGCCTAGCCGCTGCCAATCCCAACGCTCGTCGATGGGCCCGGGCAGCCTGCGTACGTTGGACATCGGCACCCCTCCTTTCGCGCGCGCCTCCGCGCCGTTCTGGACTAGCGGTGTCACTACCCCGAGCGCTGTCCACTCACACGTGCCTGATCGATTCGTTGCGCGCACCTACCACCTCGGCGTGGCGAACTGTCCGGAACTTTCCTGTTCTTTCAGCTGAAACGCCGTAATGATCTCAGTGCTCCGTGGTCCTCTTCTATGAGGAGAGGAGGACCACCGTGCGAACTGTCCTCGTTTGCGTTCGGACATCGCAGGCCGCTCAGAACGTCAATGCGGCCGCGGCCCGGCTCGGAGTAGCCGGCGCCGTGCGAACTGCGGTATCCGAGCCCGAGGTATTGCTCCGTCTAGCCGAGCGTCCCGCCGATGTGGTGCTCGCGGACACAGCTGTGACCAGACCGGACACTGTGGGATTCACCCAGCGGGTGCTGGGTCGGGCCCCGGGCGCGACGATCGTGCTCTTCGGGTCGGAAGACCCGCGGATCGCGGCCGCCGCGGTCAACGCCGGAGCCCGGGCCCTGATCCAGGGCGGTGACCAGGACCTGGTCAGCGTCGTGGCCAAGGCAGTGCTGCTGCTCTGCGTCGCCGGCCGGGTGCCGGCCGCAGTCGGCGGTCTCGCCGGCGCCGCCGCCGGCCGCAACGCCGGGCCGATGCGGATGCAGGCCGGTGTGGGGGCCGGACACCCCCAGATCGGGCTGGCCGAGTCGACGTCGGCTGTCGTCCCGGTGCAGCGCGGCGACGCGGGTCCCGGCATGGACATCCGTGACAACGCCGAGGAAGGGCGTTATTTCGGCGGCCAGGGCGACCCGGTCAACCGCTACGGCGGGCGCGAGGAGCCGGTTGCCCGGCGCGCCGCGCTCACCGAACGGGAACTCCAGGTGCTCCGCGGCATGGCCGACGGGAAGAGCAACGCCGAGATCGGGCGCGAGCTCTTCGTGTCGGAAGACACCGTGAAGACCCACGCCCGGCGGCTGTTCCGGAAACTGGGCGCGCGTGACCGCGCGCACGCCGTGGCCGCGGGCTTCCGGTCAGGCCTCGTGGCCTGACACACGCGACCGACCGGCCCCCACCCCTCTCCTTGGGCCGGTCAGCGTGCGGCGATCATGATCCCGAGCTGTCCGGCTTGCCGGGCAGCTCGGGATCGTCGGCTTCATCCGCCAGGGTGTCGTGCACGCCGTCGGCGTAGCCCTTGGCGTATTCCCAGGTCACATAGTGATCGGGATCAGGGTCGTAGGCCGGCTCGTGCACCCGGGGCCGACCGGAGCTCAGCAGGTGACGCAGGTTGCCGCGGAGCAGGTCCCAGTCGAAATAGTGGGGTTCGTGGCAGTCCTCACACTCGATGACCAGCCCACGAATCCCGACCGGGCCCAGCAGGGCCTGATAAACCTCGAGGTCGGCAAGGTCCTCGAGCACGTCCTGCCGCTCGACCTCGGTCAACGGGTCGAGGGTCGGGTCGTCGTCGCCCGCGTCGTCGGAGAGCCCCGCGGAGGGGTCGTCCTTGAACGGATCGATGGGCTCGTCGTTCACCCTCCCACCGTAGTCGTTTTCGGGCCTGTCGCGCCTGCCCAGAGCGGGGCCGCGCCGGCCGGTCCGCGCGCTCGCGCGGGTAACATGACGTATCGCGCCGCTGAGGGGACTAACCATGGACAACAAGCCCGTCAACGACCTGCCGGTCGGCACCTTCGAGGACCCCGGGGCCGGCCCCGCGGCGACCGTGCCGCTCGGTCTCACGTTCGACGACGTCCTCCTCCAACCGGGTGAGAGTGACGTGGTGCCGAGCCAGGTCGACACCGCGACCCAGCTCACCCGCAACGTGCGTCTCGGCATTCCACTCATGTCCAGCGCGATGGACACGGTGACCGAGGCGCGGATGGCGATCGCGATGGCCCGCAACGGCGGCATCGGCGTGCTGCACCGCAACCTGTCGATGGAAGACCAGGCGCTGCAGGTCGACCTCGTCAAGCGGTCCGAGGCCGGGATGATCACCAACCCGGTCACCTGCAGCCCCGACGACACCGTTCGTGACGTCGACGCCCTTTGCGGTCGCTACCGCATCTCCGGTGTCCCCGTGGTCGACAACGGCGGCGCGCTGGTCGGCATAGTGACCAACCGCGATATGCGTTTCGTCACCAACGGCAACACCCCGGTGCACGAGATCATGACCCGGATGCCGCTGGTCACCGCCGGCGTCGGGGTGACCAAGGACGAGGCCCTCGGGCTGCTGCGCCAGCACAAGATCGAGAAGCTGCCGCTGGTCGACGAGAGCGGCCGGCTGCGCGGCCTGATCACGGTTAAGGACTTCACCAAGAGCGAGCAGTTCCCCAACGCGACCAAAGACGACGCCGGCCGGCTGCGGGTCGCCGCCGCCGTCGGCGTGGGCGACGAGGCCTACAAGCGGGCCCGGCTGCTGATCGACGCCGGCGTCGACGTGCTGATGGTCGACAGCTCACACGGGCACAGCCGCAACGTGCTGGAGATGGTCGCCCGGCTCAAGCGGGAGACCCAGGTCGAGGTCGTCGGCGGCAACGTCGCGACCTACGCCGGCGCCAAGGCGCACGTCGACGCCGGCGCCGACGCGGTCAAGGTCGGCATCGGCCCCGGCGCGATCTGCACCACCCGGGTCGTCGCCGGCGTCGGCGTGCCGCAGATCACCGCCATCATGGAGGCGACCCGAGCGGCCCGCCCGGCCGGCGTGCCGGTCATCGCCGACGGCGGCATCCAGTTCTCCGGCGACATCGCCAAGGCCATCGTGGCCGGCGCCCACTCGGTGATGCTGGGCAGCCTGCTGGCCGGCTGCGAAGAGAGCCCGGGTGAGCTGATCTTCGTCAACGGCAAGCAGTTCAAGTCCTACCGGGGGATGGGCTCGCTGGGCGCGATGCAGTCGCGCGGGCAGGCCCGCTCCTACTCCAAGGACCGCTACTTCCAGGACGATGTGTTCAGCGAAGACAAGCTGGTGCCCGAGGGCGTCGAGGGCCAGGTGCCCTACCGCGGCCCGCTGTCGCAGGTGGCACACCAGCTCATCGGCGGCCTGCGGGCCGCGATGGGCTACGTCGGGGCGCCCGACATCACCGGTATGCACCGGCGCGGCCAGCTCATCCGGATCACCGCGGCCGGGCTGAAGGAGAGCCACCCGCACGACATCCAGATGACCGTCGAGGCCCCTAACTACCACTCCCGATGACCGGAAGAAGTCGGGATGCGGCAGCATCCAGGCTTCTGAGGACCTAAATCGACAGAGGAGTTCCACCAGTGCGTGACGTGGTCGAGATCGGCATGGGAAAGACCGCGTTGCGCGGCTATCACCTTGACGACATCGCGATCGTGCCGAGCCGCCGCACCCGTGACGTCGACGACGTGTCGACCGCGTGGCAGCTCGACGCGTACCCCTTCAAGATCCCCTGTGTCGGGCACCCGAGTGACGCCACCATGAGCCCCGCGTCCGCGGTGGCGCTGGGCCAGCTCGGTGGGCTGGGCGTGCTCAACGTCGAGGGCCTGTGGACCCGCTACGAAGACCCGCGCAAGATCCTCGACGAGCTGGCCGCCCTCGACGAGGAAGCGCCGGCCACCCGCCGGCTGCAGGAGGTCTACGCCGAGCCGATCCGCCCCGAGCTGATCGCCGAGCGGGTCCGCGAGATCCGCGAGGGCGGCGTCACGGTGGCCGTCCGGGTCTCGCCGCAGCACACCCTCGCGCTGGCCCCGGTGATCCTCGACGCCGGCGTCGACATACTGGTCATCCAGGGCACGCTGGTCTCCGCCGAGCACGTGTCGACCACCGACGAGCCCCTCAACCTCAAAGAGTTCATCGCCGACCTCGACCTCCCGGTCATCGTCGGCGGCTGCACCGACTACAAGACCGCGCTGCACCTGATGCGCACCGGCGCGGCCGGCGTGATCGTCGGGGTTGGTGCCGACGAGTGGTCGACCACCGACACCGTGCTCGGCATCCGGGTGCCGATGGCCACCGCGATCGCCGACGCGGCCGCGGCCCGCCGCGACTACCTCGACGAGACCGGCGGCCGCTACGTGCACCTGATCGCCGACGGCGACGTGCAGACCTCCGGCGACATCGCCAAGGCGCTGGGCTGCGGCGCCGACGCGGTGATGCTGGGCGAGTCGCTGACCCAGGCGGAAGAGGCGCCGGCCAACGGTGCCTGGTGGCACTCGGTCGCCAGCCACCCGAAGTTGCCGCGCGGCGCGTTCGGTGTGGCCGGCCCGCCGCTGGGCAGCCTCGAGCAGCTCCTCTACGGCCCCGCCGACGACCCCGACGGGCAGCTCAACCTGTTCGGCGGCCTCAAGCGCGCGATGGCCAAGTGCGGCTACCGGGACCTCAAGGAGTTCCAGAAGGTCGGCCTGGTTATCGACAGGTAGGGCCCATACTGGGCCTTATGTCCGAACCGGCGCCGGACGAGTTGGCGGCATTACGGGAGCAGCGCGGTCGGAGCCTCGACCGCGCGCTCTCGTTCAGCGACGCCGTCATGTCGATCGCGCTGACCCTGCTCGTGCTGCCGCTGGTCGACATCGCCACCGACAACCCCGCCGAGTCCATCCTCGACCAGCTCGACCGCTCCGGGCCGCAGGTGCTCGGCTTCCTGGTCTCGTTCCTGGTGATCTCGCAGTTCTGGGGAGCCCACCGGCGGCTCTGGGACCACCTGGGCGACTACGACGAGCGGCTGCTCGCGATCAACACGTTCTGGCTGTTGCTGGTCGTGTTCCTGCCGTACCCGACCGCCCGGCTCTTCGCCGAGGACGCGACACATCCCGACTCGGCGATCTTCTACCTGCTGGTGCTCTTCGGCGTCAGCGCGCTGATGCTGGCCGAAGCCTGGTATGTCGCCCGCCATCCGTGGCTGCGGCGCAGCGGTGACCGCCGCTCGCTGCGCGACCAGATCCGCCCGGCGGCCGGCACCACCGCGGTCTTCGCGCTCGCCATCGTGCTCGCGTTGATCAGCCGCAGCGCCGGCCTGTATTCGCTGCTCCTGCTGCTCGTGGTGCAGCGGTTCACCACGCAGAAGGACCAGCCGCTCGGCCAGCCGCGGCCTGACACCCAGTCGATACCCCGGAAGAATAGGCTCCCGTGATGATGATCAGGCGATCGGCGGTCGCTGTCCTGGCGGTCCTGACCATCGGTGGCGCGGCCGCCTGCACGGGGTCGAGCAACGCCGGCGAGGGGTTCGCTCCCGGCGCCGACGGCGTCGGCGACCCCTACTTCCCGACCTACGGCAACGGCGGCTACGACGTCTCGGGCTACGCCCTGACGCTGCGCTACGACCCGGGGACCGACAAGCTCGAGGGCACCGCGAAGATCACGGCGACGGCGACCCAGAACCTGTCCCGGTTCAACCTGGACTACCGCGGCCCGGAGATCTCCGCCGTCACCGTCGACGGTGCGACCGTCGAGAGCCGGCGCGAGGCCGACGAGTTGGTCGTCACCCCGAAGACGGGGCTGCCCAAGGGCAACACCTTCACCACGGTGGTGACCTACGGCGGTGTGCCGCAGCCGATCACCAGTCCCGAACTCGGCACCGGCGGCTGGCTGTCGACGCCCAAGGGCGCGATCGCGCTCGGCCAGCCCGAGTCGGCGAGCAGTTGGTACCCGGTCAACGACCACCCGAGCGACAAGGCCACCTGGGCGCTGGAGATGACCGTACCGACCGGCATCTCGGTGCTGAGCAACGGCGTGCAGGGCGAGAAGACCAACAAGGACGGGTGGACCACCTGGCGGTGGGCCGAGTCGGAGCCGATGGCCAGCTATCTGTCCACGGTGGTGATCGGTGACTACCGGGTCAGCACCGGCACACACAACGGCAAGCCGCTGGTCACCGCGGTCGACAACACGCTGCCGCGCGACGGCAACGCCGACCAGGCGATGGCCCGCACCGGCGAGGTCGTCGACTTCCTGGAGACCCAGTTCGGCCCATACCCGTTCGACGCGTACGGCGGAATCGTGGTCGACGACTCCCGCATCCGCTATGCCCTGGAAACCCAGTCCCGCCCGATCTACGGCGACGCCTTCTTCACGTCGTCGGCCAGTGAGTGGGTGGTCGCGCACGAGTTGGCACACCAGTGGTTCGGCGACAGCGTGTCGGTCGCGCAGTGGAAGGACATCTGGCTCAACGAGGGCTTCGCGACCTACGCCGAGTGGCTGTGGACCGAGCACGAGGGTGGGACGTCCGTGCAGTCCGCGTTCGACCGGCAGTACGAGGGCATGAACTGGGCGGAACCGGCGTACGACCCGGGCCGGGCCGGGCTGTTCGGCAACGGCGTCTACACCCGCGGCGGGCTGACCGTGCACGCGCTGCGGCTCCAGGTCGGCGACGACGCCTTCTTCCGGATCCTCAAGGAGTGGACGACCCAGAAGCGCAACGCGTCGGCGACCACCGACGACTTCATCGCGCTGGCCGAGCGGGTGTCCGGCAAGCCGCTGCGCGAGTTCCTGATGAGCTGGCTGACCTCGAAGACCGCTCCGCCCAAGCCGGGCTCCTAGCGCTTGACCGCCAGCGTCGGGTGGGCCTTGAGGTAGGCGTCGGCCTTGCCGGCCCGCAGTTGGGTGATGAAGCCGCGGCCGACCGAGGTGAGCTGCTCGCCCTGATAGCCGCCGCCGGAGCCGACGCCGCTGCCCGGCAGCGAGACCAGCTTGAGGTTGGCCGGGGTCAGCTTGCTCAGCGCGAACACGAAGTCGATCGCGGTGCGCTCGCCGGCGATCACGTCGACCGACCTGCCCAGCGCCTTGAGCAGCCGGTTCAGCGCGTCGGCGTCGGTCGGCAGACCGCTGGACAGCGCCTTGGCCAGGATCGCCTTGATCAGCTGTTGCTGGTGGCGCTGGCGGGCGTAGTCGCCGCCGGCCGTGTAGCGCTGGCGGGCGTAGTCGATCGCCTGCCAGCCGACGAAGTGCCGGTTGCCGGGGTTGTAGGTCGCCTGCGGTCCGATGTAGTCGCCGCCGCTCAGCGTGCGCGCCTTGCCGTTGGGTTGGCGGTGCTTGGACACCACCTTCTGGTCGACGTACATGTCGACGCCGCCGAGTTCGTCGACGAGCTTCTGGAAGCCGCCGAAGTTGAGGATCGCGCCGGCCTGGAACGTCTTGATCCCGGTGTACCTACTGACCGTCTGGCTGAGCAGCTGATAGCCCTGCGCCGCCGAGGGCTTGGCCGTGCCGCGCTTGCTGCCGTAGCTCATCGCGTGGGTGAGCTTGGTGCGCCCGCCGCCGTAGCCCGACTTCGGGAACTTCGGGATGTCGACGACCAGGTCGCGCGGCAGCGAGAACAGGTAGCCGCTGTCGAGGCCCTTGTTGACGTGGAGGATCAGCACCGCGTCGGCGTGCGGCTCCCAGCCGGGCACGGCGACCCGGGTGTCGACGCCGACGAGCAGCAGGTCGAGCGGGCCGCGGATGTCGGCGCCGGGTTGGACCGTGGGGCTCGGGGTCGGCGTCGGAGCCGCCGCTGCCGTCGTCGGAGCCGGGCCGTTTGCCACCGGCGCCGGCTTCGGGTCGTCGTCTCCGGCGGTCACCGCGAACACCGCGCCGCCGATGAGCAGGACCGCGATCACCGCCGCGGCGATCACGATCACGGGCTTGCGCCCGGGGAGCCGCTGCCAGATGCCGCGTACGTCATTACCCGCGCCAGTCACGCCGAAATGATGACGGAAGTTCGCGATGGCGCAATAGCTACCGGCCGGTAATGATGAGGGCATGGGTTACGACGTGGTCGTCATCGGCTCCGGGTTCGGTGGCAGCGTCGCGGCGTTACGCCTGGTGGAGAAGGGCTATTCGGTGCTCGTGCTGGAAGCCGGGCGGCGGTTCGCCGACGACGAGTTGCCGGCGACCTCCTGGCGGCTGCGCCGCTTCCTCTGGGCGCCCAAGCTCGGCTGCTTCGGCATCCAGCGGCTGCGCGTGCTGCGCCCGGCCGCCCGCGGCGGGCCCGGCGACAAGGTGCTGGTGCTCTCCGGCGCGGGTGTCGGCGGCGGCTCGCTGGTCTACGCCAACACGCTCTACGAGCCGCTGCCGGAGTTCTACGCCGACCCGCAGTGGCAGGGGATCGCCGACTGGCGGGCCGAACTCGCGCCCCACTTCGACCAGGCCAAGCGGATGCTGGGCGTCGCCACCTACCCGAAGACGACCGCTGCCGACCGGGCGATGCGCGCGGTGGCGAGCCGGATGGGAGTCGGCGACACGTTCCACCCGACTCCGGTCGGCATCCATTTCGGACGGCCGGGGGAGACGGTCGACGATCCCTACTTCGGCGGGGCCGGGCCGGCCCGCACCGGCTGCCTGCACTGCGGCGCCTGCATGACCGGCTGCCGGCACGGTGCGAAGAACAGCCTGGTGAAAAACTATCTCTATCTGGCCGAGCGACTGGGCGCGTCGGTTCGGCCGCTGACCACCGTCACCGCGGTGCGGCCCGCGGCGGGCGGTGGGTACGTCGTCTCGACGGCGCGGACCGGTCGCTGGTTCGGTGGCCGGGCGACCGTGCACGCCGACCAGGTGGTGTTCGCGGCCGGGGCGCTCGGGACCGTCGAGTTGCTGCACCGGATGCGCGCCGCGGGCGCACTGCCGGCGCTGTCGGCCCGGCTCGGCGCGCTGACCCGGACCAACTCGGAGTCGATCCTTGGCGCGACGGTGCCGGGCCGGTCGGCGGTCGACTACTCCGAGGGCGCAGCGATCACCAGTTCTTTTCACCCGGATTCGCGTACGCACGTCGAACCGGTCCGCTACGGGCACGGCTCCAACGCGATGGGCCTGCTCCAGTCGGCTCTGGTCGACGGCGGGCCGCGTCGGGTCCGGCGGCTGCTGGGCACGCTGGTCTCGTCGCCGCTGACCTACCTGCGCGCGCTGTCGGTGCGCGACTGGTCCCGGCGCACGGTGATCGCACTGGTGATGCAGTCGGTCGACAACTCGCTGACGCTCGGCTGGCGGCGCGGCCGGCTGGTCAGCATGCCCGGGCACGGCGCGCCGAACCCGACCTGGATCCCGGCCGGCAACACGGCCGCCCGTTTGCTCGCCGAGGAGATCGGCGGGGTGCCTGGCGGGTCGCTGACCGAGGCCTTCGACATCCCGCTGACCGCGCACATCCTGGGCGGCGCGGCGATCGGAGCGGCGCCGGCTTCGGGGGTCATCGACGGCTATCAACGGGTGTACGGGCATCCGGGCCTGCACGTCGTCGACGGCGCGGCGGTGCCGGCGAACCTCGGGGTCAACCCGTCACTGACGATCACCGCGCTGGCCGAGCGGGCGTTGTCGTTCTGGCCCAACAAGGGTGCGGCGGATTCGCGGCCGCCTCTGGGCACGCCGTATGAACCGGTCGACCGGGTCTGGCCGGTGCGGCCCGCGGTGCCAACGGCCGCGCCCGGAGCCCTGCGCTAGCTGATCACCCCTTGCTGTGCACCCTTGTGGGCAGCGCTCGGCCCATGCCCGTGGCGGTCCTGCGCTAGCGTGCCGGCCATGGCGGCGCGGGTGCTCGTGGTCGAAGACGACGCACGGGTCGCGGCGGCGCTGCGGCGGTCGCTGGAATACGCCGGCCACCGTGTCGCGCTTGCCGCTGACGGACCGACCGGGCTGGCGTCGGCGATCCGGGACGCCCCCGACCTCGTCGTGCTCGACGTCAACCTGCCGGGGCTCGACGGGTTCGGGGTCTGCCGGGCGCTGCGCGCGGCCGGCGGCGCGGCCTTGGTGCTGATGCTGACCGCGCGGGACGCGACCGGCGACCGGGTCGACGGGCTCGACGCCGGGGCGGACGACTACCTGGTCAAGCCGTTCGCGCACGAGGAGTTGCTGGCCCGGGTGCGCGCGTTGCTGCGCCGGGCACCGGCGGCGCCGGCGGGCGGCGTACTGCGGATGGCCGATCTTGTTCTTGACCCCGGTGCGCGTGAGGTGCTGCGCGGTGTCCGGCCGGTCTCGCTGACCGCCCTGGAGTTCGACCTGCTGGCGCATCTGATGCGGCATCCGCGGCAGGTGCTGAGCCGGCCGCAGTTGCTGGCCGCGGTCTGGGGCGGTGAGCCGGTGGCCAGCAACGTGGTCGACGTCTACATCGGATACCTGCGGTCGAAGCTTGAGGCCTGCGGCGAGTCGCGGCTGGTGCACACCGTGCGCGGGGTGGGCTACGTGTTGCGGAGCGGCGGCTGATGTCGCTGTCGATCCGGGCCCGGGTGACGTTGTTCGGGGCCGTCGTGGTCGCGGTGATCTACACGGTGATCGCGGTGCTGGTCTACGCGCTGCTCTCCTACGGCTTCGCCGAAGACCAGGACACGCTGCTGGCGAGCCGGACCACCGCGGCGGTCTCGGCGCTGGCCGCGGTGCCGGCCGCCGATCTCGGTCCGCGGACGCCGCTGATGTCGATCGACGCGGTGGCCACCGGTGAGGCCGTGGTGGTGGTGCTCGACGACGCCGGTGTGGTGCTTTCCGCGACCGGGCACATCGGAGACGGGCCGCCGGCCGTGCCGCCGTCGTTGCTGGCGGACGCGGCGCGCTCCGGGTCGGCCGTTTCCACGGTGCCGGTTGCCGGGATTACCACTCGGGTGCGGGTGGTGCCGTGGGCAAGAACGGATCTCGGGCGCTCCGGGTACGTCGTCGCGGCGCAGCCCATCCGGGCGATCCAGGTGCAGCGGCAGGGGATGATCGGGGTTCTCGGTGCCGTCGGGTTCGTCGGGTTGGTGGCGGCGTTCGCGGCGACCTGGTTCGCCGTCGGGCGGGCGCTGCTGCCGTTGCGGACGCTGGCGTCGCTGGCCGACTCGGTGGGTGGGTCGGCCGATCTGACGCGCCGGTTGCCGGCGGTGCGGCAACGGGATGACCTGGGGCGGCTGACTGTCAGCTTCAACACGATGATGGGCCGGCTGGAGGCGGCGTACCGGCGGACCGAGTCGGCGCTGGCCGCGCAACGGCGGTTCACGGCGGACGCTTCGCACGAGTTGCGTACGCCGTTGACCACTATTCGGGGCAACGTGGGGTTTCTGCGGGCGCATCCTTCGGCGCTTTCGTCGGACCGGGATGCGGCGCTTGACGACCTGGAGGCGGAGAGCGGGCGGATGGCGCGGCTGCTCGACGATCTGCTCCTGCTGGCCCGGTCGGACGGCGGGGTGTCGCTGGTGGCGGCCCCGGTGGACCTCTTCACGGTGGCCTCGTCGGTGTGCGTCGCGGCCGGGGTTTCGTGTGCCGGCTCACCGGTCGTGGTGTCGGGTGACGCCGACGCCCTGCGGCGGTTGGTGTGGATTCTGGTCTCGAACGCGCTGGGGCACGGCCGGGGCGCGGTGTCCGTCGTCGTCTCCGACTCGGCCGGGTCGGCCACGTTGGTGGTGTCGGACGAGGGTCCGGGGGTGCCGGCGGAGTTGGCCGAGGCGGTGTTCGGCCGGTTCTTCCGGGCCGACCCGGCGCGCGGGCCCGCTGGTGGCGTGGGGCTGGGTCTCGCGATCGCCCGGTCGATCGTGACGGCGCACGGCGGCACGATCGGCGTCTCCGGTGCGGTCTTCACGGTGACGCTGCCGCTCTCATCGAACTCTTAATCGCGCCTTACCGCCGGCTCACGGTGGTACACCAGGCTTGCTGGCATGCGTCGCTTCTGGCCTGTGCTCGTGCTGTTGGTGCTCGCCCCGTGGGTGGGCGAATACCTGTTGGGCAACGTCCCGATCCAGCGGTTGCCGTTCCTGCCGGTGCTGATCCCGCTCTACGGCTGCGGCGCGCTGCTGGCCCGCGAGATCGCCCGGCACACCGGCCGGGGCTGGCCGACGATCTTCCTGCTGGCGATGGCCTACGGGGTGATCGAGGCCGGCCTGGTCGACCAGTCGCTGTTCAACACCACGTTCGAAGGGCTCGACCAGCGCGGCGTGACGCCCGTGCCCTGGCTGGGGGTGAGCGCCTACAACGCGGCGGCGTTCCTGGTCGGCCACACGGTGTGGAGCATCGGGGTGCCGATCGCCCTGGTCGAGCTGTGGTTCCCGGCCCGCCGCGGATCGCCCTGGCTGGGCCGGTTCGGCCTGTCGGTCACGTTCGTCTTCTACCTGCTGGGCTGCTGGCTCATCTTCAAGGAACTGCGCGACCAGGAGAGCTTCCTGGCCGCGCCGCACCAACTCGTGGTGGCCGCGGTGACCGCGATCGTGCTGATCGCCCTGGGGTTCCTGGTGCCCCGGCGGCGTGCGGTCGTCGTGGCCGCCGCGGGCTGGCTACCCATGCCGTGGTTGGTCGCGGCGGTGACGTTCGTTACGGCGGGCCTGCACGTGCTGGTCCCGGAGAGCTGGCCCGGCTTCTGGTTCGACGTCGCGATCGTCTCCGCGTCGGCCGTCGCGGTGGCCTGGCTGGCCCGGCGTCCCGGCTGGTCCGACCGCCACCGGTTGGCGTTGCTGGCGGGCGCTCTGCTGACCTATGCCTGGTTGGGGTTCATCCTCACCCTGCTCTACGGGCCCGGCGACGCGGTGCGGTGGGCCGGCAACGGGGTCTTCGCCGTGACGGCGGTGCTGTTGCTGCTGGTCACCCGCCGGGTCGTCGGCCGCCGCGAGGTGGCTTCCCCCGGGCTCGGCGAGGGGGTGAGCGCGGTGGGGGCCGGCCAACACGGTCGGTAAACTCCGGACGCATGACCATGCCTCGCCCGGTACTCGTCGTCGATTACGGCGCGCAATACGCACAGCTCATCGCACGCCGGGTGCGGGAGGCCAAGGTCTACTCCGAGATCGTGCCGCACACCATGCCGGTCAAGGAGATGCTGGCCAAGGACCCGGTCGCGATCATCCTGTCCGGCGGCCCGTCCAGCGTCTATGAAGCGGGTGCCCCGCAGGTCGAGAGCGACCTGTTCGAGACCGGCGTCCCGGTGTTCGGCATCTGCTACGGCTTCCAGGCGATGGCCCGGGCCCTCGGCGGCACGGTGGCACACACCGGTCGGCGCGAGTTCGGTGGCACCGAGTTGCGCGTGGCGCCCGAGGCCGGTGTGCTGCTCCGCGACCTGCCGGCGTCCCTGCCGGTGTGGATGAGCCACGGCGACAGTGTGACCGCGGCGCCGGCCGGCTTCACGGTCACGGCCGCGACGCCGGGCGCCGAGGTGGCGGCGTTCGAAGACCTGGCGGGCCGGCGGGCCGGCACCCAGTTCCACCCGGAGGTCGGCCACACGGCTCACGGGCAGGACATGCTCACCAGGTTCCTCTACGACATCGCCGGCATCGAGCCCAGCTGGACGTCCGACAACATCATCGACGACCAGGTGGCCGCGATCCGCGCCCAGGTCGGCGACAAGGAGGTCATCTGCGGCCTGTCGGGCGGCGTCGACTCCGCAGTGGCCGCGGCCCTGGTCCACAAAGCGGTCGGCGACCAACTCACCTGCGTCTTCGTCGACCACGGCCTGCTCCGCGCGGGCGAGGCCGAGCAGGTCGAGGAAGACTACGTGGCCGCGACGGGCGTGAAGCTCAAGGTCGTCGACGCGGCCGACCGCTTCCTGACCGCGCTCGCCGACGTGACCGACCCGGAGCAGAAACGAAAGATCATCGGCCGCGAGTTCATCCGGGTCTTCGAGCAGGCGGCCCGCGAAGTCGCCGCGGAAGGCGACGTCGAGTTCCTGGTGCAGGGCACCCTCTACCCCGACGTGGTCGAGTCGGGCGGCGGCACCGGCACCGCCAACATCAAGTCCCACCACAACGTCGGCGGCCTGCCCGAAGACCTCAAGTTCTCCCTGGTCGAGCCGCTCCGCACGCTGTTCAAGGACGAGGTCCGGGCCCTGGGCGCAGCCTTGGGCCTGCCCGACCCGATGGTCTGGCGCCACCCCTTCCCGGGGCCGGGCCTGGCGATCCGCATCATCGGCGCGGTCAGCCGCGACCGCCTCGAGGTCCTGCGCGCGGCAGACAAGATCGCCCGCGAAGAACTAACGGCGGCCGGCCTCGACCGCGACGTCTGGCAGTTCCCGGTGGTCCTACTCGCCGACGTCCGCAGCGTCGGCGTCCAGGGCGACGGCCGCACCTACGGCCACCCGGTGGTCCTCCGCCCGGTCTCCAGCGAAGACGCGATGACCGCCGACTGGTCCCGCCTGCCCTACGACCTGCTGGCCCGCATCTCCACCAGAATCACCAACGAGGTCCCCGAAGTAAACCGCGTCGTCCTCGACGTCACGAGCAAGCCCCCGGGCACCATCGAGTGGGAGTAACCACCCCGCCCGATTGACCGCGCCCCCGGGTCCACGCCCGCTCACCGCCCAACCACGCGTCGCGCCGACGCGTGTGACGCGACCCGCGAGGACGGTCCGCCACCGGTCCGCCTCGGCGAGCCAGAACCTGCGGGGCCCGTGTCTGGTCGATCATCGTCACCCAGGACGGACCGGACCGGGCGCAGCTGCGCGAGTGGAGCGAGCCGAACCGGGCCGGGTGGAGCTGAGCGAGTCGAGCCGAGCCACGACGATCTGCACCGAGCCGAGGTGAGCCACGCCGGGCCGGGCCACGCCGGGCCGGGCCACGCCGGGCCGGGCCACGCCGGGCCGGGCCACGCCGGGCCGGGCCACGCCGGGCCGGGCCACGCCGGGCCGGGCCACGCCGGGCCGAGCCGGGCCACGCCGGGCCACGCCGGGCCGAGCCCACGCCGGGCCGGGCCACGCCGAGCCACGCCGGGCCGGGCCGAGCCGGGCCGAGCCGAGCGACGCCGAGCCACGCCGGGCCGAGCCACGCCGAGCTGGGCCACGTCGGGCCGCGCCGTTGACGGCGGGACCGGAGTCGGGCTGTTCGTGGCCGCCTGCCGCGTTGGCGAGCCCGCGTCGGTTCACCTGGCGTGGCTTGCGGCTGGTGACTTGGTAGCGGGGACCTCTCTGCCAGCGCCTACATGCTTCGCCATGTAGCTACATGGAAAAACATGTGGGCACTGGCAGACACCTACCCGGACTCCGCCGTTGGGATCTGGGGTGCCGCTGCCACAGGCCGGGTTGTAGCCGGATCTGGGCGTGCTGCCCCAAGAGCTGATGGCCCGCCGCCGCCCGACGCTTGCTCCAGGGAAGGGTCTACGTCGGTCACGCGTGCGCGGCGGCCACCACCGGCCTAGGCTCGTCCGCCCGCGGGCGGCTAGTCCCGGCGCCTGGCTGTGCCAGACCTAGCTAAGAATGCTGCTGGCCAGGCCACGACCTTGGCCGAGCACCCTGGTGCGAAGGGGCCGACGTCGTCGGTCCCCAGCGGACGGTTGTGGCCGACGGCCATGCCCCCGGTGGCCGCCGAGCCCTACGTGGAGGGTCGCCGGCCGGTCGTCTTGGCCGAGGTCGCCGCCCCGCGGCGTGGGTTGGGGCCGAGTTCGAGCCGGGCCCGGGACGCCGCGGGGGGTGATCCTCGGCCGAGCGGGGTCACGCGCGCGGCGGCGTGTCGCCCTCGCCCGGCGTGGTGCCGCCTGCCGGCGGCTGGTGCGACGGGGTGTCGTACGGTGCGTGGTCGGCCGGCGCCTGGTAGGGCGCGGGGTCCGGGTTGGATGGTGGCTGGTAGGTCGGCGGCTGGTAGTGGCTGTTGCCGTGCGTCGCACTCTGCCAGTTGGCCGACGCGCCGCCGCCCTGCCACGGGCTTGCCATCGGCGCCATCGCGTGGTCTTCGGGCATCAGGAACCACAGCACCGGGTAGGCGAACAGGGCCAGGCCGCCGGTCAGGACCACGGTGACCGCGAAGATCACGCGCATCAGGACCGGGTCGACGCCGAAGTAGCGGCCTAGGCCGCCGCAGACGCCGGCGATGATCTTGTCGTCGGTGGTTCGGCGGAGTTGTTTGTACGGTGGGTTCGCGCTCGTCGTCATGCTTCAACAGTCCACCCGACAGGACGGTCCTACCTCGGGTACCGCCCGGACCCGTACCCTGAATCCTGACCCCTGCGGGTGATCAGGTGTCAGCAATCCGACTCCGCCCCCGGAGGTGTCGTGTGATTCGGGAAGAATCTCCCTCTGTGACCCCTGCGCTCGAACCCCTCCGCCGCATCGCGGCCTACGCCGTCTGCACCGACGGCAGCGGTCGCGTGCTGCTCGTCCGGGCCTCGACGCGCTCCGGCACCCCTGGTGCCTGGTCGCTACCCGGCGGCGCCGTCGATCACGGCGAAGACCCCAACCACACGGTCGTACGCGAGACCGCCGCCGAGACCGGTCTGTCCATCACGGTCACCGGGCTGTACGACGTCCTCGCCGACATGCGGGCCCTCCCGCACCGCGGTGTCACCATCCACACCGACCGCCTCATCTACGCGGCCTCGGTCCGTGGCGGCACCCTGCTCGACCGGGTCGGCCAACCGACCGACCTGGCCCGCTGGCACACCCTCGACGAGGCCAAGGGCCTGCCGCTGCGCCCGTTCACCGCCAACGCGCTCGGCCTCCCGCCGGGCTCGATCGACCTGCGGCCCGACGAGACCCCGGACTTCCCCTCGTTCTACGCCGCGCCCGGCCCCGACGGCCTGCACCGCGCCCAGCGTTTCGCCGCCTACGCCGTGGCCACCGACCCGGCCGGCCGGGTGCTGCTGACCCGGGTCGCACCGGGTTACCCCGGCGCCGGCTGCTGGCACCTCCCGGGCGGCGGCACCGACTTCGGCGAGCAGCCCGGCGAGGCGCTGCTCCGCGAACTCGTGGAGGAAACCGGTCAGACGGGGCGATTGGTCGCGCTGCTCGGCGTGGCCAGCCACCGCGACGCGGCGTCGCTCGGCCCGGAGGGCTACCCGATCGACTGGCACGGCGTCCGCGCCTTCTACCGCGTCGCGGTCGACGACCCGGCCGAACCGCGGGTCGGCGACGTCGGCGGCTCGACCGACGAGGCGCGCTGGTTCCCGGCCGGCGAACTGCGCGACCTGCCGCCCGCGGCCATCACCGAAGTCACCGCCGACGCGGTCCGCGCCGCCTTCGGGGAGCACGCCGGCTGACGCCGACTTAAGATCATTTCTTGATGGAGCAACGGCGGCGGATCGGCGCGTACGGGCTGTGCCGGGACAACGGGCGGGTGTTGCTCGCCCGCTCGTCCGACGAGTCGGACTTTCCCGGTGTCTGGCAGATCCCCGGCGGCGGGCTCGAGCACGGCGAGTCGCCCGCGCACGCGCTCGTCCGCGAGTACCGCGAGGAGACCGGCCTGGAGATCGCGATCCGCCGGCCGCTGACCGCGCTGGCCTCCGTCCGCGAGCTCTGGGACATCGACGTCGCCTGGCATTTCGACCTGATCGTGTACGAGGTCGAGGTGCGCACCGGCATCCTGCGTCGCGAGGTCGCCGGTACCAGTGACGACGTCGTCTGGGTGCCCGAGAGCGACCTGCCCGGCCTGCGGCTGATGCCGTTCACCGCCGAGTTGCTCGGCCAGCCGGTGGTCCCGCTCGACTTCGCCGCACCGCACCCGCTCGGGCGCCGCCGGCCGCCACCGCCGCGGCCGACGGACCGGGGGCAACGATTCGCGGCGTACGGCCTGGTGACTTCGCCGCGCGGCGTACTCCTGACGCTGATCTCCGAAGGTTTTCCCGGCGCCGGAAAGTGGCACCTGCCGGGCGGCGGCACCGACTTCGGGGAGCAGCCCGCGGCCGGGCTGCTGCGCGAGCTCGCGGAGGAGTCGGCCCAGGCGGGGGAGATCGTCGAACTGCTCGCGGTGTCGGACCACCGCAACCCGCGGGCGCTCGGCCCGGAGGGTTATCCGATCGACTGGCATGCCGTCCGGGTGGTCTACCGGGTCGCCGTCGCGACCCCCACGGAGCCGCGGGTGACCGAAGTGAGCGGATCGACAGTCGACGCGCGCTGGTTCACACGCGAGGAGGTGCGCGGGCTGACGCTCACCGATGTCGCCGCGGCAGCGATCCCGGCATGGGCCGCCTGAGCTGGCCAGACGTCACAAATCACCAATGTTGCCGCCTAGACGGTATAATCATTGGTTGGGCCTAGAACTCGTATCGCCGGCTATGACACTTAAGTGAATTCTGTCGCGTTTAGGCTCGTTCACCCGATAAAGCGGTGTACGAGTCTCGCCAACGAGCCCCATCTGTGCGATGGTGTAAACCGCAAGATCGGGCGGTCGCTCGACTGGCGGCGGAGCTCCGATCCGGACCTGGAGGGACCACGTGCCGAGAGCCCCTTGGCGTCGGCGTATCACCACCGATAGTCCGCGTCTCGCTTTCGACAGCCCGCGCCCGGGCGGTCGCCGTTGGTACGGCTTGCGTCGCGGCGGCACCACGCTGGCCCGTCAGGTGCTGCGGGTGCGGGTCGGCCGGCGCTCCCGGATGACGGTGATGCACCCCGACAGCCACGCCGTCGACCCGCTGGTGATCCGCGAGATCCAGGCGATCGCTCCGGTCAGCCCGGCGATGGGCCCCAGCGAGGCCGCGCCGACGGTCGGCATGTCGATCCCGCTGCTGCCGGGCGATCGCACGCTGGCCCGCCGCTTCAAGTTCGCCGTGGTCAACGCCTGCACGCTGTCGAGCCTCGGCCTGGGCCTGCTGGCGATCTTCCTGGCCATGCAGTCCGAGGTCCGCCTGGCCGCGATCTGCCTGGTCGCCTGCGTGATCTTCGACGGCCTCGACGGCATCCTGGCCCGCCGCCTCGGCGTCGCCAGCCCATTCGGCGCCCAGATGGACTCGCTGGCCGACATGTGCTCGTTCGGCCTGGCCGCGCCCGTTGTCGTCTACGCGTCGCTGGCCGGCACCGTCTCGACCGCCGCCGCGGCGATAGCCTGCGCGCTGGTCGCCGGCTGCGCGGCGATCCGCCTGGCCCGCTTCAACGTCTCACCGAAGGACGGCCGCTTCTTCTGCGGCGTGCCGACCACGATGGCCGCCGCGGTGCTCGCCCTGGCCGTGTTGATCGGTCTCCCGGTCTCGGGCCTTCTCGTGGTGGCCGGCGTCGCGATCCTGGCCTTCGCGATGGTCTCGAGCTTCCCCTACGCCAAGCTGGCACGCCTGGTGAAGCTGCCGCCGTGGCTCCTGGTCCTCCCGGTCGTCGGCGCATTGCTCGACATCCGCGTCACCTTCGTCGCGATCGTCGTGGCCTACCTGGCCAGCGGCCCGTTGCTCTGGCTCCGGCAGCGCCACACGGTCTGAGTCGCGCCGCCCGCCGGTTGAGCACACCGGCGGGCCGTGGCAGGCTCGTCGGTCATGATCGACGAGTTCGCCAAGGACTACCTGCACCGCGATTTGCGGGTGACCCGCGAAGCGCTGTTGTGGAAGCTCGACGGCCTCTCCGAGTACGACGTCCGCCGCCCGATGACCTTGACCGGGACCAACCTGCTCGGCCTGGTCAAGCACCTCTCGCTCTGGCAGTCCAAATACTTCGGCGAGGTCTTCGACCGGCCCTTCCCCGAGCCGCTCCCGCGCTGGGACGACCCGGCCGCCGACGGCCCCGACATGTGGGCGACCGAGCACGAGACGCGCGCCGAGATCGTCGAGCGCTACCGGCGCGTCTGCGACCACGCCGACGCGACGATCGAGGCGTTGGCGATCGACGCGCCCGGCCACGTGCCCTGGTGGCCCCGGCCCGACGTCAAGCTGTTCAACATCATGGTGCACAGCCTGGCCGAGACCAGCCGGCACGCGGGTCACGCCGACATCCTGCGCGAGCAGATCGACGGGGCCACCGGCACACGGGCCGAACGGGAAGACGCGCACGGCGCGCAATTCTGGGCCGACCGCCGCGCGGAGATCGAGCGCGCGGCAAAAGCGGCCACCTAACGGTCGGCCGCCGCGCGGGACTGGGCGTCGAGGCCCGCCACCAGCAAGGTGATGCCCAGGTCGAAGGCCTGCGGCTCGCGGGTGTCGACGGCCGGGTCTTCGCGGTCAAGGGAATGCTCCCGCGCCACGGCGCCCAGGCTGTCGGCCTGGATGCGCTGCTGGCGGTGGAAGGCGTGGCCGACGATGAAGTGGACCATGGTCTCCGCGGCCAGGGCCGTCGTCTTCTCGTCGAAGCCGCCCACGCCGATCGCGGCTGCCAGCCTGCGGTGCAGGTCGCCGGCGCCGAGGCCGAGCGCCAGCGTGCTGGACACCACCTCGGCCCCGTCCTTGTAGGCCAGCAGCGCGTCGTGCAGCGCCGCCGCCTCCGCGCGTACCCCCGTCTGCCAATCGCCCGCCGCCGCGGCCAAGGGGCGCGCCGCGGCGATGATCCGGTCGGAGACCGCCGCCAGCAGGGTCTGCTTGTTGGGGAAGTGCCAGTAGAGCGCGCTCGGCTGAACACCTAGCGTGGCCGCCAGGTGGCGCATCGTCAGGTCGGGTAGGCCCTGCTGGTCGAGGATGCGCAGCGCGGCGTCGACGACGTCATCGCGAGTGTTGCGGGCGTAACCGGCGCTATCCGATCTCGGCATGCCGCCAGTATAGTGAACGCCGTTCAGGAGAACGGTGTTCAGGTGAACGGCGTTCGGGAGGGGAAGGGCTGTGCGGCAGCAGTTCGAGATGCGAGACCTGACGCGGATCGTGGTGTTCGCGGCCATCATCGCCGTGCTCGGGATCCCGGGCGCGATCACGGTGCCGGGCGGCGCGGTGCCGATCACGGCGCAGACCCTGGGTGTCATGCTCGCCGGCGCGGTGCTCGGCCCGTGGCGGGGCGCGAGCGCCGTCGTGATCTTCCTGCTGCTCGTCCTCGCGGGTCTGCCGCTGCTGTCCGGCGGTCGCGGCGGGGCCGGCGTCTTCATGGGCCCGTCGGCCGGCTTCCTGATCGGCTGGATCTTCGGTGCCTTCGTCGTCGGCGCGATCGTGCGGTTCGGGGCACGGCCGCCGGTCTGGTGGCGCACCGCGCTGGGTTGTTTCATCGGCGGGGCATTGGTCGTGTACGCGATCGGCGTCCCGGTGCAGTCGCTGGTCACCCGCCTGCCGATCAGCAAGACCCTGGTGACCACCGCCGCCTTCCTGCCCGGCGACCTGCTCAAGGCCGTGGTCGCCACGATCATCACGATGGCCCTGTGGCGGGCCTACCCCCGCGCGTTCGGCGACCCGACCCGCCGGGTGGCCGCGTGACCGGGCTCGTCTGCGGCGACACCGTCCTCACCGACGACGACCTGCGCGAGCGGATCGCCGCCGCCGGCGCCGCCGGCGTCGACACACCCGGGCGGGCGGTGCCGATCCGGGCCACCGACCGGGTCGACGCGCTGGTCACCGCGCTCGCGGTGCGCGCGGCCGGCGGCGTGCCGCTGGTCGGCGACGACCGCTGGGACGGCGCCTACTGGGCCGCCCTGAAGGACCGGGTGGACGCGGCCGCGCCGGCGCCCGGGATGGCCTGGGGGACGTTCACGAGCGGCAGCACGGGTACGCCCCGGGTGGTGCTGCGCACCGAGGAGTCCTGGTCGGCGTCGTTCCCGGCCGTCGAGCGGCTGACCGGCCTGACCGCCGCGGACGTGGTCTACCTACCGTCGCCGCTGGTCTCCTCGGTCACCATGTTCTCCGTCGCTCATGCCCGCGCGTGTGGCGCCACCGTCGTGCTCCCGCGCACGCACAGCGTCTCGGCCGCGGACCTGGCGAACGCCACCGTGCTGCACGGCACCCCGTACGCGTTGCGCGACATCCTCGAGCGGATCGAGTCCGGCTCGGCACACCGGCTGCGGGTCGCCCTGGTCGGGGGTGCGCGCCTCGATCCCCGGCTGCGGGCCCGGGCCGAGGCCGCCGGGATCGCGGTGGTCAGCTACTACGGCGCCGCCGAACTGTCCTTCGTGGCCACCGACGCCGACGGCAGCGGGCTGCGCCCGTTCGACGGTGTCGAGATCCGGGTCGTCGACGGCGTGCTGTGGGTCCGCTCCGGCTATTTCGCCGGCGGCTATCTCGGCGACGTCGACGGACCGTTCCGGCGCACCGCCGACGGCTGGGGAACGGTCGGCGACCTGGCCGCCGACGGCCCGATCCCACTGCGGCTACGCGGCCGTGGTGACGGTGCGATCCTGACCGCGGCCGCCACCGTCGTCCCCGAAGACGTCGAGGCGGCGCTGCTCGGCATCGACGGGATCGCCGACGCCGTCGTGTTCGCCCTGCCGCACGAGCGGGCCGGCGACCTCGTCGCGGCGGTGATCGAACCGGCGGCCGGCCGGCGCCCGCCGACCGCCGGCGAGCTGCGGGCCCGGGTGGGCACGCTGCTGACCGGCACGCACCGGCCGCGCCGCTGGTTCTGGGTCGACCGGCTGCCGCGGACCGCCGCGGGCAAGCCGGCCCGGGAGCAGATCAGGCAGGGCGCGATCGAAGGTCGGGTGGCTCGGGTTGTCTGAGTTCCCTGTCGTGGTCGCCGCCCGGCGTACCCCGATCACGGTCAACGGCGGTGGGTTGGCCCACCGCACCGCCGCGGAACTCGCCGCGCCGGTCATCCGGGCCTGCGTCGACGACGCCGGGCCGCTCGGACCGGTCGGCGATGTCGTGCTGGGCAACACGATGGGTCCGGGCGGCAACATCGCGCGGGTGGCGGCCCTGGCCGCCGGGCTCGGCGTCGCGGTGCCCGGCATGACCATCGACCGGCAGTGCGGCAGCGGGTTGGCGGCGATCATCACGGCCGCCGAATCGGTCCGCGCGGGTGACGGCCGGCTGCGGATCGCCGGCGGGGTGGAGAGTTGCTCGACCGCACCGACCCGGATCGCGGACGGGGTCGCCTACCGCCGGGCGCCGTTCGCGCCGCCGGGGCACGCCGACCCCGACATGGTGCGGGCCGCGCAGGACCTGGCCGTGCTCGACGGGATCGGGCGGGACCGGCAGGACGCGTACGCCGCCCGCAGCCACCGCCTGGCCGTGGCCGCCCGGGACCGCGGCGGGTTCGCCGCCGAGATCGTGCCGGTCGACGCAGTGACCGCCGACAGTGGTCCGCGGGCGCGGGTGCCCACGATGCTCGGCCGGTTCCCGCCGCTGTTCCCGGACGCGGGCGGCACGCTGACCGCGGGCAACTCCTGCCGCGACGCGGACGGTGCCGCGGCGGTCGCGATCGGCACGGGCGGGGCGCCCGGGCTGGCGATCATCGCGACGGCCACCGTGGGCTGCGATCCGGCGTTGCCCGGCCTCGGCCCGGTCGGCGCCGTCGAGACCCTGCTGAAGAACGCCGGCCGCGACCTGGCCGAGATCGCCGCCATCGAACTCGTCGAGGCCTTCGCCGCACAGGCGCTGGCTTCACTGACCCGGTTGGGCCTCGCCGACGCCGAGACACACGAGGTCGACGAGCGGGTCTGTGCCGACGGCGGCGCGCTCGCACTCGGCCACCCCTGGGGTGCCAGCGCCGCGGTGAGCGTGGTCCGGCTGTTCAGCCGGCTTGTCCGCGGTGGCGCCCCGGCCGGCACGCTCGGCCTGGCCACGGCCGCCGTGGGCGGCGGCCTGGGCGTGGCCGCCCTGTTCGAGGTCGTGCGATGAGCGAGCGCGCCATCGTGCTCGACAACGTGAGCGTCGACTACCCGGGCGGCCGCACCGCCGTGCGCGAGTTGTCGGTGCGGCTGAACGAGCGCCGGATCGCGGTCATCGGGTCGAACGGCTCCGGCAAGTCGACCTTCGCCCGCACGCTCAACGGCCTGGTCACCCCGAGCACCGGCACGGTTCGCGTACACGGGCTGGATCCGACCCGGCAGGCCAAGGAACTGCGTCGCCGGGTCGGCTTCGTGTTCAGCAACCCGGACACCCAGATCATCATGCCGACGGTGGCCGAGGACGCCGCGTTCTCGCTGCGCCGCCGCGGCCTGTCCCGGGCCGAGATCGCCGCCCGGGTCGCGGCCGCGCTCGAGCGGGTCGGCCTGAGCGACTACGCCGACTCGCCGGCCCACTCGCTCTCGGGCGGTGAGAAGCAACTGCTGGCGCTGTGCGCGGTGCTGATCGGGGAGCCCGGCCTGGTGGTCGCCGACGAGCCGACCGCCTACCTCGACGGGGTCAACAGCCGGCGCATCGCGGGGTTCCTGCTCGACCAGATGCCGCAGCAACTGGTGCTGGTCACCCACGACCTGCGGCTCGCCGCCCGGTGCGACGTCGCGGTGCGGTTCGACGGCGGGCGCCTGGTCGACCAGGGCGAGCCGGGCCCGGTGATCGCCCGCTACGAGCGGGACCAGGACCTGGCGTGATCTCGCTCTACCGGCCCGGCGACAGCGTGTTCCACCGGCTCCCGGCCGGCCCGAAGCTGTTGGTCGTGATGGCGCTGGCCCTGGCCGTCTCGCTCGCGCCGGCCGAGCCGTGGCTGCTGGCCGGCACGGCCGTGCTGGTGTCCGGCGGCTACCTGCTCGCCGGCCTGGGGCTGGCCGAGGCCGGCCGGCAGCTCTGGACACTCCGCTGGCTCGTCGTGGTGATGGTGGTCAGCCAGGTGTTCTTCCTGCCCGGGCGCACCGTGGCGGCCAACGTCGTGCGGGTCGTCGCGGTGATCCTGCTGGCCAACCTGGTCACCCTCACCACCCGCACCGACGACCTGGTCGACGCGATCGAGCGGGCGTTGGCACCGTTGCGGCACCTGCGGGTCAACCCGGGCCGGGTCGCGCTGATGCTCTCGATGACCATCACCACGATCCCGGTCATCGCCGGGTACGCGGCCCAGATCCGCGAGGCCCAGCGCGCCCGTGGCGTACCGGTGGCGCCGCTCGCCTTTGTCGTGCCCCTCCTGGTGATGGCCCTCAAGCACGCCGACGACCTGGCCGACGCGCTGACCGCCCGCGGGGTCGACTAGCGCCAGCGCGCGATCACCGATGCGCCGCCCAGCACCCGGTCGCCGGGCGCGACCAGCGCGTCGGCGGTGTCGGCCGGCAGGTAGACGTCGGTGCGCGAGCCGAAGCGGATGAGGCCGAGGCGCTCGCCCCGGGCCAGCAGCGCGCCGACCGGCGCTCGCTGCACGATCCGGCGGGCGATCAGGCCGGTGCGCTGTGCCACCACGACCGTGCCGCGCGGGGTGTCGAGCACCGTGTAGGCGGCGACGTTGTGCTCGGCCGCCGGTTTCATCGCCGCCGCGTAGCCACCGTCGGTGACGAAGTAGTCGACCACCTTGCCGGCCACCGGCGCGCGGTTGACGTGCACGTCGAGGACGGAGAGGAAGACCGCGATGCGGAGGAACTCGCTGTCGCCGAAGCGGTCGTCGGCCAGCCGCTCGACCGAGAGCACCTTGCCGTCGGAGGCGGCGACCACGGCGGAGGCGTCTTCGGGCACGTCGCGCTCGGGGTCACGGAAGAAGGCGGCCACCGGCAGGGCGGCCAGGGCCGGCACCAGCCAGAGCTTCGACTGCGGCCGGGCCCGGCGGGCCAGCGCGGCCAGACCGAACGCGATGCCGGCGGCGGCCACGCCGTTGGAGTCGATGTGCATGCCGCGGGTCAGCGGCACGCTCGACGGCCGGTAGGCCGGCGCGAGCCGCTCGGCCGCCGCCGCCTCTGCGGGGGAGAACCGCAGCCGGTGCACCCGGACCGGCGGCCGGTTGGCCAGCACCAGGTCGGAGCCGACGCCGAAGAGCGCCGCCTGCCGGTCGAGCTCGGCGGCGGCGCCACCGGTCAGGCCGGGCAGGGCCGGCGCCGCGATGCTGAGCACGCCGCCGTCGGCGAGGTATTTCGCCAGCCCGTCGATGGTGGCCCGGGCGTCTTCGGCCGAACCGGTGAGCGGCTCGGCGACGATCACGATCTGCGCCGCGTCGGACTCGCCGACCGACTCGGCCACCCGGACGCGGTCATCGACCCACTGGCCCTGCTGGTGGACGTGGGCGCGCAGCGCGGCGCTCGTGGTGCCCGAGGCCGGCGTGACAACCAGGCTGTCGCCCGGCAGCAGGGTGTCGATCGCGGCCTGGAGCACCGCCGACCCCGGCGCGGCACCGACCACCAGGGCCGACTTCGGGCCTGCGTGGCGGGCAAGCTCCGTGGTGAGCGTGCGCGCGGCGCGCTCGCCGACGTTGTCGCGGCCCTTGGTGGCCTGGTGCGCGGGGGAGGCGGTCATGTCGGGCTGGCTCCTCGGCGGGTCGGGATCGGTGGGCCGGCGGCACGCGCACCCGAGCGGGGCGCGAAAACCAGCTGGCCGGCGGAGGCGAAACCTCCACCGGCCAGCATAGGTGGCGCGGGACGCTAGTCGTGGTTTTGACCACGCGGCGGAGCCGAGACGGGGTCGCCGAGCTCGGCGGTCGGCTCGCCGGCCGGGTCCGGGTCGAGATCGGCCGCCGGCACGGCCGGGCGCTGTGCCGCGCTGGCATTGCGGGTCGACCGGATCGCACCGATCAGCCCCAGCAGCCCCAGCAGGATCAGCGCGAACGCGACCCACCAGCCGGGCGCCGGCACGTCGACGTTGACCACCTGGGCGAAGACCCACCAGCCGAAGATCGCCAGGAAGACGATCGCGAAGGTCAGCGAGAGCAGGTCGGTGCGGTGCGGCTTCATCGGGACACCTCCACGTGACCGGTGTTGACGCTGATGGTCAGCCGCAGGGTGCCACCACCCGCTCCGTCGTCGCCGTTGTCGGCGACGGTGATGGATTGACCGAACCCGCCGGTCGAGCGGTCGAAGACCTGTGCGTCACCGGCGTCGACGTTGACGTCGGCCACCACGTCGACGTTGTCGGGGACGACCACGTCGAGCTCGCCGGCGTTGATCGAGATGTCGACGTCCTTGGTCTGGCCGGCGAAGTCGAGGTTGGTCAGGTCGAGCCGGGCGTCACCGAAGGGCAGCCGGTAGCTCGGCCGCAACTCGGTCATCGTCATCGGCTCCCAGACCGCCGTCCGCGCGCCGAGGTTGTTGTCGTGGTCGACCTGGTATTCGGCGATGGACGAGATGCCCAGGGCCGCCGCGGCTGCGACGCCGAGCGCGATCAACCAGCGGGCCCGGCCCAGCCAGGCGCCGACAAGCAGGCCGAGCGCGATGACCAGCAGCGCGGCCGCGAAGTAGGTGGTCGGGCGCACCCGGATCACGTTGAGCAGGTCGAGCATCGCCACGACGCCCATCGCCACGAAGATCATCGAGAAGGTGGCGGCGCCCAGGGCCGACCGCTCCTTCGGCGGCTTCGGCGGCTTCGGTGGCTTGGCCGCCACGGGCGGCGGCGGTGGCGGCCCGCCGTAGGGCCCGTACGGCGCGAACGGCGGCTGATAGCCCTGCTGCTGCCGGGGCGGGAAGGGCCCGGTCGCGGGCGGCGGGAACTGAGCGGTCGGCGCCGGTGCCTCGTAGGCCCGGGTCGGCTCGTCGACGGCGGCCGGCGGCGGCGCCGCGGCCGGGGTCGGGGTCGGCCCGGTCGGCTGTGCCGGCGTCGCCCGCCACGGTGCGCTGCCCGCCCAGGGTGACACGGTCGACCAGCCGAAACGCTCGCCCGCCGGGCCGCCGGACGGCACCGGCTGCGGCCCGCGCTGGTTGCGGTTGAGTAGCAACGCGCCTCCAATCAGAATCGCGGCGCCGAGCAGGACGGCCCGGAATGCGTCAGAGACCAGGAAGCCGAAGAGCACCGCGCACCCGACGCCGAGGATGATCGCGGTGACCGGCGACATGCTGGACCGGCCCTTGCCGAGCACCGACTCGACCGGCGACGCGGAGTCGCCCTCGGCCGGGATCAGCAGCCAGGCGGTCACGTAGATCAGCACACCGACCGCGAAGAAGACGGTGAGCACCGCGAACAGCACCCGCCACAGGATCGGATCGGTGTTGGTGGCCCGGCCGATCGCGGCGCAGACCCCGGCGAGGTATCGGCCGTTGTGCGGGCGGACCAGCCCGTACCGCGTGGTGAATCCGCCTGTCGTGCCCGCACCCGGCGGCGGGGGCGGCGGTGGTCCGGGCGGCGGCGCGGCGGCCTCGTCCGCCGGGCGCTGGCCGGCCGGTGTCTCGGGGGTGTCGGTCATACCGTCGATACTGGCGGTGCGGGTGCCCGAGCGGCCTCAGGAACGGACCCTGACGCCACCCTGAGATATCGGGCGCCCAGGTTAGGGGGCCTCCCCGTGGTCATTGTGTGGCGTTGCGTGTGACGATCGGAACCACCCGGAAGGAGCCCGTCATCACCGCACCGACTGCACCG
The DNA here is from genome assembly GCF_040676615.1 of Asanoa sp. NPDC049573. NCBI lineage: Bacteria > Bacillati > Actinomycetota > Actinomycetes > Micromonosporales > Micromonosporaceae > Asanoa > Asanoa sp. NPDC049573. Next base: position 341,971 of record NZ_JBFAPI010000003.1, read on the forward strand.
CGCCTCTACCGCGCCCGCGACCGCCGCATGGTCGCCGGCGTGGCCGCCGGTCTGGCCGACCACCTCGGCATACCGGCGTCCCGGGTGCGCGTGGCGTTCGTGTTGCTGCTGGGGTTCAGCGGGCTGGGCCTGCTGCTCTACGCCGCGTTCTGGGCGGTGTTGCCGCAACGGGCCCGCACCTCCGACGACGCCACCCGCCGCAGCCTCGCCCAGGTGCTGCCGTTCGTGGTGATGGGCATCGCGGTGCTGATCACCCAGGGCATCCTGCTCAACTCGGTCGGTGCCGCGGCCACCGGCGGCTGGCTGATCGCGCTGGTCGCGGTCGGCGCCGGCGTGATCTGGCACCAGTCCGACCCGGAGCGGCGCCGGCAGTGGAGCGAGACGCTGCCCCAGATGCCCTGGCTCGCGGCGGTGGTCGACGAGAGCGACCGCCGGGCCTTCCTGCTGCGCTTCATCGGCGGCGGCGTGCTGGTCGCGACCGGCATCATCGGCGTCGTCGCGGTCTACGCACCGTCCGGCGACATCGGCGCGGTCGTCAACGGCGTGATCTTCGCGCTGGTCGGCCTGTTCGGCGTCGCGGTGGTCGCCGGCCCCGCGCTGTGGCGGACGTTCAACCAGCTCCGCGCCGAGCGCGAGGGCCGGATCCGGGAGACGGAGCGCGCCGAGGTCGCGGCCATGGTGCACGACCAGGTGCTGCACACGCTCGCCCTGATCCAGCGCAACGCCGGCGACGTCAAGGTGGTGCAGCGGCTCGCCCGCGGCCAGGAGCGCTCGTTGCGCAACTGGCTCTACAAGCCGACCGCGTCGCCGACCGAGCGGTTCGCCGCGGCCCTGGAGCAGGCGGCGGCCGAGGTCGAAGACACCTTCGCGATCACCGTGGAGACCGTCGTGGTCGGCGACCGCGACACCGACGAGCGGGTCGGCGCGCTGGTCGCGGCCGCCCGGGAAGCCATGGTCAACGCCGCCCGGCACGCCAAGGTGCAGACCGTCTCCCTCTACGCCGAGGCCGAGCCGGAGCAGCTGAGCGTGTTCGTCCGCGATCGCGGGGCCGGCTTCGACCCATCTACAGTGGAAGAGACCCGGCACGGGGTGCGCGGCTCGATCATCGGCCGGATGACCCGACACGGTGGCCGGGCGGAGATCCGCAGCGAGCCGGGCACCGGCACCGAGGTCCGATTGTTCCTCCCGATCGCGCGGGTACCCCGCGCCCCAGCTAATGCCGATGCCAGCAAGGACAGGTGAGCTCCGATGACCGATAGCCCGACGCCGACCGAGGCACCCCAGGCGCTGCGGGTGTTCGTCGTCGACGACCACGCCATGTTCCGGGCCGGCGTCCGCGCCGAGCTCGCCGGCCGGGTCGACGTGATCGGCGAGGCCAGCACGGTGGCCGAGGCGGTCAGCCGGATCGGCGCGCTGGAGCCCGACGTGGTGCTGCTCGACGTGCACATGCCCGACGGCGGCGGCCGCGCGGTGCTCGAGGTGGTCCGCCGGACCCACCCGCAGGTGCGCTTCCTCGCGCTGAGCGTCTCGGACGCCGCCGAAGACGTGATAGGCCTGATCCGGGCCGGTGCCCGCGGCTACGTCACGAAGACCATCTCCTCCGAGGAGCTGGCGGCCGCGATCCGCCGGGTGGCCGAGGGCGACGCGGTGTTCAGCCCGCGCCTGGCCGGCTTCGTGCTCGACGCGTTCGCGAGCCGCTCCGACACGGCGGTCGCCGACCCGGAGCTGGATCAGCTCACCAACCGCGAGCGCGAGGTGCTGCGGCTGCTGGCCCGCGGCTACGCCTACAAGGAGATCGCGAAGGAGCTGTTCATCTCCATCAAGACGGTGGAGACGCACGTGTCCAACGTGTTGCGCAAGCTTCAGATGTCGAACCGCTACGAACTCTCGCGTTGGGCCGCAGACCGCCGCCTAGTGTGAATGTTCGAATATAGGCATTTACTCGGGTTCGTGGCGGTCCAGATCGTCGCTCCCGCCAGACAGCGCTCGCTTCGCTTCGCTGCCAGGTCCGCGGTTGGTCGCGGCAACCTGTTGTTTGTCGCGGCAACCTCTTGTTTCCCGACCGGAAGTGTGTTGATCTAGGCTCGCGCGCTGCCGTGTAGACCCCGTCCGCTCCGCGCCCGCGTGGAGTCGTCCGCACCGCGAACGCTGCCGCGTGTCCCGTGCGGGGCCGGTCGCGTGGGAACTCGGTGGGCTGGAGATGGCGTGCATACCATGTCGGCGGTCCGATGTGGGACCGCCGCGGGCGGTGACCCTGCCGCGGGCGGGCCCGACGGCACGCACAACCCGCCGCGTGCCCGCAAGTTCACGACAATCTTCCGTCGCCCATGCAACCTAAAATCTCCGCCGACGCGTCTCGTCATCTGCACAGAGCGTGTCGGAATGATGGCGGTTGGCTGCTGGGCGCACTGATGGAACAGCGCAAAAACGTCCCAATCGATCGCGTGGAGGCGATTCGATTTGGTCCGATTTGCGCTGCCTTCCGTCTGATGTGCACAGTCGCCTCGCTGTTACACCTGACTGCTCGTTCGGAGACATCACTGTTATCTGAACGATGCATTCGACTATTCCGAACTCGCTTCACGACGGCTAGTTTTTGCCGAACAGGCGGAGCGACCCTTCGTCCGATCTAGGAGGCCCCCGTCCATGAGTAAGACCGACTCGGCGCCTGACGCCCCTGTAGCCGTCCCCGACGGCATGAGTGGCAACGTCGCATTGGAGGTCAACTCCCCGGCCGATGTGCCCGCAGATCAACAGCCCAAAAAGGAGTTCGTCGGGCGCTCGCCCGGCCAACTCGCGTGGCTGCGGCTCAAGCGTGACCGCACGGCGGCCGTCAGTGCCGTAACGCTGGTGGTGCTCGGCATTATCGCGTTGCTGTCGCCGGTGATCGAAGCGCTGCGGGGGATGGCGCCGACCGATCAGTTCAACGACAAGCTCAACAACTTCAGTGCCATCCCGCTGGGCTACGCCGGCGGCATGAGCGGCACGCACTGGCTCGGGCTAGAGCCGCAACTCGGCCGCGACATCCTGATGCAGTTGGTCTACGGGATGCGCACCTCGTTGCTGATCGCGTTCGCCTCCGCGATCATCGCCTCCGCGATCGGTGTCGTGATCGGAATCGTCGCCGGCTACGCCCGCGGCTGGCTCGACACCGGGATCAACTGGGTCATCGACCTGACGCTGGCCTTCCCGTTCCTGATCTTCGCGCTCGCGATCATCCCGATTCTCGAAGACCGCTTCTACGGCGACCGCGACGCGATCCCGGCCAGTTTCCGGGTCGTCCTGATCATTTCCACGTTCGCGCTCTTCAGCTGGACCTACACGGCCCGCCTCGTGCGCGGCCAGGTGATCGCGCTGCGCGAACGGGAGTTCGTCGAAGCGGCGCGCGCGGCCGGCGCCAGCACCGGCCACATCCTGTTCCGGCAGCTGCTGCCCAACATCTGGGCGCCCATCCTGGTGACGCTGTCGCTCAACGTGCCGGCCTTCATCACCACCGAGGCCGCCCTCGCGTTCCTCAACATCGGCGTGATCGAGCCGACCCCCGACCTGGGTCGCATGATCTTCAACTCGATCAAGTACGTCGCGACGGACCCGTTCTACACGCTCTGGCCGGGCTTGACGATCTTCATCCTCGTGCTCGCGTTCAACCTGCTGGGTGACTCGCTGCGTGACGCGCTGGACCCGAAGTCCTCGCGATAGCCCCGGGAAACCAAGACTTTCGCACCACGCACGTTTCGTTCGGTCGTCTCGGGAGCTGAGGTAGCCCCAGCCGGGCGGGAAGGGAGAAGATCGTGCGATTTAAAGGAGGAGCGCTGATCGTCGGCGCTCTTGCCGTGGCGCTCAGCGCCTCGGCTTGTAGTGAAACCACTCAAAATGATGGTGGCTCGAACGAGCCCGCCAAGACCCAGAGCGGTGCGATCTCATACGACGCCGCCGACAACACCGGCCCGGCCAAGGCGGTTGACGGTGCCACCAAGGGTGGCGAGATCAACGTGTTCCAGGTGGGCGACTTCGAGCACCTGGACCCGGCCCGTAACTACGTCAACGTGCAGCAGGTCACGGGCAACCTGATCTACCGGTCGCTGAACGGCTACCAGGAGAACGGCTCCGGCCAGATGAAGCTGGTCGGCGACCTGGCGACCAACCCGGGCACCGACGTCAACAAGGACTGCAAGGTCTGGGAGTTCAAGCTCCGCGACGGCCTGAAGTACGAGGACGGCTCGGCGATCACCTCGAAGGACGTCGCCTACGGCATCGCCCGTAGCTTCGCCGACGAGCTCAACGAGGGTCCGCACTACCTCCAGCAGTGGCTCTACCCGGGCGGCGCCTACAACGACACCTACAAGGGCCCCTACAACGGTGGTGCGCCGTCGCCGCAGGGCATCGAGACGCCCGACGACAAGACCATCAAGTTCACCTTCGCCGAGCCGCACTGCGACATGCCGTACGCGGCCGCGCTGCCGACGTCCGCGCCGGTTCCGCAGGCCAAGGACACCCGTGCGCAGTACGACCTGCGTCCGTTCTCGTCCGGCCCCTACAAGGTGAAGTCCTACACCCGGGACAACACGCTCGTGCTCGAGCGCAACACCAACTGGGACCCCAACACCGACCCGATCCGCAACGCCTACCCCGACACCGTGAAGTTCACCTTCACGCTCGAGGCGGAGCAGATCGCTGAGCGGCTGGTCGCCGACGCGTCCGCCGACCAGACCGGTCTGACCTGGACCGACGTTCCCCCGGCCGTGCTTCCGCGCACGACCGACCCGGCCGTCGCGCCGCGCGTCGTCAAGGGCCCCACGCAGTACGTGTGGTACTTGGCCATCAACAACCAGCGGATCTCCGACCTCAACGTCCGCAAGGCGCTCAACTACGCGCTGGACCGTGACGGCGCGCTCAAGGCGATCGGTGGCACCTCCGCCGGCTCGCCGGCCAGCACGCTGATGTCGCCGACCACCGCGGGCTTCGAGGCCTACGACGCCTACAACGTGCCGCCCACCGGCGACCCGGCGAAGGTCAAGGAGATCCTCGGCAGCACCACCCCGCCGGCGCTGGTTCTCGCGCACAGCAACACCCCGCTCCGCACCGCGCAGGCTGCGGCGATCAAGGAGGGCCTGGAGAAGTCCGGGTTCAAGATCACCCTGAAGCCGATCGAGTCGACCAGCTACTACGACGAGGTCGGTCGCAAGAACAACCCGTACGACATCTACCTGCACGGTTGGGGTTCGGACTGGCCGACCGGTTCGACGATCATCCCGCCGCTCTACGACGGTCGCGAGATCGGCCCGGAGGGCAACAACAACCTGTCCTACTTCAACGACGCCAGCATCAACACCGAGATCGACCGGGTGAAGAAGCTGCCGGCGGCGGAGCAGGACGCTGCGTGGATGGCTCTCGACAAGAAGCTCATGACTGACTTCGTGCCCGAGATCCCGGCCTACTACGACGCGACGTACGTGCTCCACGGCTCGAAGGTCGGCAACGCCTACCTGAGCGACGCGTTCGGCATCCTGCAGCTCAACAAGGTCTTCGTGAAGACCAGCTAGTAGCTCGTAACTTCGCAACGCCGTTAGGCGGGTGCGGGTGGTTCTCCTACCGGGGGGCCACCCGCACCCGGGGCGGCAGTCTCCATCGAATAGGTGCATCCCATGGTCCGGTTCATCACCCGTCGCGTGCTTGTCGGCGTCGCGACGATCATCGCGATCAGCATCATCGTCTTCGGGCTGTTCTTCGCCGTGCCGTCGTCGCCGGCCAAGGTGATGTGTGGCAAGAACTGCGACCCGGCTCAGATCGCCGCGGTGGAGACCCGGCTCGGCATTCGTGAGCCGATCACGACGCAATACACCAAGTTCATGAAGGGCATCTTCGTCGGCCGCACCTACGCCAAGGGCACCGACTTCGAGCAGCGCTGCGACGCGCCCTGCCTGGGTTACTCGTTCCGCAACAACGAGCCGGTGACGGCCATCCTCAGCCGCACCGTGCCGGTCACGATCAGCATCGTCGCCGGCGCCGCGGTGGTCTGGCTGCTGATCGGCATCTCGTTGGGCATGATCTCCGCGCTCCGAAGAGGCACGCTCTTCGACAAGGTCGCGATCGGCATCTCGCTGACCGGCGCGTCGATGCAGGTCTACTTCTTCGGCCTGATCCTGCTCTACGTCCTGGTCTACCTGACCCACTTGCTACCGTTCCCGTCCTATACGCCGATCACCCAGAATCCGGCTCAGTGGGCCCTCGGCCTGGTGCTGCCGTGGCTCACGCTCGGCTTCCTCAACTCGGCGATCTACGCCCGGCTCTCGCGCGCCCAGATGCTGGAGACACTCTCCGAGGACTACGTGCGCACCGCCCGCGCCAAGGGGCTGCCGCTGCGCCGGGTCTACACCAAGCACGCGCTGCGCGCCGCGATCACGCCGATCGTCACCATCGCCGGTCTCGACATCGGCGCGTCGCTCGGCGGCACGTTCATCACCGAAACGATCTTCGGTTTCCGCGGTCTGGGCAAGGAGACCGTCGACGCGGTCAACTTCCTCAACCTGCCGATCGTCGTCGCGACGGTGCTGCTGGCAGCAGTGTTCATCATCGTCGCGAACCTCATCGTCGACGTGCTCTACGCCGTGATCGACCCACGGGTCCGGCTGAGCTGAAGCGCGAGGGAGAACAACAGTGACCGCACCAACCTCGGCGCCACAGACCCCGGCGACCGCCGATACGGGTGCCTACCTGAGGGTCAACGACCTGCGGGTGCACTTCCCGACCGAAGACGGCGTCGTCAAGGCCGTCGAAGGCGTGTCGTTCTCGGTCGAGCGCGGCAAGACGCTGGGCATCGTCGGCGAGTCCGGCTCGGGCAAGAGCGTCACGTCGCTGACCATCATGGGCCTGCACAACACCAAGCGGGCCCGGATCTCGGGAGAGATCCTGGTCGGCGGTCGCAACGTGGTCGGCATGTCCGAAGAGCAGACCCGCCGCCTGCGTGGCCGCGACATGTCGATGATCTTCCAGGACCCGCTGTCCGCGCTGCACCCCTATTTCAAGGTGGGCGCGCAGATCGCCGAGGCCTTCCAGGTGCACCACCCGAAGGCGTCGAAGGCCGAGGCCCGCAAGCGCGCCGTCGACATGCTCGGCCGGGTCGGCATCCCGCAGCCCGCGCGCCGCGCCGACCAATACCCGCACGAGTTCTCCGGCGGTATGCGGCAGCGCGCGATGATCGCGATGGCCCTGGTCAACGACCCCGACCTGCTGATCGCCGACGAGCCGACCACCGCGCTCGACGTGACCGTGCAGGCGCAGATCCTCGACCTGCTCGAAGACCTGCAGAGCGAGTTCAACTCGGCGATCATCATGATCACCCACGACCTCGGCGTGGTCGCCCAGGTCGCCGACGACGTGCTGGTGATGTACGGCGGCCGCCAGGTCGAGTTCGGCAGCGTCGAGCAGGTCATGCGGCGCCCGCAGCACCCCTACACCTGGGGCCTGCTGGCCAGCGTGCCGTCGCTGCACGGCGACGCCGAAGCCGACCTCGTGCCGATCAAGGGCAACCCGCCCTCGCTGATCAACCTCCCGACCGGCTGCGCGTTCCACCCGCGCTGCCGCTACGCCGGCCGCAACGGCGACCGCTCGTTCACCGAGGTGCCCGAGCTCCACCAGGTCCAGGAGCGTGGACACCTGGTCGCCTGTCATCTGTCAGAGGCCGACCGCAAGAAGTTCTACGCCGAAGACATCGCACCGTCCGCTGGAGTCGCGCAATGACCGAGACCCTGGTTCAGGAGCCCGGCGCAGCGCCGGTCGAGCCGTCCCGTCGCCGGGCCGAGCCGCTGCTGATCGTCGACGACCTGACCAAGCACTTCGCGGTGCGGTCCGGGATGTTCGGCAAGTCCGGCCTGGTGCGCGCCGTCGACGGCGTGAGCTTCTCGGTCGACGCGGGCGAGACGCTCGGGCTCGTCGGTGAGTCCGGCTGTGGCAAGACCACGACCGGCCGGATGCTGGTCCGCCTGCTCGAGCCGACCAGCGGGAAGATCACCTTCGAGGGCAAGGACATCAGCCACTCGAAGGGTTCCGGCCTGCGTCAGCTCCGGCAGGACATGCAGATCATCTTCCAGGACCCCTACGCGTCGCTCAACCCGCGCCACACGGTCGGCCGCATCGTCGCGATGCCGCTGCAGGTCAACGGCATCAAGCCGCCGGGCGGCGTGAAGAAGCGCGTCCAGGAGCTGCTGGAGCTGGTCGGCCTCAACCCGGAGCACTACAACCGTTACCCGCACGAGTTCTCCGGCGGCCAGCGGCAGCGCATCGGTGTGGCCCGCGCGCTCGCCCTGCGCCCGAAGATCATCGTGGCCGACGAGCCGGTTTCCGCGCTCGACGTGTCGATCCAGGCCCAGGTCATCAACCTGCTGCGCGAGTTGCAGCGCGAGCTTGACCTGGCGTTCGTCTTCATCGCGCACGACCTGGCCGTGGTCCGCCACTTCTGCCAGCGGATCGCCGTGATGTATCTCGGCAAGATGGTCGAGGTGGGCGACCGCGAGATGATCTACGAGCGCCCCGCCCACCCCTACACCCGCGCGCTGCTCTCGGCCGTGCCCGACGTGACGAAGATGGGCGCCTCGGGCCGGATCCGGCTGGAGGGCGACGTCCCGACGCCGCTCAACCCGCCGTCGGGCTGCCGCTTCCGCACCCGGTGCTGGAAGGCGCAGGAGATCTGCGCCACCCAGGAGCCACCGTTGAGCATCAAGCCGAACGGGTCGCTGGCCGCGTGCCACTTCCCGGAGGACGGCACGATCAAATAGCAGGACGCTCTTCGAGCGCGGTGATCAACCACTCGAAGACCGGCGCGAGCGGCGGCGGGACCGGCCAGTCGTTGATGATGTCGATCAGGTGCACGTAGCGCTCGGTCCGCGGTTCGTTGGCGGTGCGCAGCCGGGTCAGCAGCTTGGCCCGGTATGCGGCGCTGTCGCTCGTCTGGAACGTCTCGGCGTAGCGGGCGACGACCTCGTCGAGCACCTCGCTGGCCGCCGGCGAGGCCGGGTCGACGCCGGCCGCGATCGCCGCGGTGACCCGGTCGCGCACCTTGATGGTCAGCTCGTGGTGCAGGCCCATCCGGCCGCCGTCGGCGCGCTCGGCCGCCTGGTGTGCGGCCATCCGCCGCACGCTGGCGATGAAGTCCTCGTCCTGCACGAGTTCGGCCAACTCGATCCAGGCGTCGACCTGTGCGGTGGTCGGCTCGTCGGGCAGGTAGGGCCGCATCGACCGCAGCAGCTCGACGAAGTCGTCGTTGGCTTCGAGGCCGCCGAACGTCTTGTCGATGAAGTCGTTGATCAGCCGGTGTCTCTCGTCTTCGGACAGTTGGACGACGCGGTGCATGAACTCCAGCTCCTTCGGGTCTGATCCCCGCCTGGCCACCGCCCGCAACACCGCCCGGCGCAGCCGCAGGATGCGGATCTGCACGTCGAGCGCGTCGGCGTGGGCGGCCGCGGCCTGCGCCACCGACAGCTCCTCGGCCAGCACCCGGCGGATCGCCCCCAGATCCAGGCCCAGTTCGCGCAGCGTGCGGATGAGGTCCAGGCGGGCGACGGCCGCGACGTCGTAGCGGCGGTGGTTGGCGGAACTACGGTCGGTCGGCGGCAGCAGCCCCGCGTCGGAGTAGAACCGGATCGTCCGCACCGGCAGTCCGGTGCGGCGCGCCAGGTCACCGATCGAGTAGTGCTCCCGCATGCCGATCACTCTGCAACCTCCACCGGGTGGAGATGCAACCCCGACAACGGTGGCGGCTACGGTCATGCCCATGGGGGAACAGGCAACCGTCGCGGTCGAGGCGTGGCTCCGGGCGATCGGGCTGTGTGCCGACGCGCTGCCCGGCGGCTTCGCGCGCACCGGTCCGCACGGCACCACCGAGATCATCACCGGCTTACCGGTGCCGTCGCTCAACGGCGTCTTCGCCGTCACCGGCGCCGCCGACGTGGCCGAGGTGTCGGCCTATGCCGGCTCGCCGCGGCTGGCCACCGTGCCCTGGAGCGTCCAGGTGCGCGACGACGACGCCGAGCGGTTCGCGCCCGTCGCCGCGCGGCACGGACTGGCCCGGCGGATGCCGCTGCCGTTCATGCTCGCGGAGCTCACCGGGCCGGTGGACGCCGATCCGGCCGTCCGCCGGGTGTCCGGTGCCGACGGCGACCTTTACCGCAAAGCCCTCGCCGACGGCTACGAAGCCCCCGAGTCGATCTTCGACGGGTTCAGCGGGCCCGCGTTGCTCGACCACCCGGCCATGCGCGCGTATGTCGTCGAGGTCGCCGGCACCGTGGTCGCCACGTCGTTCGGCGTGCTGGTGGGCGACCAGATCGGCATCTTCAACATCGCGGTCCCGCCGGAGCACCGGCGGCGCGGCTACGGCCGTGCGGCCACCGCGGCGGTGCTGCGCGACGGGTACGCGGCCGGCGCGCGCCACGCCTTCCTGCACGCCACCGAACTGGGCGAGCCGCTCTACGAGTCGATGGGCTTCCGCACCGCGCAGACCTGGGCCGTATTCCTGCCCGCCTGACCCCGGGCCGGCCGGCACCCCTGCGGGCCCGGCCGACGCGGGTCAGAGCGCGCCGCGGCCGGCCCGGAGGATCAGCAAAGCCAGTTGGGTGCCGTCGGCGCCCAGCGCGGTGCGGAACTTCTCCAGGATCTCCCGCTCGCGGGACAGCACGAGGCGAGTGCCGCCGGACGCCACCCGGGTCGCGCCGACCTGCTGGGACAGGGCCGCGCGCTCCTGCCACAACTCGATGATCGCGGCGTCGATCTCGTCGATGCGCTCGCGCATGCCCCGGATCCGTTTGGCGGCGTCGGCGTCTTCGGTCCCGGTGCTCGGCTGGGCGACGGCGTTGGTGCTCATTTCGTGCTCCTCGGAGGCCATCTCACTGTTTCTCTGGCTGGTCGGCGGGCCGCTTGGACCCCGAGGCCGAGAAAAGCCCCGGGCTCCAGGAGCCCGGGGCTTCTCGCAGGTCTTGTGTTCAGGCGCGACCTACGGCTGCCGGACTCCCGGTGCCGTAGTAAAAGTAGGATCGCGACCGCTGGATCACGTTGGCAAGTATGCCCGCGTGCCCAAACCGACGCAAGAGCGACCAGGGTGTGGCGCCCACCGCTTGCCGCCGTGGGCGCCACACCACCGGGTCAGCCGAGCCGGGTGATCCGGTTGGCCGGGCCGGGTGCGACCGGGGCGTTCGCGCCCAGGTAGCCGACCAGCGCGTCGACGTCGAAGCCGGGGGCGGTGGTGCGGTTGGTGCCCGCGGTCAGGTTGGTGAAGCCGTCACCACCGTTGGCCAGGAAGTCGTTGGTGGTGAGCCGGTAGGTGGCGGCCGGGTCGATCGGGGTGCCGTTGAGCGCCAGGTCGCTGACTCGCGAACCCGCCGGCAGCCGCGTGTCATAGGTGTAGGTGAAGCCCGCCGACACCTGGAGCACCCGCTGCGTCGTCTGCCCGCCGAAACCGGGGAACTGCTGCTCCAGCACGTTCTTGAGCTGCGCCCCGGTCACCGTCTGGGTGACCACCAGGTTGTTGAACGGCTGGACGGTGAACGCCTCGCCGTAGGTGACCTGGCCGGGTGCCTCGCCGCCGGGGGAGTTGGCGAACGTGAGCGAGGCCCGGATGCCGCCCGGGTTCATGAACGCGATCTGGGCGCCGTCGGCCTGGGTCCAGCCGAGTTGGGCGTCGGCGATCACGTCGCCGAGCGGGCTCTCCTGGTTGGCCGCGGTGTCCCTGGTGATGTCGCCGGTGATCGAGCCGACGATCCGGTTGCTGATCGGCGCCACCGCGGTGCGGTATTTGTCGGCCAGGCGCTTCGCGGCCGGGTCGACCAGTGCCGGGTTGCGCACGAACGTGCCGTCGGGGTTGGTCTGGTAGGTGCCGTCGGCGTTGCGGATGCCGTTCTCGGCGATCACGTTGCGCGCGGTGATCTCGGCGAACCTGCCGGTCTTCTTGTCGAGCGAGTAGTCGATGTCGGTGACGATCTGGCCGTTGGTGCCGGCGCTGGTGACCACGACGTCGTTGCCCGCCGAGTTGGGCAGCTTGCACGAGTAGAACCGGTGGGTGTGCCCGGAGACGACGATGCCGTACTCGGGGCGCAGGCCCTTGACGATGTCGACGACCGGCCCGCTGAAGTTGTTGCAGCCGTCGACCGGCTGCGGCGTGCCGGATTGCGCGCCACCCTCGTGCAGCAACAGCACCATCGACTTGACGCCGAGCAGGCGCAGCAGGGTCGCGTACTTGTTGGCGGTCTCGATCTCGTCTTTGAAGGTGACCGAGGTGATGCCGGCCGGGTTGACGATGCCGGGGGTGCCCTCGAGGGTCATGCCGACGAAGCCGACCGGCACGCCGCCGACGATCCGGATGTTGAACGGCAGCAGCAGCGGCAGGTTGAGCCGCTTGGTCACCACGTTGGCCGCGAGGTAGGTGAAGTCGGCGCCGTAGAACGGGTCGCCGTCCTGACAGCCGTCGACGGGGTGGCAGCCGCCGTATTGCAGGCGCTGCAGCTCGTCGGTGCCCTCGTCGAACTCGTGGTTGCCGACCGAGGTGATCTCCATGCCCAGCACGTTGAGCAACTCGATCGTGGGCTCGTCGTGGAACGCGGCGCTGACCAGCGGCGACGCGCCGACCATGTCGCCGGCGCCGACCGTGGTGCTGAGGCGGTGTTCGCCCTCGGCCTCAGCGCGCAGCTTCTTGACCGCGGTGGTCAGGTATTCGGAGCCGCCGGCCGGGACCCCGTTGACCGCGGCGCCGGACCCGGTGGGCGGGTCGATGGAGCCGTGGAAGTCGTTGAAGGCGAGCAGGTTGCCCTCGGCGAGGTTGGCACCGTGCGAGTTTCCGAACGCCACGGAGACGGGCGCCAGCGCGGGTGCGGCCGCCGCGGGGGACGCACCGGCCCCGGGCAGGGCGACGATCACCCCGAGGGTGAGGACCGGTGCTGCGAGGTAGCGCAGCAAGCGGCCAGGTCGACTCGTGATCGGCATGTCACTTCCTGTGTGATCGAGGGGGGCGTCACCCGGACGAGGGGACGCGACAGAGGTCATCGTTCTCTTTCGGGCGACAAGACACCAGAGGCTCATCGATGACAACACGGTGTCGGATAGGCACACGGACCTGCCGTCGGGGAGCCCGGAAGTTGTCGGACGGTCGGAATAGACTTCGCGGTGCGATGCGTGCTCTCTTCGAAATCCCGATGTCCGACGGCGGCGAAGCCGCGGTGCCCGTGCCCGACGGCGACCAGCCGCGCCGGCCCGCGCGCCCCAAACTCGACCCCGAGGCGCTGTTGTCCGGGCTCAACGGGCCACAGCGCGACGCGGTCACCCACGCCGGGTCGCCGCTGCTGATCGTGGCCGGTGCGGGCTCGGGCAAGACCCGGGTGCTGACCCACCGCATCGCCTACCTGCTGGCCGCCCGCGACGTGCACCCCGGCCAGGTCATCGCGATCACGTTCACCAACAAGGCCGCCGGCGAGATGAAGGAGCGCGTCGCGTCGCTGGTCGGCCCGCGCGCCCGGCTGATGTGGGTGTCGACGTTCCACTCGGCCTGCGTGCGCATCCTGCGCGCCGAGCACGAGCACGCCGGGCTCAAGTCGACCTTCTCGATCTACGACGCCGACGACTCCCGCCGGCTGATGCAACTCGTCGCGCGCGAGCTCGACCTCGATCCCAAGCGCCACCCGGCCCGCGGCCTGGCCGCGCAGGTGTCCAATTTGAAGAACGAATTGGTCGACCCGGAGACCTTCGCCGACCGGGCCAAGGGCCCGATGGAGCGCGCCGTCGCCGAGGCCTACACGCTCTACCAGCGCCGCCTCAAAGAGGCACACGCGCTCGACTTCGACGACCTGATCATGACGACGGTGCACCTGTTCCAGTCGCACCCGCACGTGGCCGAGACCTACCGGCGGCGCTTCCGACACGTGCTGGTCGACGAATACCAGGACACCAACCACGCGCAATACCAGTTGATCAAGGAGCTGGTCTCCGGCACCGAGGGCGTCGAGCCGGCCGAGCTGTGCGTGGTCGGCGACGCCGACCAGTCGATCTACGCGTTCCGCGGCGCGACGATCCGCAACATCCTCGAGTTCGAGCGCGACTACACCGACGCCCGCACGATCCTGCTGGAGCAGAATTACCGCTCCACCCAGACGATCCTCAACGCCGCCAACGCGGTGATTTCCCGCAACCCGTCGCGCAAGCCCAAGCGGCTGTGGAGCGACCAGGGCGCGGGCGAGAGCATCGTCGGCTACGTGGCCGACACCGAGCACGCCGAGGCCGACTGGGTCGCCCGTGAGATCGACCGGCTGACCGACGACGCCCAAGCCCGCCCGGGCGACGTGGCCGTCTTCTACCGCACCAACGCGCAGTCCCGGGTCTTCGAAGAGGTGTTCATCCGGGTCGGCCTGCCCTACAAGGTGGTCGGCGGGGTCCGGTTCTACGAGCGGCGCGAGGTCCGCGACGCGCTGGCCTACCTGCGCGCGATCGTCAACGACGACGACACGGTCAGCATCCGCCGGGTGATGAACACGCCTCGGCGGGGCATCGGCGACCGGGCCGAGGGCGCGATCGAGGCCCTGTCCAGCCGCGACCGCATCTCGTTCGGGGCCGCGATGCGCCGGGCCAGCGAGGCGCCGGGCATCTCCAGCCGCGCCCTGAGCGGCATCGGCGACTTCGTGGCGCTGCTCGAGGGCCTGCGCGAGCTGTCCGACACGGCACCGCCCGAAGAGGTGCTCGAGGCCGCGTTGACCCGCTCGGGCTATCTGGCCGAGCTCGAGGAGAGCACCGACCCGCAAGACGCCGGCCGGGTCGAAAACCTGCAGGAGCTGGTCAGCGTCGCGCGCGAGTTCACCGAGCGGGTCGAGGGCAACGACGAGCAGGCCACCCTGGCCGGCTTCCTCGAGCAGGTCGCCCTGGTCGCCGACGCCGACCAGGTCCCCTCCGACGACCCCGAGCACCAGGGCGTGGTCACCCTGATGACGCTGCACACCGCCAAGGGCCTCGAGTTCCCGATCGTCTTCCTGACCGGTCTCGAAGACGGCGTCTTCCCGCACATGCGCGCCCTGGGCGACAACACCGAGCTCGAAGAGGAGCGCCGCCTGGCCTACGTCGGCATCACCCGGGCACGGCAGCGCCTCTACCTGTCGCGGGCGGTCACCCGCTCGGCGTGGGGCGCGCCGTCCTACAACCCGACCTCGCGCTTCGTCGCCGAGCTGCCCGAAGAGCTGGTCCGCTGGGAGCGCACCGAGGGCGCCTACACGTCGTGGTCGGGCAGCGGCGGCGGCGTGGGCGGCCGGTCCACCACGTCACCCAGCGGCGGCGCGGCCCGCGGCGGCGGCTTCTCCGGCGGCACCCCGAAGGCGGCGGCCCTGGCCCAGCGGCTCGGCATCGACGGCAGCAAGCTCTCGACGGCCAGCGAGCTGCGCCAGGCCCCCAAGGTGGCGGTCGGCGACCGCGTCAACCACCAGCGCTACGGCCTCGGCCGGGTCCTGGCTGTCGAGGGCCAGGGCCCCAACGCCCGTGCCCAGATCGACTTCGGCGACCAGACCATGTGGCTCGTCCTCCGGCATGCCCCGGTCGAAAAGCTCTAGAAGCTGACGGTGGGCCCGGTCCGACGAACGGACCGGGCCCACCATCTACCGGGGGGTGGGGTAGCTCAGCAGCCGACGATCGGCACGCCCTTGGCCTTCAGGAACGGCGCCGGGTCGATCTGGTTCCACATGGCGCCCTGGTGCACCTCGAAGTGCAGGTGGGGGCCGGTCGAGTCGCCGGTGGAGCCCTCGTAGCCAATGACCTGGCCGGCCTTGACGGTCTGCCCGACCTCGACGGCCGTGCGGTTCATGTGGGCGTAGTGGGTGTAGATGCCGTTGCCGTGGTCGATGACGACCGAGATGCCGTAGCCGGTGTAGTTCCAGCCAGCGGCGAACACGGTGCCCGCGGCGGCGGCGAGTTCGGGCGTGTTCTCCGGCATCGCGAAGTCTATGCCCTGGTGCGGCACTCCCCAGCGGATGCCGAAGCACGACGTCACCTCGGAGCCGGGCATCGGCGAGGTCCAACCGGCCTTGGAGACCACCGGGCCGGCCTTCGGCGCGACCTTCTTGGGGGTGGTCTTCGGAGCGACCTTCTTGGTCGCCGGGGGCTTCACGACCGCCTTGGGCGGCGTCGCGAGCTCCAGCGAGGCCTTGGGGGTGGCGCTCGCGGTGGTGGGGCTCACGGTGGGAACCGCGAGGGGCGAGCGCACGGCGCGGTCGGCGCGGCTGGCGGCGTCGGCGCGGGCCTGCTGGTCAGCGACCGCGATCGTGTCCGGAGTCGACTCATCGTTACCGAGAGTAGCGACGGCGCCACCCGCGATGCCGAGGCCGAGGAGGCCGACGGCGGCCAGCGCAACCACGCGGCCACGCCCGGCGAAGCCGAGGCGCACGCGGTCGCGGAGGCCGAGCGGCGACGGGGGCGTCTGCTCGGTGTGGCCGTCCTGAGCGCTGTTCTCGGGCTCGCGGTGCTGGCCGTACGGGTAGTTCGATTGCACGAGGGGGAACCTCCGTGGTTGTGCGGCACGGACCGGGAAATGTTTGTACGAGCCGTGTGCAGCCCAGCGATGGCCATCCGAAGGCCGTGGTGATGACCACGCTGAGTGAGGGCGGCTATGTCCCGATCTGGCCCGCTACAACCCGGTACGGGTTCCGCTCAGCGGAGTGGCGGCCGTCACATCGGCCGGTGTGGCGCAGGAAACTTTGCCTGGTCAGGGGCGACAAAAAACCGCCCATCGCGTTGGCGACGGGCGGTTCGACGGACAATACCCTGGGTGCGGGGCCGGCTACTCAGCCGTAGATTGAGTCCACTTGTAGCTGGATGTCCACTCCGCGCTCGCGGAAGAACGGGATCGGGTCGGTGGATTCGCCGTTGACCTGCGTTTCGATGGTCAACTGCGGCCCGCGGGCGTGGCCGGTGCTGCCGACCAGGCCGATCATGTCGCCCGCTTTGACCTGCTGGCCCTTCTGCACGAGCAGCTGCCGGGCATGTGCGTAGATGACCTCGCTGCCGTCGCCGTTGTCGATGATCACGGCCATGCCGTAGCCACCGATCCAGCCGGCTTCCTTGACGACACCGTCGTGCACGGCGGAGAACGGCGCGCCCTCGGGCGCGACCAGGTCGATCCCGGCGTGCAGCTCGTTGCCCTGCATGCCGTAGGGGGTGGTGAAGGTGTAGCCGGAGAGCGGGAGCTGCCAGACGTCGGGAGACTCGGCGAGCGAGGTCTCCAACTTGTTTTCCGTGCGCTCGGACCGCGAGGCCTTGCTGGCTTCCTGTGCGCGAGCCTGCAGGGCGTTGTCGACGCCGCCGTCGTGCAGGCTGGCGAGGACCTGGGGGTCGACCGTCTTCGCGTCCGGCATCGCGCTGGCGCCGAGGGCGACCACACCGGCTCCGACGAACGCGCCGGTGACGACGATCGCGTAGCGGCTGCGAGGCGGGGTAGGGACGCGTCGCCGACCGCGATATCGGTCCTTCTCAGACGACAAGCGCTGGCGCACGCACACCCTCCGTTGTCGGAACAGCTTGGGCGGTCATGGCGTCAGTCACGGGGGGTGAACGCCGGTGATCCGCAGTGCCTTTCCGGGGGGAACGGATTGGCAGCCGTGGGACACGGTAGCCAACCCTTAAGCGACTCTCAAGTTGGACGAGCGTTTCGCGGACATTAAGTCCGACCGTCCGCAGTGGAATGCCTGATTTCGTAACCTTTTGTGGGGAGCCTCGTTAATAGCTCTCCGTCACATTGAGCATTACTTATTGTTATGTGGCGCGCCGAGCCCGGTGTCGCCCCTACGGGGTTGACCGGGTTACCGTTCGTTCAGGCAATGAAGCCCTGTGGAGGATCGATGAGCTCACGAGTGCGGGTCGTGGTCGCCAAGCCCGGGCTGGACGGGCACGACCGTGGCGCGAAGATTGTCGCGCGCGCGTTGCGCGACGCGGGCATGGAGGTCGTCTACACCGGCCTGCATCAGACGCCGGAGCAGATTGTCGAGACCGCCATCCAGGAAGACGCCGACGCCGTCGGCCTGTCCGTTCTGTCGGGCGCGCACATGACGCTGTTCAAGCGGGTTATCGAACTGCTCGAATCCCGGGGCGCCGCCGATATCGTCGTGTTTGGCGGGGGCATCATTCCCGAAGAGGACATTCCCGAGCTGAAGCGGATAGGCGTGGCAAAGATCTTCACGCCGGGCGCGACCACCCAGACCATCGTCGAATGGGTGCGGGAAAACGTCGCGCAACCAGTCAGTTAAGGGAGAGGCCGGACGCACCCCTCACACGCCCGGCCTCTCTATGCACGATGCCCCGCCGCCACCCCTCGACCGACAGGGCATCGGCCGTCTTCGTCGGCTTTGTCGCTTGCGTGCCGACACTGAAGTCAACGACGCCCTTATCCGGCGGTTACGCGCCATCTCAGAAATTTCCGGAAGCCGGCCACCTGTGGAGTGCCGCACACCCGCGACCCGGCCGGGTTGCCGACGCCGCCCGCGTGGATAGGCTCCTGGCAAACACCAGAATGGGCGCGGCGCAAGGGTGCGCCGCGGAGACGAGGACGGGACGCGTAAACGTGGACCTGTACGAGTACCAGGGGCGCGATCTCTTCGAGCGACACGGGCTCCCCGTGCTCGCCGGTGGTGTCGCCGAGACCCCCGAGGAGGCCCGCGCGATCGCCGAACGGCTCGGTGGCCGCGTGGTCGTGAAGGCTCAGGTCAAGGTCGGTGGCCGTGGCAAGGCGGGCGGCGTCAAGCTGGCCGACGGCCCGGATGAGACGGTGGCCCGGGCGACCGACATCCTCGGGATGGACATCAAGGGCCACACGGTCCACAAGGTGATGCTCGCGGAGACCGCCGACATCGCCGAGGAATACTACTTCTCCTACCTGCTCGACCGCGCCAACCGCACGTTCCTGTGCATCGCGAGCGTGGCCGGCGGCATGGATATCGAGCAGGTCGCCGCGGAGACCCCCGACAAGGTCGCCAAGGTCGCCATCGACCCCAATAAGGGCGTCGACGTCGCGACCGCGCGCGAGATCGTCACCCAGGCGCAGTTCCCGGCCGAGGTCGCCGACGAGATCATCGAGATCGCGATCAAGCTGTGGCGGGCGTTCGTGGCCGAAGACGCCACGCTGGTCGAGGTCAACCCCCTCGCCAAGGTGGCAAGCGGCCGGGTGCTCTGCCTCGACGCGAAGGTGACCCTCGACGAGAACGCCGGCTTCCGGCACCCCGACCACGAGGCGCTGGTCGACCAGAGCGCGGTCGACCCGATCGAGCAGGCCGCCAAGGCCAAGGACCTCAACTACGTCAAGCTCGACGGCCAGGTCGGCATCATCGGCAACGGCGCGGGCCTGGTCATGTCGACGCTCGACGTGGTCGCCTACGCGGGCGAGGGGCACGGCGGCGTCAAGCCGGCCAACTTCCTCGACATCGGCGGCGGCGCGAGCGCGGCCGTGATGGCCAACGGCCTGGAGATCGTGCTGTCCGACCCGAGCGTGAAGAGCGTCTTCGTCAACGTCTTCGGCGGCATCACCGCCTGCGACGAGGTCGCGAACGGCATCATCCAGGCGCTGGCACTGCTCGAGCAGCGCGGCGAGGCGGTCACCAAGCCGCTGGTCGTGCGCCTGGACGGCAACAACGCCGAGGCCGGTCGCGCGATCCTCGACGGCGCGGCCAACCCGCTGGTCGAGCGGGTAGACACAATGGATGGTGCGGCCGAGCGCGCCGCCGAACTCGCGGCTGCGGGGGTCTGAGATGGCAATCTGGCTGACCAAGGACTCGAAGGTCATCGTGCAGGGGATGACCGGCTCCGAGGGTTCCAAGCACACGCGCCGCATGCTGGCCGCGGGCACCCACGTCGTCGGCGGCGTCAACCCGCGTAAGGCGGGCACCACCGTCGACTTCGACGGCACCGCGCTGCCGGTGTTCGCGTCGGTCGCCGACGCGATGAAGGAGACCGGCGCCGACGTGTCGGTCATCTTCGTGCCGCCGGCACACACCAGGTCCGCGGTGGTCGAGGCGATCGACGCCGAGATCCCGCTGGCCGTGGTGATCACCGAGGGCGTGCCGGTGCACGACACCGCCGCGTTCTGGGCCTACAACGTCGAGAAGGGCCAGAAGACCCGGATCATCGGGCCCAACTGCCCCGGCATCGCCTCGCCCGGTGCGTCCAACGCCGGCATCATCCCCGCCGACATCACGCCCGCCGGCCGGATCGGCCTGGTCAGCAAGAGCGGCACGCTGACCTACCAACTGATGTACGAGCTGCGCGACATCGGCTTCTCGACCAGCGTGGGCATCGGCGGCGACCCGGTGATCGGCACGACGCACATCGACGCGCTGGCGGCGTTCCAGGACGACCCCGACACCGACGCGATCGTCATGATCGGTGAGATCGGTGGCGACGCGGAGGAGCGCGCGGCCGCGTTCATCAAGGAGAACGTGACCAAGCCGGTGGTCGCCTACATCGCCGGCTTCACCGCGCCGCCCGGCAAGACCATGGGCCACGCGGGCGCGATCATCTCCGGCTCGTCCGGCACCGCCGACGCCAAGAAGGCGGCGCTGGAGGCGGCCGGGGTGCGCGTCGGCAAGACGCCGAGCGAGACCGCGCGACTGATGCGCGAGGTCATCCAGAACGGCTAGACCACGACAGGGGTACGGGGGACGGCGCGCTGCCGTCCCCCGTTTCGCTGTCTTCAGTGGTAGTAGACCCCGGGGTACTGCCGGGTGAAGTTGAGCACGAGGCTGGCCACGATGTTGATCACGCTGAGCGCGATCGCCAGCCAGCCGAGCAGTTGTGACCGTCCGAAGCGGCGGGCGTCCCTGAGCGACAGGATGCCGAAGATGATGCCCAGCACGCCGCAGCAGATCAGGCCGATGACGATGCCGAGCGCGCCCCAGAACGTGGTGTGGTCCTGCGCGCCCCAGCCCGACCCGCGCCCGTAACGCGGCCCGCCGGGACCACCCGGCCCGCCGGGACCACCCGGTCCGCCGCCACCACCGCCCGGCGGTCCGTAGCCCGGCTGGCCCGGTGGGTAGCCGCCGGGCGGCCCGTAGGGCGGCTCCTGACCCGGCGGGTAGCCCGCGGGCGGCGGATATCCGGTGCCCGGAGGCGGCTCCTGACCTGGCGGGTAGCCCGCGGGCGGCGGATACCCGGTGCCCGGGGGCGGCTCCTGACCCGGCGGGTAGCCCGCGGGCGGCGGATACCCGGTGCCCGGCGGCGGCTCCTGGCCCGGCGGCGGATAGGACGGATAACCGGGTTCCTGGCCGGGGTGGTTCGCCGGCGCGGCCGGGTAGTCGGCCGGGGTGCCGGGCGCCGGCGGATAGGCGCCCGGCGGATCTGGCTGCGCTCCGGGCGTCACCGGCCCGCCGGGCGGGTAGGACGGCCCGGTCGGCCCGTAGTCGGGGTCCGACGGCGGCTCGGCCGGCCCCGACCCCGACTCGCCCGGGCCGCCAGGGCCGCCGGGTGGTGGCGAGCCGGCTGGTCGGTGCGGCTCGTCCGGCTCCTGCCCGCGGGGCGGATACTCGGCGGTCATGCGACGCCTCCCGGTCGTTCGGACCGATTACACGGTTCGCCGTATGCTATCTCCTGCTTTACGAGGGTTGTCCGCTTTCGCCGGTTGACGCGATGATCGATGTCCGTGGTGTCGCGCCGGGCCGGTGGGGCCGGCGTGAAAAAGTAGGCGGCGATGCGCAGTCCGACCCCTGACGGCCAACCACCGGCCGCCGACGACCAGCGGGACCCGCCGGCGGGCCCCATCCCCGGCATGGGCACGGACCAGTCGGCGATCGGTTTGGACCTGCCCCGCCACGACGATCCGCCGTTGCGCCGCCCGCCCGAGGTCGACTCCGATCCCGAACCGGGACTCGAGCCCGACAACCGGCTCACCGAGCGGATCGACGTCGGCAACCGCGAGACCGTCCGGCTGCCCCGCCAGCGGTCGGCGCCGCGCGACGCCGGCCGGGCGCCACTGTTGATCGCGGGGTCGGTCGCCGCCCTGTTCGCCGCGGCCGTCTCGTTCCTCCCGGTCGCTGTCGCGCTCACCCTGGCCCAGCTCACCGAGGGGGTCAGCGAACTCGGCGGGGCCACCCAGGCCGGGCTGGCCGGCTGGCTGCTGGCGCACGGCGTACCCGTGGGCACGTCGCTCGGTCCGCTCGGTCTGCCACCCCTCGCGATCGCCGTCTTCGCCGCGTGGCGGGTGGCCCGTGCCGGGGTGCACACCAGCCGCGCCTACGGCATCGCCCAGCGCGGCTCACCGCTGCAGGCCGCGACCGTGGCCATCACCGTGGGGCTCGGCTACGGCGTGGTCGGCACCGCCGCCGCGCTGCTGGCCGACCAGCCCGGCATCCAGGTCTCCGCGCTGCGGGCGTTCCTGCACCTCACCGTCTTCGGCACGCTCGCGGCGCTGGTCGGCGCCCTGCGGGTGACCGGGGCCCTGCGGGTCACCGCGGTGCGGATGCCGCCGGTGCTCCGCGACGGGATCCGCACCGGCGTGGTCGGCGCGGTCCTGGTTCTCGGCACCGGCGCCGCGATGGCCGGGCTGTCCATCGCGCTCAGCGGCGGCGACGCGGCCGACGTGCTCGGCGCCTACCGCACCGGGGTCGCCGGCCAGGTCGGCATCACCCTGATCTGCCTGGCCTACGCGCCCAACGCCGCCGTCTGGGCGACCGCCTACCTGCTCGGCCCCGGCTTCGCCGTGGGCGTCGACACCACCGTGCGGACGACCGAGGTCGACGTCGGCTCGCTGCTGCCGCTGCCGCTGGCCGCCGGCATCCCCAAGGGCCCGGTCGGCGGCCTGGGCGCGCTGCTGCTCGCCTTGCCCCTGGTGGCCGGCATGATCGCGGGCTGGCTGCTGGCCCGCCGGGTGCTCCGGTTGCGGGCCGGCGACCGCTACGGCCGGCACCGTTCGTGGGGTGCGCTGGTCGGCGCGGCCGCGGTCGGCGGGCCGGTCGCGGGCCTGCTGCTCGGCCTGGCCGCGCAGGTCTCCCGCGGCTCGGTCGGCGGGCCGCTGCTGGCCGACATGGGCCCGGTGGCCTGGCAGGTCGCCCTGGCCGGAACGGTGGTCGTCACGATCGGCGCCACCGTGGGTGCCGCCGCCACCCGGGCCCTCGCCGGCCCGTAGGCCAACGCGCGAGGACCCGGGGAACGCTGGGTCAGTTGCCGGGAAGATTGACGCTGAGGATCACCGTCAGGATGATCAGCAGGATGCCCAGCCCGGCACCGACGATGCCGCAGATGAACCCGGTCTGGGCCTGGCTGCCGTTGTTGGCGAGGCCCTGTGCCACCTTCTGCTTGCCCAGATAGCCGAGCACGATGGCGGCGATGCCGAAGATCAGGCCGATGCCACGGCAGCAGGCGAGCGGGATCGAGATGATGCCGAGGATCATCGACACGAGGCCCAGCGTGTTCTGCGGCTGCGCGGGCGGGCCATATCCGGGCGGCCCGTAGCCCTCCGGCGGGTAAGGGTTGCTCACAAGAGTCCTTCCAGGGTAGTTGGCCTGGAGATGTTCCTGGAAGATCATCACTGCGTCAAGGCCGGTCGCAGGTGGTGGACCGGCGGCCCGGTAGTGTCTACCTACGTGCCCGCGCCCGCTCGCATCGTGGTCCTGATCTCCGGCTCCGGCAGTAACCTGGCCGCCCTGCTCGACGCCTGTGCCCAACCCGGCTACGGCGCGACGGTGGTGGCCGTCGGCGCCGACCGGGACAACATCGCCGGGCTCGACCGCGCCTCCGCCGCCGGGCTGCCGACGTTCGTCGAACGGGTGAAAGACCACCCCACCCGGGAGGCCTGGGACGTCGCGCTGACCCACCGGGTCGCCGAACACAAGCCCGACCTGGTCATCTCCGCCGGCTTCCTCAAGCTGGTCGGCACCCAGTTCCTCACCGCGTTCGGCGACCGCTACCTCAACACGCACAACGCGCTGCTGCCCGCGTTCCCTGGCATCCACGGGCCGCGCGACGCGCTCGACTACGGGGTCAAGCTGGCCGGCGCGACGCTGTTCTTCGTCGACGCGGGTGTCGACACCGGACCGATCGTGGCGCAGGTCGCCGTGCCGGTCCTCGACGACGACACCGAAGACACGCTCACCGAGCGGATCAAGGTGGCCGAGCGCCGGCAACTCGTCGACACCGTCGGCCGCCTGGTCCGCGAGGGCTGGACCATCACCGGAAGGAAGGTCACCATCCCATGAACGACGACGCGCGGCGGCCGCTGCGGCGGGCCCTGGTCAGTGTGTATGACAAGACCGGGTTGGCCGAACTGGCGACCGCCCTGCACGCCGGCGGCGTGGAGATCGTGTCGACCGGTTCGACCGCGGCGGCCATCGCGGCCGCCGGTGTGCCGGTCACCCGGGTCGAGGACCTGACCGGCTTCCCCGAGGTGCTCGACGGCCGGGTCAAGACGCTGCACCCCCGGGTGCACGCCGGCCTGCTCGCCGACACCCGGCTCGACTCGCACGTCGCGGCACTGTCCGATCTGGACATCGCGCCCTTCGAGCTGCTGGTCTCGAACCTCTACCCGTTCCAGGAGACGGTCGCGTCGGGCGCGACGGTCGACGAGTGCATCGAGCAGATCGACATCGGCGGGCCGGCGATGGTACGCGCGGCCGCGAAGAACCACGCCTCGGTGGCCGTGGTGACCTCGCCCGCGGCGTACCCCATGCTGCTCGACGCCTTGAACGACGGTGGTTTCACGCTCGCACAGCGGCGCGCGCTGGCGGCGCGCGCGTTCGCCGACATCGCCGACTATGACGTGGCGGTGGCGGAGTTCTTCGCGACGACCGTGGCGCCGGCCGACTGGCCGACCTTCGCCGGGCTGACCCTGCACGCCCTGACCCCGCTGCGCTACGGCGAGAACCCGCACCAGCAGGCCGCGCTCTACGCCAACCCCGCGGCGCCGGACGGCCTGGCCCAGGCGGAGCAGTTGCACGGCAAGGAGATGTCCTACAACAACTACGTCGACGCCGACGCGGCCTGGCGCTCGGCGCACGACTTCGACGCGCCCGCGGTCGCGATCATCAAGCACGCCAACCCGTGCGGCATCGCGGTCGGCGACGACGTGGCCGAGGCGCACCGCAAGGCCCACGCCTGCGACCCGGTGTCGGCCTACGGCGGCGTGATCGCGGTCAACCGCGAGGTGACCGTGGAGATGGCGACGCAGGTGGCCGACATCTTCACCGAGGTGCTGGTCGCGCCGTCCTTCGCCGACGGTGCGCTCGACATCCTGAGCCGGAAGAAGAGCATCCGCCTGTTGAAGGCGCCGGCGTTCGCGCCGCTGCCAGCCGAGTGGCGGCCGATCACCGGCGGTGTGCTGGTGCAGATGCGCGACGCGATCGACGCGCCCGGCGACGACCCGGCCGCCTGGCGGCTGGTCGCGGGCGCCCCGGCCCCCGACGACGTGCTCGCCGACCTGGCGTTCGCGTGGCGGGCGGTGCGGTCGGTGAAGTCCAACGCGATCCTGCTCGCGCACGACGGCGCCTCGGTCGGTGTCGGCATGGGCCAGGTCAACCGGGTCGACTCGGCCCGGCTCGCGGTGTCGCGGGCCGGCGCCGACCGTGCGGCGGGCTCGGTGGCCGCGTCGGACGCGTTCTTCCCGTTCCCGGACGGCTTCCAGATCCTGGCCGACGCCGGTGTGCGGGCGGTCGTGCAGCCCGGTGGTTCGGTCCGCGACGACGAGGTGATCGCGGCGGCGTCAGCGGCCGGCGTGACCATGTATCTGACCGGGGCGCGGCACTTCTTCCACTGATCGACTTAGGCCACGGTGACGCGAACCTCGCCCTTCTCGCCACTGTCGCGTTGCGCGGCGAACGTCCAGCAGCCGGGTGCGGGCAACCGGAACCCGGTCCCGTACTCGCTGCCGGGCCGTTCCCAGGTGCTGTCGCCGTGGCCCGTCGGGCCCCAGACGGGCGTTGCTTCCGCCCCGTCCGGGCCGACCGCCTTGATGGTGAAGTCGCCGGTTCCGCCGATCTTCCAGACGATCTTCACCTCTTCGCCGGCCACCATCGGGGCAGACCGGCCCTGGATGGGAAAGAACAGCGCCCAGAGCGTGCCGGTGCCCCGCATCTCGCCGTTGGCCGGTAGCCCGCAGGCGGGGGCCTCCTCGTCGGCCGAACAGCCGGCCAGCAGCGCCGTCGAGGTGGCCAGCAGCGCGCCCGCGATTCTCACACCGATCACCATGCCCGGACCGAGCCGCGACGGCCGGGCCAGGTTCCCGGTTTCCATGTCAACGCGGCGAACGCGGCCGGCGTCTGTAGGGCGTGACGTTCGAGGAGTACGTGCTCACCAGGGGTCCCGCCCTCGTCCGGCTCGCGCGGTTGCTGGCCGGCGACGACCACCGGGCCGACGACCTGGTGCAGGAGGTGCTCGCCCGGGCATACCCGCGCTGGGCCCGCATCGCGCGAGCCGACGATCCCGACCGCTACGTGCGCCGGATGCTGGTCAACGCGCGTAACTCCGGGTGGCGGCGGGCGATGCGCCGGCGCGAGGTCTCGCTGACCGGGTTCGACACGCTGCCCGCCTCCGCGTCCGGTGTGGACAGTGCCGACCGCGACGCGTTGTGGCGGCTGGTGGCCGGGTTGCCGGCGCGCCAGCGGGCGGCCCTCGTGTTGCGCTACTACGAGGATCTCGACGACGCGGCGATAGCGGAGATCCTCGGCTGTTCGGCCGTCACCGTCCGGACGCACGTGATGCGTGCGATCGCGACGCTCCGCGCGCAGGTCGGCCCGGCCGGATTCCCCTCCGCTCTCCCGATGAGGAGCAAGCCATGATGATCGAGGACAAGCTGGCCGGGCTGATGCGCGAGCGGGCCGACCGCCCCGTCGACGCCGACGCGCTGCTCGCCGCCGCGCTCGCCGCGGGCCGGGCCCGCAAGCGCCGCCGGCACGCCGCCTACGCGGTGGTCAGCGCGGGTGTCGCCGGCGCCGTCGCGGCAACGTTGCTGCTCGACGGCGGCGGCGCAGGAGGCCCGGCCGTGGTGACGAGCACCGGCAAGGGCAGTGCCGACGGGCTGGCCAGTTGGGACAGCGTGCCGGCGCTCCCGGCGGTGGCCGGCGAGCCCGGTGCGGCCAAACGCCCTGAACTGGTCGGCGCCGATCCCACGGTGTTGCGGTTCGCGGTGCCCTGGGCGCCGTTGCCGGTGCAGGCGGTGAGCTGGACGAGCCGCGACGGGGTCGAGCAGGTCGACGTGCAGATGGTGTCCGGCGACGAGATCGTCACCGGGCGGGTGTCGATGTGGCGCGGCCCGGCCCGGGGCTCGGCCGACAACGCGTCGGTGCCCAACGCGACGTCGGAGGTCGAGATCGACGGGCATCCCGCCGTGGTCGAGCAGGAGCAGTTCGACTGGGGCCCGAACCAGTGGCTTACCTGGCATCCGGCAACAGGCCTGACCATGCGGGTCGAGCTCGTCGCGTCCGGCTCGAAGGGCGGGAGCGGCGTGCGGTCAGGGCCGGAGGTGGTCGGCATCGACGACCTGAAGGCGTTCGCCGACGCGGTCCGACTCGACACGACGACGGCCTGTCGGGTGCCGTTCCGGATCTCGGTCGCGCCGGCGGACGCCCGGCTGCTCACCTGTTCCGGCAGCGTCTCGGCGCTCGAATCGGCAGCCGGTTCCTGGGACGGCTGGGTGGTGTTGTCGGCCGGGAGCCGGATGGTCGAGGTCGACTATCGCGCCCTGCCGGGCAATGACCCTGGGGCCGACCCGTCCGCGACGTCGATCGCGCCGGAGACCACCACCCCGACGCCGCCGGGTAACGAGGGGTCGCCGGGGTCGCAGTCGCCGACGCCGGCGGGTGGCAGCCCGGTTGGCGGCACCCCGGCGGGCGTCAGCGCGACGGAGGAGAGCGGCCGGGTGTCGTCGACCGGCCAGACCCCGCTGCGGACCCTAAGTCCGGAGGTGGGCGCGTGGGTGGTCCACGGGCCCGGCGGCGAGGCCGAGGCCGGCGCGATCCTGGCCGGGCTGGTGCCGGCCGGCGACGCCGACGACCCGGCGACCTGGCCCCGGCGGCCGCTCGGCTGAGCTTCGCGCCATGTGGTGTGCGGGCCTAGCGTGGCGGTCATGGCTGAACTGATCGCGCCGACCACCCGCCTGCACGCCGCCTTCGTCGAGTGCTGCGACGACTGGGGTCCGGGCCTCCACGAAGACGGCTTCGGCCTGGGCGCCGACGACGACGTGCGCTCGCCCGACGGCTTCGCCACCTGGGTGGCCGAGCGGCTCCGGCTGACGCACGGGGCCGGTGAGCCGTGCCCGGCCGAACGGCATGCGTCGCCACGGTGGATCGTCGAGGACGGCCGCGTGCTCGGCGGGATCGCACTGCGGCACAAGTACGACGACGATCTGGGGCAGATCGGTTATGGCGTACGCCCGTCGGCGCGCCGTCGTGGTCTGGCGTCCTGGGCGCTGGGTGCGATGCTGGTCGAGGCCCGCGCCGTCCTGGGTCTGGACCGCATCCTCGTTCCCTGCCTCGCCGACAACGTCGCGTCGGCCCGCACGATCGAGCGCAACGGCGGCGTGCTCGAAGGCATCCGGGAGACCGTCCACGGCCCGGTCCGGCGCTACTGGATCATGCTCGACCGGTGACGTCGATCCACAACGGGGTATGGCTGGTTGAGGCGCATCCGCCCATGGCCACACCAGCCACAGCGAGCACAGACGAGGTGATCCGACGATGACCGTGATCCCCGACGACCTGCGTTACAGCGAAGACCACCTGTGGGTACGCCCCGCTGGCGACGCGACGGTCCGGGTCGGCATCACCGATTTCGCGCAGGATTCCCTCGGCGACGTGGTGGACGTGACGCTGCCCGACCCGGGCGCCGGCATCAGCGCCGACGAGGCGTGCGGCGAGATCGAGTCGACCAAGTCACTCAGCGACCTGGTCGCTCCGGTCACCGGCACGGTGCGCACCCGCAACGACGCCCTGGACAGCAGCCCGGAACAGGTCAACGAAGACCCGTACGGCGATGGCTGGTTGCTCGAAGTCTCGGTCGATCCGGCCACCCGCGAGGAGCAGTTGGCATCGTTGCTGAGCCCGTCGGCTTACCAGGACCTGGCTAGTGGGTGACGCGCTCGCTTTCGCTTTCCAATGCCGTGAGCCAACCCTGCAGGCTGCCGTCCAGCGCGGCGCGCATCGCGCCCGGGTCGGCCCGGACCGGTTCACCGTTCCAGGACTCGGCCGTGTGCACCAGCACCGCGTGCTCGGATCGCGGCGTGAACGTCCACGTGTGCCGGGCTTCGATGCCGCTGGCCGTGCCGGTCCAGGCGATGCGGCGCATCGGCTCGTATTCGGTGATGGTCGAGGTGATGGTGAGGCCCTCGGTCTCCCAGTCGAAGGTGGCGCCGGCGCCGATCGGGTCGCGCAGGTTGGCGCTGGAGATGTGTCTGTTCCAGCGCGGCCAGCCGTCGATGTCGGCGTGCAGGTTCCAGAGCGTCGCCAACGGTGCCCGGATGATCCGCTCGACCTCGACGACGGCTGGGGCTTGGCGGTCGATGTCCATGTCGGCAAACCCCCTACCACGCGGGGTCTTCGGCGGATTCGAGGAACTCGTTGACCCGGTTGCCGAAGTCTTCCGGGTATTGGAACAGCGCGCCGTGTGCCGCGTCCGGATAGAGGACCAGTTCGGCGTTCGGCAGGTGGCCCGCGAGGAGGAAGCTGTTGGGCGTCGGCACCATGATGTCGTGGTCGCCGTTGGCGACCAGCGTCGGCTGGCGCAGGCCGGCCAGCCGGGAGAACTTGCTCGGGTCCGGGATGCCCCAGTCGGCGATCGCGTCGATCTGCGCGTCGCGGGTCTCCAGTGAGGTCACCGCGTCCTGGTCGGTCTCCCGGCTGAAGACGCGCCCGATGTAGTCCATGCCCTTGGCCCGGCTGTCCTCGGACGGGGTGAAGAACAGGTAGAGCAGGTCCTCGGCGTCCTGCTCCTCCTTGAAGGCATGGCTCTGCAACTCGTCGGCCCATTTGTGGAACCCGCGGCCGCCCTCGGGCCCAGTGCCGGCCAGCACGAGCTGGCGCACCAGGTACGGGCGCATCAGGGTCAGCTCCTGCGCGACGAACCCGCCCAGCGAGAAGCCGAGCAGGTCGATGTTGTGCAGGCCGAGGGCGTCGACGAACGAGATGATGTCGCGGGCGTAGTCGGGAATGTTGTGCGGCGTGCTGCCCGTGGAACGGCCCACACCGCTTGCATCGACCGTGATCACCTCGCGTTCCGCGGCGATCGTGTCGACCATGATCGGGTCCCACAGGTCGATGTTGCCGCGGAAACACTGCAGGAGCACCAGCGGTACGTCGGACTGCTTCCCGAAGCGCCGATAGGCGAAAGTGGTGCCGTTGTCGGCCTCGACGGTCAGCGTCGGCGATGTCAGTTGAGTCATGGACTTGCCTCTGCGGTCGGGTGGCACGGTCCTGCGTCCGACGCTACGCCCGATCGCGATCGGGCCGTCGTCGCGGCGGGTGACGCGCAGGCATGATCCGGACGATCGGGCCCATCCCGCCGCGCCGCCGGCGGCCTCGTCATCGGCGCGTCGACCAATCGCCACGGAGCGGCCTTCCGGCGTTGCCCGGCGGGCTGTCAGGGCCGCCGCATAGTGATCACCGACCGGCTCAGCCGGCAAAGGATCTATGACGCCGGGCCCAACCGTGGGTCGGCGCAGAAGGGAGGATCCGTGCGATTCTCGATTGCCCGCGGGACCGCCCTGGTAGCGGTCACCGCTGCGATGGTGGGCCTGACGGCCTGCTCACCTCCGTCAAGCAACAACAAGGCCGCCGCCAGTGACGCGGCCAAGGCCACCAGCGCCGCCGACCTCGGCGGGATCGACAAGCTGGTCGAGGCCGCCAAGAAGGAAGGCGCGCTCAACGTCATCGCGTTGCCTCCGGACTGGGCCAACTACGGCGAGATCACCAAGGCTTTCACCGCGAAGTACGGCATCACCGTCAACTCCGCGCAGCCCGACGCTTCCAGCCAGGACGAGATCAACGCGGCCAAGCAGCTCAAGGGTCAGAGCGGCGCGCCGGACGTGTTCGACCTCGGTTCCTCGGTGGCGCTGGCCAACACCGCGACGTTCGCGCCCTACAAGGTCACCACGTGGGACGACATCCCGGCCGCGCTCAAGGAGGCCAGCGGCACCTGGGTCAACGACTACGGCGGCTACATGTCGATCGGCTACGACTCGTCGAAGGTTCCGGCCCCGACCAGCGTCGCCGACCTGCTCAAGCCGGAGTTCAAGGGCAAGGTCGCCCTCAACGGTGACCCGACGCAGGCCGGCGCGGCGTTCAACGGCGTCGTCGCGGTCGCGCTCGGCAGCGGCGGTTCGGCCGACGACATCAGCAAGGGCGTCGACTTCTTCAAGGACCTGAAGAAGTCGGGCAACTTCCTGCCCGTCGACCCGACGCCGGCGACGATCGAGTCGGGCCAGACGCCGGTCGTCTTCGACTGGGACTACCTCAACGTGGCTCAGGGCGCCAAGCTCAAGGGCAAGGTCGACTGGAAGACCGTCGTACCCGCCAACGCGGTTCTCGGCTCCTACTATGTCCAGGCCGTCAGCGCCGACGCGCCGCACCCCGCGGCCGCCCGGCTCTGGCAGGAGTTCCTCTACAGCGACGAGGGCCAGAACCTGTGGCTCAAGGGCGGCGCCCGGCCGGTGCGCGCCGACGCCATGAAGGCGGCCGGCACGCTCGACAACGCGCTGTTCGAGGCGCTCCCGGCGGTCAGCGGCACGCCGGTCTTCCTTACCGAGGCACAGACCAAGACGGCCAACGACTATCTCGCCGCCAACTGGGCCAAGGCAATCGGTTAAGGCCGATGACCGCCCCCACAACGGGGACGATCGACCAGGTCAAGGCGCCGACCACCACCGGTGTACGGTGTGGTCGGCGTCGCCGGTGGCTGCACCGCGACCTGCTCGGCGTCCTGCCGTTCTTCGTCTTCGTCACCATCTTCCTGTTCATCCCGACGCTGGTCGTCGTGATCGGCGCGTTCGCCGGCGACGACGGCCGTCCGACGCTCGAGAACATCTCGGCCCTGTCCGACGGCTACATCGTCGACGCGTTCGTCCGCAGCATCACGCTGTCGGCGGTGACCGCGATCATCGGTGCGGTGATCGGCGCGCTGGTCGGCTATGCGGTGGTCACCGCCGGGCCGGACAGCCTGGTCCGCCGGCTGGTCACCTCGGCGTGCGGCGTGCTGGCCCAGTTCGGCGGCGTCACGCTGGCGTTCGCCTTCATCGCCACGATCGGGCTGAGCGGCTTCGTCACGGTGTTCCTGCACGACTCGCTCGGCATCGACATCTTCGCCGGCGGCGTCTGGCTCTTCGACCTGCCGGGTCTGGTGCTCGTCTACACGTACTTCCAGATTCCCTTGATGGTCATCGTGTTCCTGCCCGCCCTCGACGGCATTCGTCCACAGTGGCGGGAAGCGACGGAGAGCCTCGGCGGGTCGACCTGGTACTACTGGCGGCACGTCGCGGGCCCGCTGCTGGCGCCCGCGTTCCTCGGCTCGACGTTGCTGCTGTTCGCGAACGCTTTCTCGGCCTACGCGACGGCCGCCGCGCTGGTCAGCCAGGGCAGCCCCATCGTGCCGCTGCAGATCCGCTCCGCGCTGACCAGCGAGGTGCTCCTCGGCCGCGAGAACCTCGGCAAGGCGATGGCGCTGGGCATGGTCGTCGTCGTCGCGCTCGTCATGTGGCTCTACGGCCTGCTACAGCGAAGGACGACCCGATGGCTGGACTGAGGAAGCGGCGCGCCCGCCGGCAGCGCGTCCTGCGCTGGATCGTCGTCACCGTGTTGGCGGTGCTGTTCGTGCTGCCGCTCTTCGCGATGCTCGAGTTCACCACCCGCGGCCCGGGAGACAGCCTGTCGTGGGAGACCTGGCGGGTCTTCTTCGACTGGCCCGCGCTCGGGGAGGCCTATCCGATCCTGTGGACCGGCATGAAGGCCTCGTTCTGGCTGGTGCTGCTCTCGGTCGCGCTGACGTTGGTGCTGCTGGTGCCGACCGTGGTCTGGGTGCGCCTGCGGCTGCCCCGGATCAGGCGGCTGGTCGAGTTCATCAGCCTGCTGCCGTTGACGGTGCCCGCCATCGTGCTCGTGGTCGGCCTGGCACCGGTGTACGCCTGGGTCGTCTACTTCGTCGGCGGGTCGTCGTGGACGCTGATGTTCGCGTACACCATCCTCGCCCTGCCCTTCGCCTATCGCGCCATCGACGCGGGCCTGTCGGCGATCGACGTGCGGACGCTCTCGGAGGCCGCCCGGAGCCTCGGGTCCAGCTGGGCAACGGTCATGTGGCGGGTGGTGCTGCCCAATATCCGTTCGGCCGTGCTCTCCGCCGCGTTCCTGACCGTCGCCCTGGTGCTCGGTGAGTTCACCATCGCGTCCCTGCTCAACCGCGACAACATCCAGGTCGCCATCAACCAGCTCGGCAAGAGCAGCGCGCAGATGTCCGTCGCGGTCTCGCTCGCGGCGCTGGTGCTCGCGTTCGTTCTGCTGTTCCTGCTCTCCTTCGCCGGTCGCAGGCGCCATCGGGAAAGGAAGACATCGTGATGTCCAACAGCGTCGGAGTGCGCCTCGACGGGCTACGCCGCCAGTTCGGTGGCGTACACGCCCTCGACGGGCTCGATCTCGACATGGCACCGGGCGAGCTGGTGGCCCTGCTCGGCCCGTCGGGTTGCGGCAAGACCACGGCGTTGCGGATCCTGGCCGGCCTCGAAGACGCCGACTCGGGCCGCATCATGGTGGGCGACAAGGACGTCGCGAACGTGCCCGCCAACCGGCGCGACATGGGCATGGTGTTCCAGGCCTACAGCCTCTTCCCGCACCTGACCGCGGTGGAGAACGTCGAGTTCGGCCTGCGGCTGCGGCGCCAGAACGCGGCGACCCGCCGCCAGCGGGCCCGCGACATGCTCGAGCTGGTCGGCATCGGCGCGCACGCCGACCGTTATCCGCAGCAGATGTCCGGCGGTCAGCAGCAGCGCGTCGCGCTCGCGCGGGCGCTCGCGTTCCAGCCCCAGGTGCTGCTGCTCGACGAGCCGCTGTCGGCGCTCGACGCGAAGGTCCGCGTGCAGCTGCGCGAGGAGATCCGCCGCATCCAGCTCGAGGTGGGCACCACCACCCTGTTCGTGACCCACGACCAGGAGGAGGCGCTGGCCATCGCCGACCGGGTCGGCGTGATGCGCGCCGGCCGGCTCGAGCAGATCGGTTCGCCGGAAGACATCTACCGGAGCCCGGCGACGCCGTTCGTCGCCGAGTTCGTGGGCCTGAGCAACCGGCTGCCCGGCCGGGTCACCGGCGACGTGGTCGAGGTGCTCGACACCAAGCTGCCGCTGGTCGACGCGGCCACCGTCCACAATGGTGCGGTCACCGCGCTGGTCCGCCCGGAGTCGGTCGACGTGACGGCCGATCCGGCCGGCACCGGCCGGGTGGTCGCAGTGAGCTTCCTCGGCCCGACGGCCCGGGTCACCGCCGCGCTCCCGGACGAGACCATCGTCGTCGCCCAACTGGCCAGCGCCCGGCTGCCCGACCTGCCGCCGGGCACGGCGGTGCGGGTCATCCTGCGACCCGTTCCCGTGGTCGTCACGGCGGCTTAGGGCCTGTCTCGTGGACCATGCCGGCATTCCGCCGGTCCCGGACGGCGTGCCGGGCCTGTCTCGTGGACGATGCCGGCATTCCGCCGGGCCCGGACGGAGCACCACCCTGATCCACGAGGCAGGCCCAGGCCCGCGGGCGGGGCCCGGAATCCGTTGCCGGGCCCCGGCCCGCAGCCAGGCGCCTTCCCGCCGGCTGAGCGTGTCGTCCGCGCGTTCAGGATGAAGCCGCCGGGTCCGCGCGTCGGGTGGCCGGCGCGCGGCGCCGCGGCCCGGCAGGCGACGAGCGCCGGATGGCCCATTCGGCGACGATCGCGTTGACCACCCAGCCCGACCCCACCGAGAGGGCGGTGCTGAGGTCACTGGTGCCGAACAGCGGCTCGCCGATGCCCTGCGTCAACACCTGGGTGCCGGCGCCGACGGCGAGCGCGTAGGCCCGGATCATCCAGGCGCGATGGGCGGCGATGTCGCGGCGGCGGATGGCGGCGAAGCCCAGCACGATGGCGGCGGCCATGGCCGACCCGACCACGAGGCGGATCCCCCACAGCAGGTCGCCGCCGGGAGCACCGGGGTAGTACAGGGTCATCCAGAGCGCGGAGCCGGCGACGCCCAGCCCGGTCCCGACCAGCACTCGCCCGCAGACGCGGTGCCAGCCCGGCCGGCGGCGACGCAGCCGGGCGGAGAACTGGAACGCGCCGAGGAACGCGTAGAGGGCCGCGGCGAGGATGTGCACCACGACGGGCGCCGGCGAGGCGTCGACGCGCGGGTTGGTCGACAGCGACTGGGTGCCGCCGGCGACCTCGACCAGCCGCAGTGAACCGGCGACGACCGGTACGAGGCTGAGCAGCACCAGGGCCGCGGGCAGCCGCCAGGCCCGGGTCACGCGGCACCCACCGTGATGACCACCTTCGCCCGCGCGTGCTCGGTTTCCAGGTAACGGATCGCGTCGGGCGCCTCGTGCAACGGATAGGTGCGGTCGATGACCGGCGTGAGGCGGCCGGCCTCCGCGTGGGCGCGCAGCGTCTCGAGATGGCGCCGGTCGGGTGCGGTGGTGAGGATCGCGATGCGCTGCCGGACGAACGGCGCCAGCAAGCGGCCGCGGGCGATCAGCCAGACCGGGCCGACCAGGCTGCCGCCGCGGTAGACGCCGCCGCCGGAGAGCATCAGGGTCCCCGCCCGCGTCAGCGCCCGCCGCAGGGCCGTCAGCGAACGGTTGCCGACCAGGTCGAAGACGAGGTCGTGCGGCTCGCCACCGGCCGCGAAGTCGGCGCGGGTGTAGTCGACGACGTGATCGGCGCCGAGGGAGCGCACCAGGTCGACGTTGCGGGTGCTGCACACCGCGGTCACGGTCGCCCCGAGTGCCTTGGCCAGTTGCACGGCCAGGGTGCCGACGCCGCCGGACGCGCCGTTGATCAACACGCGCTGGCCGGGCCTGACGCCGCGCAGCCCCAGGAGCGCGGTGACGCCGGCCAGCGGCAGGGCGGCGGCCTGCTGCGGCGTCAGGTTGGCGGGCCGGCGGGCGACCAGGGTCTCGGGCACGCACACGTATTCGGCGAACGCGCCGTCGGCCTCGCCGAGGTCGCCGAAGACGGCGTCGCCCGGTCGTAGCTGGCTGACGCCGGTGCCGACGGCCTCGACCCGGCCGGCGAAGTCGCGGCCGCGGATCCGGGCGCGCGGTGCCGACCGGCCCATCGAGAGGCGCGCCATCCGGGGGTCACCCCGCATGACATGCCAGTCGTACGCGTTGAGCGCCGCGGCCTCGACCCGCACGAGCACCTCGCCGGCTGCGGGCACGGGCTGGTCGACCTCGGCGAGCGTGAGCGTCTCCGGCGGGCCGTATCGATCCTGGACGATCGCCTTCATGACTCCCTCCCCGGGTGTACGGTGTACACCTCCTAGGAAATGACGGTAGGTGTACGGCGTACACCTGTCAAGGCGGTTAGGGTTTTGTCGTGATGGCTGAGCAGGCGCAGGCGCTGCGCCGGACGCCGCTGAGCAGAGATCGCGTCCTGCGGGCCGCCGTCGCCCTCGCCGACCAGGCCGGGATCGAGTCGTTCAGCATGCGCAGCCTCGCCCAGGACCTGGGCGTGGTGCCGATGGCCCTCTACAAACACGTGGCCAACAAGGACGAACTGCTCGACGGCATGATCGACGTGGTGGTCGGCGAGATCGACCCACCGCGGCCCGGGCCCGGCTGGCAGCCGGTTCTCCGCGCGCGCATCCTCTCGGCCCGCGAGGTGCTGCTGCGCCACCCCTGGGCGCCGCTCGCGATCGAGGCGCGCAACCAGGCGACGCCCGCGGTCCTCGACTACCTCAACACGATGGTCGG
The DNA here is from genome assembly GCF_040676615.1 of Asanoa sp. NPDC049573. NCBI lineage: Bacteria > Bacillati > Actinomycetota > Actinomycetes > Micromonosporales > Micromonosporaceae > Asanoa > Asanoa sp. NPDC049573. The sequence continues at coordinate 378,852 of NZ_JBFAPI010000003.1, forward strand.
CATTCTCCGCGACGGCGGGTTCTCCACCGACCTGGCCCACCACGTGATGCACGCGATGGGCAGCCGGATGCTCGGCTTCAGCCAGGAGTTGTTCGACGACTCCCGGCGCGCCGGCCGCTCGGGCGCGGCCGATCCCACACCGCCGGCGGACTTCCCGGCCGAGGCCGCCGCCCGCTTCCCGCACCTGGCGGCGATCGCGACGGCGGCGTCACACGACGACACGTCGGTCGTCGGACAGGGCTGCGACGACCAGTTCGAGTTCGAGTTCGCGCTCGACCTGCTGCTCGACGGCATCGAACGCCTACGCCAGCAGGGCTGGACCTCGTCGGGCCCTCACGGGTCGATCAGGTAGACCACTGCCTCGGGTGTGTCGACGCGGCGCATCGGCAGGCCGCCGGTGCCGCCCACCAGGGTTCCCTCGTAGGGCGTCCCGTTGACCGCGTCACGCACCACGACAACGCCGCGTACGCCCGTTGCCCGCAACAGGGCAACGCCTTCCGGGCTGGGGAAATGTTCCATCGCGTGGCGGACTTCGTTCTGCCGTTGCGGTGTGAACGCGGCCGCGCCGTTGACCATCGCGGGAAAGCGGTCGGTGGCCCACAACATCGGGATGCCGTCGATCGTCGCGCCGCTGGGCAGCACCAGCATCGGTGCCGGCGCGGTGGCCAGGGCCGGCGGCGCGGTCGGCACCACCGGGTGTTGCGTGGTGTTCAGCCCTTCGGCCACGACGAGCAGGGGCAACACCGCGAGCGCCAGGCGTACGCGGCCCACGCGGCTGACGGCCGCCGTGACGGCTCCGGCCGCGAGCACCCCGAGCAGCAGCGTCGTCCAGATCACGAGCCGGCCGGGGGTACGGATGCCGTCGAACCCGGGCAGCGCGTAGAGCAGGCCGTAGGTGAAGCGGCCGCCCGCCGGCCCTTCCGTGCCCATCCCGAGCACGATGCTGGCGACCACGCCCGCGGTGAGCAGCAAGCGCTGCCGGACCGTCCAAACAGACAGCACGAGCCCCAGCGCCGCGAGAGCGTAGAGGGTGAAGCCGGGCAGCAGCGACGTCTCGCCCCGGTGGCCCAGTGCCGCGCGGGCGCCGGCGTGCAGGTCGCCCCACAGCATCGAGGTGCTCGGCGAGGTGAAGAAGCCACGCAGCGGCGGCGAGGCCCATTGCAAGTCTTCCCAACTGCGCCGCGCGTAGGGGAACTGCTCGGCGACCAGCAGGTAGGGGCGGGCCATGAAGGCGGCGACGGCGAGGAAAACCGCGAGCCCGGCGCCGTCGGCGAGCAGCAGCCGCCGGGTCAGCGGGGGCCGGTGCCATAGCCACGCGCCGATCGCGGCTACGCAGGCGAACGCCAGCGCGTACCCGAAGGGGACGCCGATGCCGAAGCCCAGCGACAGTTGCCAGGCGGCGACGCACCAGCCGGCGATCACCCAGCCCGGGCGGGCCCGCTCGGGCCGGTAACCGTTTCGCAGCGACCAGCCGTGCCCGCGGGCGAGCATGGCCAGGGCCAGCGCGATCCCGCCGGTCGAGAGCACCTGGAGATGGCCGGACTGGGCGAGCCGCCAGGGTGCGTAGGCGAACGCGGCCCCCGCGACCGCGCCGCCGAGCCGGCCGGCGCCGAGCTGGCGGACCAGCGCGTAGGCGCCGACGAACGCCAGCGCGAACACGAGCACGAAGACGATGTTGTAGCGCAGGAGGGCGGCGACCGGGCCGGTGCCGAGCAGACCGGCGGGCGCGTACCCCAGCAAGGTGTCGGTGAAGGCGAAGCTGTTGGGCTCGGGAAAGAACGCGTTGGCCTGCCACAGGGCCGCCGGGTCGGTCCGCAGCGCGTGCCCCGACCAGGCCATCTGCCAGGCCTGCATGGTCGGGTCGCCGGTGTCGGACGGGATCGTCTGGGTGGGATGGCGCAGTGTCGGCCAGGTCACCAGCGCGGCCAGGACGATCGACCCGAGCGACGCCAGTGTCCACTCGTGACGCAGGACCGCTGGCCAGCGGCTCGTTCGTCTCGGCGCCGGGCTCGGCAACACTGCCGGCTCGAGCGCATGGACCTTCGTCGGTGCCGCCCCCGTGGTTGTCACGCTGGAGACAATGTCACCGAACCCGTCCACAAAGGGATCGGCCGAAGGGTGCCTTTACCGCAACGGCCTAGGCCACCGAATCCTGGCGGGTGGTGCTGAACCGGCGCTGGTAGGCGGCAGGGCTGATGGACAGCTTCCGGGCGAACACCCGGCGCATGCTCTCGTAGCTCGGGAAGCCGGCGAGGGTCGCGGCCTGCGTCGCGGTGTGGCCCTGGTCGAGCAGCGCCCGGGCCATGTCGAAGCGGATGTTCTCCACGTAGCGGGCCGGCGTCGTGGCCAACTCCTCGTGGAAGAGCCGGGTGAGTTGCCGGGTACTCACGTTGAGGCGCGTCGCGAGTTCGGCGAGTGAGTGGTCGCCGCGCGGGTTCGCGGTCACCAGGTCGGTGACGGTGCGCACCGCCGGCGAGCGGGGTGGCGGTCCCTGCAACGGCGCCGAGAACTGGGATTGGCCACCCGCGCGCTGCATGTAGACCACCAGGGAGCGGGCGACGTCGCGCGCCAGGTCGGGGCCGTGGTCTTCTTCGACCAGCGCGAGCGCCAGGTCGATGCCGGCGGTCACACCGGCCGACGTGAAGGTGGTGCCGTCGCGCACGTAGATGGCGTCGGGCTCGACGCGGCACGTCGGGCACCGGGCGGCCAGTTCGTGGGTGACCTTCCAGTGCGTCGTCGCGCGCTTGCCGTCGAGCAGGCCCGCGGCGGCGAGGATGAACGCGCCCGTGCAGACCGAGGCGACCCGACCGGCCGTCGCCGCCGGCAGCCGTGCGGCGTCGACCAGGTCGCGGGGGACCGGCAGGCGTGGATACAGGTCGGAACCGGCCACCAGGAACGTGTCCAACGCCGGCGCGGCCGGGATGGCGCCGTCGACCGAGACCCGGACACCGAGGTTCGAGGTGATGTCGGCACCGGTCGGCGACAGCAGCACCATCCGGTAGTCGGCGCCGAGCCGGTTGGCCTCCTTGAACACCTCCGCGGGACCGGCCACGTCCAGCAGCGTCACCCCGTCGTAGACCAGGATCGCGATGCGGTGAGGCTCGGGCACGGTTCATTGGTAACACGCCCGCGTCGCATGTCCGGATCCGAGGGATTCCTGGCCGGACTAAGGCTGCGCGACGCCCCCGTTGGTGGGCAGCATGGAGGTCGAGCCACTCACGAAGTCGGGGGAGAGATGCCTGAAGTCATTGGGGGAATTGAGATTCCTGAGACTGCCGCGGCCGCTGAGGCGACCCGGATCGTCCGGGAGTCGATCAGTCCGCTCATGTATCACCACTCACGACGGGTCTATTTCTTCGGCCTGATCCACGGGCGCCAACTCGCCGTGCGGCCCGACCCGGAACTGCTCTACGTCTCGGCGCTGTTCCACGATTACGGCCTGCTCACCGCCTTTTCCGAGGCCGTGCAGCGGTTCGAGGTCGACGGCGCCGACCACGCCCGCGCATTCCTGCTGGAGCGGGGCTTCTCGACGGCCGCCGCAGAGACGGTCTGGGCGGCGATCGCGCTGCACACCACGCCGGGCATCCCTCACCGGATGGCCCCGGAGATCGCGGCCACCCAACTCGGCGTCCTCACCGACGTGGTCGGCCTCGGTCTCGACGGGCTCGACCACGACCAGCTCGCCGAGATCCTCGCCGCGCACCCCCGCGGAGACTTCAAGAACGAGTTTCTCCGGGCCCAGTTCGACGGGTTCAAAGACCGACCGGAAACCACGAACGGCACGGTCAACTCCGACATTCTCGAATACTTCATTCCCGGTTTCCGCCGTACGACAACGGTCGACCGCATCCTCGGGTCGCCCTGGCCGAGCTAACCGTCTACAAAGGAGTCGAGCATGAAGGCTTTCACCGTACGCGACCGCGACGCAGGTGTCGGCGGCCTCACCATGACCGACATGCCCTACCCGAGCACGGCGGAGAACGACGTCATCGTGCGCGTACACGCGGCCGGGTTCACTCCCGGCGAGCTGGCCTGGCCGGCGACGTGGACCGATCGCGCGGGCCACGACCGCACGCCCAGCATTCCGGGTCACGAGCTCTCCGGGACCGTGGCCGAACTCGGCTACGGCACGACGGGCCTCACCGTGGGCCAGCGGGTGTGCGGCCTGACCGACTGGGCCCGCAACGGTTCGCTGGCCGAGTTCACCGCGGTGGAGGCGCGCAACCTCGCCCCGCTCGCGGCCGACATCGACCACACCGTGGCCGCCGGGCTGCCCATTTCCGGGCTGACCGCGTGGCAGGCCCTGTTCGACCACGCCCACCTCACGACCGGCCAGACGGTCCTGATCCACGGCGCCGCGGGCGGGGTGGGCTCGATCGCCGTGCAACTCGCGCGTGAGGTGGGCGCCCGCGTAATCGGCGCCGGCCGCGCGGCCGACCGCGAGTTCGTGCTCGGCCTCGGTGCCGAGACGTTCGTCGACCTGGCCGCCGACGACCTGGCGGGCGTCGGCGAGGTTGACGTGGTGCTCGACGTCATCGGCGGCGAGGTCCTCGAGAAGTCCACCGGTCTGGTGCGCTCCGGCGGCACCGTCGTGAGCATCGCCCAGCCGCCCGCGGTGCCACCCAAGGACGGGCGCGCCGTGTTCTTCGTCGTCGAACCGGATCGGGCCCGGTTGGCCGACCTCGTTTCGCGCGTCCGGGCAGGCCGACTGAAGGTGATCGTGGGCGCGGTGCGACCGCTGGCCGAGACGGCTGCCGCGTTCGGCCGCCGCGGCGACCGTCGCACCCACGGCAAGACCATCATCCAGGTGGTGGACTGACCAACGGGGCGGTGCCGGTCGCGCGCTCCCGCTCGGCGCGCTGCCGGATCAGTTCCTCGACCGCGGTCGGCAGGGTCGTCTCGAAGTCGATAAGTTTCGCCCAGGTCGGGGTGACCACGATCCGCACCATGCCGTCGTACAGCGACCGCACCGACGCCTCCCACTCGACCCGCTGTTCGGGCGTCATCGTGTAGCTGCTGTTCATCTCCAGGTATTCGTCCGGGATGCCGTCGACGACGTCGAGCTCGGCCCGACCGCGGATAAGCAGGATCTTGGGTGGGTGCACCTCGGTGTCGATGGTCAGGGCCACCGCCGGGTTCCGGCGCAGGGACGGCAGCTTCGGGGCGTTCTTCGCCGTACACATCACGATCTCGGTGCCGTTCCAACTGAACCCGATCGGCACGTTGCGCGGCGTGCCGTCCTTGGCCACGTAGGCCAGGCGGGTCAGGTCGCGGGCCAGCAACTCCTGGCTGACGGGTCGGTTGAGCACCTCGGTGATCTCGTCCGGTCGCACGGTCGTGCCTCCTTCAGCTCAGCTTCTCGGCCAGGGCGACGATGATCCCCTCGGGGCCCCGGACGTAGCAGAGCCGGTAGCTGTTCTCGTACCGCACGACCTCTCCAACGAGTTCGGCGCCGCGGGCGCGCAGGCCGGCGACCGTGGCGTCGATGTCGTCGACGGTGAACATGACGCTGCGCAGGCCCAGCGTGTTGGGGAGGGCGTTCTCCGGCTGGGGGCTGACCACCGCTGGGGAATGAAACTTCGTCAGCTCCAGCCGGCCCAGGCCGTCCGGCGTGCGGACCATCGCGATGTCGACCCGGATGCCGTCGAGCCCGTTGAGCCGGTCCACCGACGGCCCCTCGATCGGCGCCTCGCCCTCCACCTCCATTCCGAGGTCGACGAAGAAGGCCTTGGCGGCCTCGAGGTCGTTGACGACAACACTCACGTGGTCCATCCGCTCGATCATGTTTCCAGTCTCGGCACTGCCGCGTCGCGCCGGTAAAGTTTCGCGCGGAGGCGAAACATGGGAATCTGGCTCATCGACGCCGACGTCCTCGCCGGCAGCCGGTTCCGCACCTCGGCGCTGGTCGAGACCGTCGCCACGCTCGGCGTGCTCGCCGACCGGCGGCCGCACCGCCCCGGCCAGCTGACCCGCCCCGCGCACCAGCGGGCGGCGTTCCGTGCCCGCCTGGCCGGCGACCCGGTGGGTCGCGCGTTCGTGAAGGGCGCCATGGCGCCCAACTGGCTGACCGACATCCTCTGCCCGCCGCCCGACGACGACGAGCACACGTTCGACGACGAGATGCGCCGCATCCGCACCGCCGCTCCCGCGGCGCTGCGCGCCGACCTGCACGGCGACGACCCGACCCTGGACGTGCCCGACCTGCCGGACCGGATCGCCGCGGTGCTCGACTGGGTCTGGACCGGAGTTGTCGCCCCAGACTGGCAGCGCCGTCAGCGGGCGTTCGAGGCCGACATCATCGCCCGCACCCGCCGGCTGAGCACGAGCGGCTGGGCGGCGGCGCTCGACGACATGCGCCCCGGCATGCGGTGGCTGGGGGAAGGTCGACTACAGATCAACGCGTACGACTATCCGCCGCACGACCTGACCGACGGCCAACTCCTGTTCATCCCCAGCACCAGCGCCCGCGGCTGGGTCGGCTGGCGCAGGCCGAACCGCTATTCGGTGGTCTACCCCTGCGCCGGCCTGCTGGCCGCGGGCGACCAGACCGCACCGGGCACGCTGCGCCGCTTGATCGGCCCGGCCCGGGCCACGCTGCTCACCCTGCTGGACAACCCGATGAGCACGACGCAACTGGTCTCGGTGAGCGGCTTCGCCCTCGGCTCGGTCGGCAACCACCTCAAGATCCTGCTCCAGGCGCAACTCGTACGCCGGCGCCGGGCCGGCCGCTCGGTCCTCTACTACCGCACCCCCGAGGGCGACCGCCTGATCCACATCACCACGAACGCGGCCGCGGCTAGAGGGTCTTGACGAAGCGGGCACTGGTCGCGCAGACGTCGGCGTAGCCGAGTTGTCGGTAGAACTCGTGGGTTCTGGTCCGGTGCCGGCTGCTGGTTACCTCCAGCTTTACGCAACCGGCCGCGCGCGCCTGGTCTTCGACCGCGGTGACCAGCGACCGGCCGACGCTGCGGCCGCGGCGGCGCTCGTCGACGACCAGCGCGAGCAGGCGACCCAGCTTCCCGGTCACCTCGAGCATCGGCGCGACGTGCAATGCCGCGACGCCCACCAGCCCGTCGTCGTCGGCCGCGCCGATGAGCCAGGACGCGCGGTCGTCGAGCCAATAGTCAAGTCGTTTGTGGACGGCGGCGTCGGTTGTCGGATATCCGAGTTGGCCCAGCAGAGCGGTCAGCCCGGGAACATCATCTCGTCGAATCGGCCGAAGCTGAAGATCCATGCCCGCATTCTGGCAACCTCGCACGGGTGCGGTCATGCGGCCGAGCCGGCGGTGGCTCGGACGATGGACGAGAACGAGCTCCACGTGAACCAGGTGGGAAAGACCCGGATCAAGGCGGGATCGCCGGCCAGCGCCCTGGCCAGCGGGGAGTACGCTGCGGATCTGGCAGAGGTCGCCGCCTACGGCCGGGTCGATTCCACCGTGCGCAGCCCCACGCAAACCGAAACGGCCATGTTCTGGGCCGAGAACACCTTCACGCAGTGGAGCCGCACCCTGCGCGGTCTCGGCGCCCCAGCGACGGCAGGGCACCGTCACCGCCGCCCGGATGCTCCGCCTGGCCGGGACGACCCGCACCTACCCGTGTCTGCCGGCCGCCGCCGACGTCACCGGTGCCCGCATCTGGGCCGGGCTCCGCTTCCGCAAGTCCCTGGTCGACGGGGCACACCTCGGTCACCAGGTCGCCGGGCTGGTAGCCAGCCACGTTCGGAGCCGATGACGATTCGAGCGAAACCTAATCGTGGACGCGGATCACCGAGCCGCACACGCTGTAGGGCATGAAGACACTTGTCAAGGCGCTGGCGGTGCTCGGCACGGCGGTGATGCTGGCCGCGTCTCCCGCCGGCGCGGCCTCGGCCAATGCCGCGCACGGCGAAGACTCGGGCTGGGTGCCGTTCCGGACCCCGCCGTTCACCGTGCCTGCGGGGGAGGCCTGCTCATTCGAACTGCACGGCGAGATCGTGTACGACCACGAGTTCACCCGGGTGCTGGAGACGTTCCCGGACGGCAGCCCGAAGGTGCAGGACTGGGCCGGTCCGCTCGGCGTCGTGTTCTCCAACGTGGAGACCGGGGTGTCGGCGCGGCGCGACGCCTCCGGCACCCTGCGGGCGACCCACGCCGGCGATGGGAGCACGACGTTCGTCTTCTACGGCAACGGCATCGCGCCCATCTTCGCCGGTAGTCCGGCCCCGGGCATCTACCTGGTTTCGGGCAACCATGTGCTCGTCGCGAACCCGGATGGAACCCGGCAGTTCACCAAGAATCGGGGCACCGTAGAAGACATGTGCGAAACTCTGTCCTGATGATCCGGTTCCGGCTCAACCCGGCCGCCCTGGCGCGAATGCGCTTCGCCTATTCGCCGCTGGCCGAAACGGCCAAGAGCCTCTACATGATCAATTCTGGCACCATCCAGCCGCCGCACCGCGGCTGGTACGAGCGCGTCCGCTCGGACCTCGGGCGGGTCGACCGCGAGCTGCTCAACGCGGTCGTCCCGCCGGGGGGACACATCGCCGAGTTCCTGTTCGTGGGCGCGACGGCGACGACGACAACGATCGAGCAGCAGCTCCAGCTCGTCGCCGACTGGCCGGTGCCCCATTTCGCGAGTGAGTTGACGCAGGCTCACGGCGGCCACGGTCTGTCGGCCGCCGCGCGCCGACTCATCGACCTTGGCGCGGACGGTCCGCCGCACGTGGCGCGCGCGCTCGAGCACTACTGGCGGGTCGGCGTGGCACCCTACTGGCCGCGGTTGCGCGCGGTCCTGGACGCCGATGTCGCCTACCGCGCTGGCAAGCTCACCCGGGGCGGCATCGCGGATCTCATGGCCGACCTGCATCCGTCGATCGAGCTGCACGAGCACGCGATCCGGGTCGCCAGCCGCACCGAGGGCGATCTACACGGCGGCGGCCTCACGCTGGTCCCGTGCGTGTTCATCTGGCCGCACCTCTGGATCGAGTTCGGCCTCGCCGGGGACCCGAGCCTGACCTACGGTGCCCGCGGCATCGGCTCGTGGTGGCAGGACGGCAGTGCCATCCCGGCCGAGGAGGAGGATGCGCTCGGCGCGCTGCTGGGGCGTACCCGCGCGGAACTTCTCGTCGCCCTCCACCTGCCGCGGTCGACGACCGATCTGGCTCGCACGATCGGCCTGAGCCCACCCACCGTGAGCTCCCATCTCGCGATCCTGCGTCGCGGCGGCCTGGTGACCTGCTGGCGCAGCGGACGGCGGGTCCTCTACCAGCGCACCGGCCTGGGCTCCAGCGTCGTCGCGGCGTGCGGTCACGACAAGGCCGGCCGGGCAGCGCCTATGTCTCGGTGAAACCACCGTCGCGCAGGAGGGCGTCGATGCGGGCGCGGTGGGCGTTTTCCCAATCGTCGAGTGACTCCTCCGATTCCTTGGCGAGTTTTGCCCGTGCGTCGCGGAGGATCTGCTCCTGCCGGGCCTGCGGCACGACCACGATGCCCTCCTCGTCGGCCACCACCGTGTCGCCCGGGTTGACGAGGGCGCCGCCGCAATAGATCGGGGCGTTCAGGGGCGCGACCGCCGCCTTCGTGCCGGGAATCGGGATGACGCCGCGGGCGAAGACCGGGAAGCCCGTCTCGCGCACCTCGGCCAGGTCGCGGATCACGCCGTCGACGACGAACCCCGCGATGCCGCGGCGGTGGGCCACGGCGCAGACGTTGCCGCCCGCCACCGCGTAGTCGACGTCGCCGGCCTCGACCACGATGATCGAGCCGGGAGCGGCGCGGTAGATCGCGGCGTGCAGCATCAGGTTGTCGCCCGCCGGGCAACGGACCGTGAACGCCGGGCCGGCGATCCGCGGCACCGGCGTCCACAGTGGCCGAACGCCGGAATCGAGCACCTGCGGGCGGCCAACCAGGTCGGCCAGCGTCGTCGTCGGAATGGCGGCGAAGTCGGTCAACGCGGGTCCTCCGTGGGTCAGCGTCGCGCGGAAGGTAAAGGAGTCGAGCCCTCGGGCTCTGTGTCGGCCGCCCTTGCCGGGTCGGGGACCCATGACAGGAGCGCCCGTCGGAACTTGGTCTCGTCTTCGGTGTCCGGGGCCGCCGTGAGGATGACGATCTTCCGTTCCGCGTCGCCGTCGGTGATCACGTCGCAGTCCACCGCGATCGGGCCGGCCGTGGGATGTTGGACGATCTTGTGGTCCTCGCGATGTGCACCGACCGCGCCGGAGGCCCACAGCTCGGCAAAGCGTTCGTTGCCCGTTTTGAGTACCTGGATCAGGTCGGTCAGCCGGTTGCTGTCCGGGAAGCGTCCCGTCGCACGGCGCAGGTCGGACACGACGGCCGACTCAACTGTGTCTTGAGCGAGCGAGGTCACAGGCCAGTGCGACAGGCGTGGACCCTCGCCGTCGATCGGGAAGGTGTCGCGAGCGAAGTTGCGTAGCTGGGACGGCGTCGCCGATGGGTCGCCCAGGAGCGCCGCCCAGCCGCGGTTCCACCAGATCATCTGCCAGTCGGCGGCGAAAACCGCGGCGGCGGTGTCATCCAGTCGGTTGACGAGGCGGCGAAGACCTGGGGGGATGTGGTCGGGGATCTCCGCGTGGGACGGCGGAACAAGACCGGCCAGCCAATAGAGATGCTCTCGTTCGGCGTCCGTGAGCTGCAGGGCGCGTGCGAGTGCGGCGACCACCTGCGCCGATGGGGTCGTGGACCGCCCCTGCTCCAGACGCACGGCGTAGTCGACCGAGATCCCGGCGAGTTCTGCCAGCTCCTCCCGACGCAGTCCCTTTGCCCGGCGCGCGCGCCCATTGGGCAGCCCTGCCGCTGCTGGAGACATACGGTCGCGCCAGGCGCGCAACGTCGCACCCAGCGTCGTCTCTTCCGTAGTCACACCGTTGATTGTCGCTCCTGACCGCCCAGTCGAGGGTGGTACCCCTGTTCCTACCGTCGACCCGTCTCTGGTTGCGGGCGCGACCGTCGGAGAACCTCGGTCGCATGAGTATTTCTCTCTCCCACGACCATGTCGGCATCAGCGTGACTGCCGAGGACCTTGACGCCACCGTCGGTTGGTACTCGAGCAAGCTCGGCTTCACCGTTGACCAGCGGTTCGATTCCCACGGCACGACGTTTGTCTATATCGTCAGCGGTGACGTCAAGATCGAGATCCTGGCAGGCGCATCGAACCGTCAGGCGCCGACCGATGACGTCCTGACGAGCATGGACCCGGCGCGCCTGCACCACTTCTGCATCGCCGTCGAACATCTTGACGCGGCCCTCTCCCAGCTGCGCGACCTCGACGTGGAAACGATCGGTGGCCCCATGGAGGTAGCAGAGATCGGTCAGCGGATCGCGTTCATCACCGACAACCTCGGCAACATCATCGAGCTCGCCGAGCCTGGCACCTGGCCCGCTGGTCGACAGCACTGATCGATCTCGCACCGAGGTGTCGATCACTTGGCGGGGTAGCAGGCCGCGACAGGAACCTGCTGACCTGCCGGCAACGCCGGCCGGAGGGCCCAGCGGACGATCGGTGGGTAGACCAGGCCGGCCGCCGCGAAGATCGCTGCCAGGGCCAGCCAGCCGGGTTCGCCCAGGCCTATTACCAGCGCGGTGAGCAGCGGTGGAGCGAGCATGTCGCCGATCTGGCGTCCGGTCTGCAGCGCGCCCTGGTACTGACCCTGGGCCCAGTCGGGGGCCAGGTCGAAGACGACTGCGAACGTGCCGCTCGACAGCCACAGTTCGCCGATCACGTGGACCACCGCGGCCGCCAGCACCAGCACGGCGACCAGCCTGGCCCCACGCCCGGCGCTCAGTCCGAAGAGGACGCAGGAGGCGGCCACGAGCAGCGCGCCGCGCCGGCTGACCGGGACGGCGTCCAGCGCGGTGTGGGTGCCGCGGGAGATCCAGACCTGGAGGGTGACGCAGCCGACGGTGTTGATAAGCAGCGCCGCCGAGACCAGAAACGCCGGCGCGTGGGTGTAGGCCAGCAGGAACAGCGGCAGCGCCAGGCTCAGCAACGCGTTGTAGAGGGCGGCGACCAGGCCGTCGATCAGCACGAAAGCCACGAACGGCCGGTCACGCACGACGGCCAGCCGGGAGATGCCGGCCGGGCGCACCACCGGATCGACGGCTGCGGCCCGGCTCACCACCGCGGCCGCGGCCAGGAACGTGACCGTGTTGCCGAGCAGCACCGCCAGGTAACCGGCGCGGCTGTCGAGCAGAAGTGGGACGGCGCCGAGCGCGGTGCCGAGGGCGATGCCTGCGTTGTTGGTCGACCGGATGAAGGCCCGGGTGCGCACGCGCTCGGCCGGCGGCACCGCGCCCGCGATCATCGCGCCGGTCGAGGCCTTCACCGTCGCGTTGGCGACTGCGATGACCGACGCGACAACGGCGTACGACCAGAGGTAGTGCACCTGGGTCAACGCCGCGAAGCAGGCCGCCAGCACCAGCAGCGCCACGATCTGCACCTGTTTGGGCCCGCGCCGGTCGGCGAGCGAGCCCATCGGCGTGGTCAGCACGATCCCGGCCAGCGCGGCCAGGCTCAGGCCGGCCGCGACCTGGCCCGGGGTCAGGCCGACGGAACGGGTCAGGAACAGCGCGCTGGTCGCCAGGTAGGCACCGTTGCCCACGGTGTTGACGAGCGTGGCGAACATCAGCACGCGCGGCGTACCGGGAGCCGGGAGGATCATGCTCCCGATTCAACAATACGTACGTACGGTTTTCAAGCGTGGTCGGTACGGGCGACCCGGAACCCCACGTCGTCGACCCGGAAGGTCGGGTGGCTGCGCCGCCGCACCGAGGCCCGGCAGCTCCACTGCTCGTCGAACCAGCCACCGCCGCGCAGGACGCGGTAGCTGCCGTAGACCTCGGCGTCGTAGATGTCCCAGCACCAGTCCCACACGTTGCCGAGCATGTCGTAGAAGCCCCACGCGTTGGACTGCCGGCCGCCGACTTCGTGGATCCGGTCGCCGGAGTTGCCGCGGTACCAGGCGATCTCGTCGAGCGGCCCGTAACGGGGCCCGGTCGTGCCGGCGCGGCAGGCGTGCTCCCACTCGGCCTCGGTCGGCAGCCGGTAGCCGTCCGCGGCCCGGTCCCACGAGACGTCTTCGCCGTCGACCCGGTAGGCCGGCGTCAGCCCTTCGCGCGCCGAGAGGCCGTTGCAGAACCGGACCGCGTCCCACCACGAGACGCTCTCGACGGGCAGGCGCTCTCCGGGCGCCGCGGCGCTCGGCCGCTCACCGGTGACGGTCGCGTACGCGGCCTGGGTGACGGGAAACGCGGCCAGCAGGTAGGGCTCGAGGTCGACGTCCCAGCGGCGCTCGGTGCGCCGGTCGGACAGGGTGACCCGGCCGGACGGCACGGCGATCAGCGGTTCCATCAGAAAACGATCTCACTGTCGCGCCGACCCACCAACGCGGGCCGTCTCGCCACGACTCAAGCCGTGACGATGGCGCCGTAGTTGGCGGCCACCATTGCCGCCTGCGCGAGGTCGATCTTGACTCCGGTCAGGTCGACCTCGTTCAGCCGGACGCCGCTCAGATCGGCGCCGCGCAGGTCGGCGCCTTTCAGCAGCGCTTGGCGCAGATGGGCGCCGGTCAGGTCGGCGCCGCGTAGGTCGCACTTGGTCAGGTCGGCGTCGCTGAAGTCGGCGTCCCGCAGTTTCACGCCCGCGAGCGAGACGCCGGCCAGCTTCGCGCCACGGGCCACGACGAAGGACCAGTCGCCGGCGGTGACGGTCAACGGGCGCAGGTCGCAGTCGTCGAACGTCGTACCCGTCAGCTTGCAGTCGTCCAGCGAGGCGTTGAAGAACGCGGACTTGCGGATCGCGCACCGCAACAGCGCGCACCGGGTGAGCACCGCGCTGCTGAACTTGACCCGCGACAGGTCGCATTCGACGAACTGGCACCCGGACAGCACGGCCTCGGTGAGATCGACCTCGTCGAACGCGCACCCCGAGAAGGTGATCCGCTCCAGCGAATCCAGCGCCCAGTCGTCGACCGCGAACCGCTCACCGTTGAACGTCGAACCGGATTCCATGCGGCCCAGCATGCCAAGAGGCCCACCCGAGCGCAGCGCGGGTGGGCCTCTTGAGCAAGAACATCAGCCGATCTTGCGGGCCAGGTTCTCGTCGAGCGCGTTCATGAACTCGTCGGTGGTCAGCCACGGTGCGTCGCGGGAGATGAGCAGGGCCAGGTCCTTGGTCATCTGCCCACCCTCGACGGTCTCGATGCAGACCCGCTCCAGCTTGTTGGCGAAGTCGGTGACCGCCGGGGTGTTGTCGACCTTGCCCCGGTGCGCGAGGCCGCGGGTCCAGGCGAAGATCGACGCGATCGGGTTGGTCGACGTCTTCTCGCCCTTCTGCCACTGGCGGTAGTGCCGGGTGACCGTGCCGTGCGCGGCCTCGGCCTCGACGGTCTGGCCGTCGGGGGTCATCAGCACCGAGGTCATCAGGCCCAGCGAGCCGAAGCCCTGCGCCACGGTGTCGGACTGCACGTCGCCGTCGTAGTTCTTGGCGGCCCAGACGAAGCCACCCTCCCACTTGAGCGCCGCCGCGACCATGTCGTCGATCAGCCGGTGCTCGTAGGTGATGCCGGCGGCCGCGAAGGCCTCCTTGAACTCGGCGTCGAAGACCTCCTGGAACAGGTCCTTGAAGCGGCCGTCGTAGGCCTTCAGGATCGTGTTCTTGGTCGACAGGTAGACCGGGTAGTTGCGCTCCAGGCCATACCGGAACGACGCCCGAGCGAAGTCGCGGATCGAGTCGTCGAAGTTGTACATGCCCATGGCCACGCCGCCGCCGGGGAAGTCGGCGATGTCGAACTCCATCGGCTCGGAGCCGTCGGCCGGGGTGTAGGTGATCGTGACGCGCCCGGGGCCGGGCACCACGAAGTCGGTGGCCTTGTACTGGTCACCGTGGGCGTGACGGCCGATGACGATCGGCTTGGTCCAGCCGGGGACCAGCCGCGGCACGTTGGACATCACGATCGGCTCGCGGAACACGACGCCGCCGAGGATGTTGCGGATGGTGCCGTTGGGCGAGCGCCACATCTTCTTCAGGCCGAACTCTTCGACCCGCGCCTCGTCGGGCGTGATGGTCGCGCACTTGACGCCCACCCCGTGCCGCTTGATGGCGTTGGCCGCGTCGACGGTCACCTGGTCGTCGGTCGCGTCGCGGTGCTGGATCGACAGGTCGTAGTACTCGAGGTCGACGTCGAGGTACGGCTGCACCAGCTGCTCGCGGATCTGCTTCCAGATGATCCGGGTCATCTCGTCGCCGTCGAGCTCGACGACCGGATTCGCTACCTTGATCTTGGCCATCGGCCGGCGCTCCTCTCGGACTTCTCGTTAGCAGTACGAGCGTACTGCAGGACCGAAGTGCAGCCGAGGAGGGGGCCTCGGCACGGCCCGCACCGTGGGACCATCGGGCGATGCCCCTCCAGCGCCAGGTCGGAGAAGTCACGATCGTCGCCTTGTCCGACGGTGAAGGTCCCTTCTTTGACTCCCGAACGAAGGCATTTCCCACCGCAACACCGGATGATTGGCGCAAAGCCGACGAAACCGATCCGGCGAGCGTGACCGCCGGCGGTGAGTGGCTGCTGCGCTTCCGCTGCTTCGCGGTCCGCCTCGGCCGGCGCACGGTGATCGTCGACACGGGCATCGGCCCGGCCGACTCTCCCGCCGCGACCTGGGCACCGGTTCCCGGCCGGCTGCCGGCCGCGCTCGACGAGGCCGGCATCCACCCCGACGAGGTCGACACCGTCGTGCTGACCCACCTGCACACAGACCACATCGGCTGGGCCGTGCGGGCCGGCAGGCCGTTCTTCGCCAACGCGCGCTACGTCATGCAGCAGACCGAGATCAAGGCCATCGAGGAATACGCGTCTCCGGCCGGCCCCTACCTGTTGGACCCGCTGCGGGCCGCCGGTCAACTCGACGCGGTCGACGGCGAACACCGGCTCGCGCCGGGTTTGCGGGTGATCCACACCCCGGGTCACACGCCCGGCCACCAGTCGGTGCTGGTCGAGGCCGCCGCCGACACCGTGCTGATCACCGGCGACCTCCTGGTGCACGCCGTGCAGCTGGTCGCGCCGGAGACGGCCTACGCGCACGAGATGGATCCGGACGTGGCCCGCACCACCCGCATGGCGCTGCTGCGGGACCTGGCCGCCCGCGACGGACGCGCCGCACTCGCGGTCCCACACCTCGGTGACCCGTTCGTCGAGCTGACCTGAACGAGGGAAGGGCCCCTTATCAACGCCGAGCGTTGACAAGGGGCCCTTCCCTCGCGATCTCAGAGGCTGGCGACGTCGCCCTGCTTGGCGCGGACGGCCTCGGCGGCCTCGCCCAGGGCGGCCCGCTCCGACTCGGTGAGGTCGGTCTCGACGACCCGCTTCACGCCGCCGGCCCCGATCTCGGCCTCGACGCCGAGGTAGACGCCGGAGATGCCGTATTCGCCGTCGACCCAGGCGCAGACCGGCAGCACCGCGCCGCTGTCCTCGGCGACCGCCTTCGCCATCCGGGCGGCCGCGGCCGACGGGGCGTAGTAGGCGGAGCCGGTCTTGAGCAGCGCGACCACCTCGGCGCCGCCGTTGCGGGTGCGGACGACCAGCTCGTCGATCTTCTCGGCGGGCAGCAGCTCGGACAGCGGCTTGCCGTTGACCGTGCACTGCGAGGGCACCGGCACCATGGTGTCGCCGTGCGAGCCCAGCGTCAGCGTCTTCACCGTGCCGACCGGGACGGCCAGTGTCTCGGCGACGAAGTTGCTGAACCGCGCGGTGTCGAGCATGCCCGCCTGGCCCAGCACCCGGTTCTTCGGGAAGCCGGTGGCCAGCTGCGCCATCGCGGTCATCTCGTCGAGCGGGTTGGACACCACGATCACGACGGCGTCCGGCGCGTGCCGGGCGACCTGCTCGGAGACGCCCCGCACGATCTTGGCGTTGGTCTCCAGCAGGTCCATCCGGCTCATGCCCGGCTTGCGGGGCAGGCCGGCGGTGATCACCACGATGTCGGAACCGGCGATCTGCTCGTAGCCGGAGCCGTCGGTGCCGGTGGTGACGCCGACGACCTGGGTCTCGAAGCCCTCGATCGGCCGGGACTGGTTCATGTCGAGGGCGAGACCCTCGGGCTTGCCGTCGATGATGTCGGTCAGCACGACGGTCTCGAACACGTCGTACTCGGCCAGCCGCTGCGCCGTCGTCGAGCCGTAGAAACCGGCACCGACGACGGTGACCTTCTTGCCCATGGTCGTCTCAACTCCCTGTTACCGGCAGATTTCCCGCGACCGTATCAGCGCCGGTCAGGGGTTTCCGGCTCAGGGGCACCAGCCGTTGAGCGGGTCACTGCGGCCGGTCCAGAGGAACGCGTCGCTGACCCAACTCCCGTCGGTGAGCTTGTTCCACAGTTTCGTCGAGTAGCCGTCGCGCCCGGTGTGCGTGGTCCCGTTGGCCGAGCACGCGATGTCGACCGTGGTGCCGTCGGGGGTCTTGCCGACCACGGCGTACCCGGAGCCTGGGCCCTTGCGCCGGTTGATGTTGCCGCCGCCGTTGGTGTCGACGATCGCCTGCCGGAAGCCGAGCCTGCCGTAGTTGTAGAGGCCGCCGCCGACGTTGACCTTGGTCGAGCCGTGCAGCGCGTACCCCGCGTAGTCGCCGCCCGTCTGCCGGATCACCCACTTGCCGATCGCGTACCGGTCGATGGCCACGTACTTGTTGTTGTAGCGCAGCGCGAAGTGCACGTGCGCGCCGGTCGACGAGCCACCACAGGTCACGTCGTTGCCGATGTTGCCGAGGAAGTCGCCCTCGTCGACCTTCTTGCCGCTGGCCTTGATGTTGCCGGAGAGGTGGTAGTAGTCGGTCGCGTACCCGCGGTCGTGGATCACCCGGAGCCATCCGGTGCCGGACGAGCACATCGTGTACGCGAGCCCGGCGCGGGCCGCGAGCACCCGCCCGTCGCCGCCGGAGAGGTCGATCGAACTGCGCGGGCCGCCGTTCATCGGGTGCGGACCCCCGGTCAGGCGCCAGGTCTGGCCGATCGCCCACGGCAGGCGCAGTCCGGTGCGGCGGTCGAGTGACGCCTCGGTCCGGCTCCGGTCGACGCCGAAGATCCGTCGCTCCTCGGCGCTGAGGATGCTCGCCTTGCTGGCGAGGTTGGCGAACGCGGTCTCGCCCTCGAGGGCCGCCGTCCAGCCGTCCTTGTCGTGGCGGGCGACGAACAGCCATCCCTCCGGGTAGGCGGCGACGCCTTTCGGGGCCGGCAGCACGGCCGTGCCGAAGCCCCAGGTGCGGTTGGTCCGCTTCGCGACGGTCACCTGCGGGTCCGGCGCGACCGCGGCCCTGGTCGACTTGCTGCGCGCGATCAACAATTGCCGCACCACGTCGACGAGGTCATCCTTGGGGCCGGCATGCGCCTGGGCGACTCCGGCGAATCCGATCAGTGTGGTTAGGACAGCAGATACGGCAATTGCGATACGGAGTCGCATACCCCGATGATCGGAAATTCGGGCATCTCGGTCACGTCGCCACGCCGGTCGGAGCGCCCGCGAACTTTGCCGGCGCGCCGCCATCGGGCCAGCGGACCCGGGTCGTCGTACCGCGAAACCGCGGCGGTTGCCCGTAGACCAGACCATCTCGGGCACCGGTCACAGTGGGTAGTCGATCGCTCGCCGGACGGGGTGCTTTCTTCCGACATATCGGTCTTGGGTACGGGCTTTTTTGCCCCAAATCCTGAGGCATAATTTCTTCCGGCCCACTCGTGACCTTGCGGAGTGTGTCCGTTCCACAACAGACGAAGAGCTTGACCCGCAACATCTGGCGGACCTGCGTCGTGACCTCGTCGTGATCCTCCGGTTTGGGCTGGGGCAGTCGATTGACTTACCTTTGCCGACGTTGCACTGCGTCACCCGACCGGTGGCGCGTCGACCCGCGCGCGAGCACGTGCCATCAAGGAGGCTCCATGCAGGTTCGCAGGCTGATCGCCCGAACCGTCGTCCCCCTCGTCGCCACCGCTGGCCTGGTCGCCTGCAACAGCGGTGATTCGGCGAAGGTCGACCCGGCCGGGGTCGTCAGCATCCAGATCGCCGAACCTCAGCACCTCCTGCCGACCAACACCAACGACTCCAGCGGTATCCAGGTGATCACCGCGCTGTTCGCGCCACTGGTCAACTACGACAGCGAGTTCAAGCCGGTTCCGGACGCCGCCGAGTCGATCGAGTCCAAGGACCACAAGGTCTGGACGATCAAGCTCAAGCCCGGTTACACCTTCCACAACGGCGAGAAGGTCACCGTCGACAACTACATCGACGCGTGGAACTACGGCGCCTACGGCCCCAACGGGCAGAACAACGGCTACTTCTTCAGCCGGATCGACGGCTATGCCGACACCCAGAGCGGCAGGGACCCTGACGGCGACGGCCCGCAGAAGGGCGCACCGCCGAAGGCCAAGACGATGAGCGGGCTGAAGAAGATCGACGACCTGACCCTCCAGGTCACGCTCTCCGAGCCGTTCACCGAGTTCGAGACGATCCTCGGCTACAGCGCGTTCGTCCCGCTGCCGAAGGCCGCGTTCTCCGCGCCCGGCGTGATCAACGAAGACTACGAGAGCGCCCCGATCGGGCAGGGCGCGTTCCAGATGAACGGCAAGTGGGAGCACGACGCCAAGGTCGAGGTCGCGAAGTACGACGCCTTCCCTGGCACGAAGCCCAAGGTCGGCGGCGTCGAGTTCCGGATCTACCTGCAGCCCAGCGCCGCGTACGCCGACGTGCTGTCGGACAACCTCGACGTGATCCCGCAGATCCCGACCGAGAGCATCGCCACCGCCACCGACGACCTCGGCGACCGCTTCGAGCGCAGTTCGGCGGCGCAGTTCCAGTTCCTGGCGTTCCCGACCTACGACCCCGAGTTCGCCAACGTCAACGTGCGCAAGGCGATCTCGATGGCGATCGACCGCGACGAGATCGTCCGGTCGGTGTTCAAGGGCTCGCAGCAGTCGGCCCGGTCGTTCGTCTCGCCGGTGGTCGCCGGCTATCGGGAAAACACCTGCGGCGAGGCCTGCGAGTTCAACCCGAGCGCGGCGAAGAACCTCTACAAGTCGAACAACGGCCCGGCCAAGCTGGAGCTGTCCTACAACGCCGACGGTCCGCACAAGGACTGGATCGACGCGACCTGCAACCAGCTCAGCGCCAACCTCGACATCGAGTGCACCACGGTGCCCGAAGCGAAGATCGCTGACTTGCTGACCAAGGTGCAGAACAAGGACAAGGTCGGCATCTTCCGGCTCGGCTGGATCATGGACTACCCGTCCATGGAGAGCTACCTGGGCCCGCTCTACTCGACCACGGGTTCGTCGAACTACTACGGCTACAGCAGCGCCGACTTCGACCGGCTGGTCAAGGAGGGCTCGGCCGCCGCGACACCGGAAGATTCGATCAAGAAGTACCAGGAGGCCGAGGACCTGCTGGCCAAGGACCTTCCGGTCATCCCGCTGCGGTTCGCCCAGAACAACTACGGCTACTCCACCCGGGTCCGCAACGTGGTGGTCGACCTGTTCAGCCGGATCGACCTCAACCAGATCGAAGTGCTCAGCTGACCACAGGCACGGTGACCGCCGGTCCCTTCCGAGGGGCCGGCGGTCTTCGCCTGTCAGGGAACGCGGGGTAAGTTCACGTTCCTCTGCTTGGTCCTGACCACCAACCGCCCGCACAGAGACTGGCTCGCATGGCTCGCTACATCATCAGACGTCTACTCCAGATGGTCGTCACCTTCATCGGGACGACCTTCGTGGTGTATGCGCTGATGTTCGCCAACCAGAACGACCCGATCCAGGCGCTCGCGGGCGACAAGCCGGTCAGCGACAACGTCCGGCAGGTGCTGACCGAGCAATACCACCTCGACGACCCGTTCCTGGTGCAATACGGCTACTACATGCGCTCCCTGCTCACCGGCGATTTCGGGAAGACGCTCACCGGCCGGCCGATCGGCGACATCATGGTCGACGCCTGGCCCAACACCATCAAGCTGGCCCTGCTCGCGCTCTTCTTCGCCACCCTCTTCGGCATCACCGCCGGCCTGGTCGCCGGCCTGCGCCGGGGCAGCGCCTTCGACAACTCGACGCTGGCGCTCACCCTGCTCGTCGTCGGCCTGCCGATCATCGTGCTGGCGCCGATCGGGCAACTCGTCTTCGGCGTCAAGCTCGGTTGGTTCCCCACCACCGCCGGCGCCCGACCCAGCATCTACGGGCTGATCCTGCCCGCGCTCGTGCTGGGCGCCGCGTCGACCGCGACGGTGCTGCGGCTGACCCGCGCCTCGGTCGCCGAGAACGTGCGCGCCGACTACGTCCGCACCGCCCGCGCCAAGGGTCTGTCCGCCCGGCGCGTCGTCGCCGTGCACGTGTTGCGCAACTCGATGATCCCGGTGATCACCCTGATCGGCGTCGACCTGGGCAACCTGATGGCCGGCGCGATCGTCACCGAGGGCGTCTTCAACATCCCCGGTGTCGGCTCCAAGCTGCTCCAGGGCATCCAGACCGAAGACGGCCCGCTCGTGGTCGGCTTCGTCAGCGTGCTGGTCGTCGTCTTCCTGGTCACGAACCTGCTCGTCGACCTCCTCTACGCCGTACTCGACCCGAGGATCCGGTATGAGTGACCTGGAGATGGCCGCCACCAGTGAGTTGGGCGTCCGGCCGCCGGCCGACCCGGCCGCACCGCCGGGCGTGGACCCGGCCGCCCGTACCCGCAGCCTGGCCGGCGACGCCTGGTACGACCTGCGGCGCAACTGGATCTTCTGGGTGGCGGCCGCGCTCGTCGTGCTGGTCATCCTGATGGCGGTCGCGCCCGGCCTGTTCAGCTCCGCCGACCCTAACGCGTGCAACACCCGCCGCCAGTTCGCGGGCCCGTCCGGCGGCGCCTTCTTCGGCTACGACTTCCAGGGCTGCGACGTCTTCTCCCGCACCGTGCACGGCGCCCGCGCCTCCGTCCTGGTCGGCGTCTTCGCCGTACTCATGACAGGTGTGATCGGTCTGGTCTTCGGCATGCTGGCCGGCTACTTCGGCGGCTGGCTCGACGCGCTGCTGTCCCGGGTGGTCGACGTGGTGCTCGGCATCCCGCTGCTGCTCGCCGCCATCGTGCTGAGCAAGCGGCTCAGCGCCGACCGGCAGGGCTCCGGCATCGCGACGGTGGTCATCGTGCTCGGCATCCTGGGCTGGACCACGGCCGCCCGGGTGATGCGCTCCTCGGTGCTCGCCGCGCGCAGCCAGGACTACGTCGCCGCGGCCAGGATGCTCGGCGCCGGCCCGCTGCGGATCATGTGGCGGCACATCCTGCCCAACGCCCTCGCGCCGTTCATCGTGGTGCTCACGATCGCGCTCGGCACGTTCATCGCCACCGAAGCCACCCTGTCGTTCCTCAACATCGGCCTGCGACCACCGGCGATCTCGTGGGGCATCGACATCTCCACCGCCGGCAAGCACGTCCGGGAGGCGGCCATGCCCCTGATCGCGCCCTCGTTGTTTCTCACCCTGACGGTGCTCGCGTTCATCATGCTCGGCGACGCCATCCGGGACGCCTTCGACCCGAAGCTGCGCTGATGAGCTACTCGTCGTACCCCTCCTACGAGCCGCCCGTCGTGCCCGGCGGTGGCTTCGCCTCCTGGGACACGCCGACCGCGGCCTGGGTGACGGCGCCGGCCCGGGCCACGGTCACCCCGCCGCGCTCCGGCGGGCACCTGCTCGACGTGCGCGACCTGCGGATCGAGTTCAGCAGCCGGGACGGCGTGGCCCGCGTGGTCAACGGCGTCTCGTTCCACGTCGACCCCGGCGAGACCCTCGCCATCCTGGGCGAGTCGGGCTCCGGCAAGTCGGTCACGGCCCAGGCCGTCATGGGCATTCTCGACACACCGCCGGCGGTCGTACGCGGTGGTCAGGTGCTGTTCGCCGGCGAGGACCTGCTCACCGTCGCGCCGGAACGCCGCCGCCAGGTGCGCGGCCAGGAGATCGCGATGGTCTTCCAGGACGCCCTGTCGGCGCTCAACCCGGTGTTCCCGGTCGGCTGGCAGATCACCGAGGCGCTGCGCTCCCGGCGCGGCATCAACAAGGCGGATGCCCGCCGCCGCGCCGTCGAACTGATGGACATGGTGCAGATCCCGGCCGCGTCCCAGCGGGTCGACGACTACCCGCACCAGTTCTCCGGCGGCATGCGCCAACGCGTCATGATCGCCATGGCGCTGGCGATGCGCCCGAAGGTGCTGATCGCCGACGAGCCCACCACGGCCCTCGACGTCACGGTGCAGGCCCAGATCATGGACCTGCTGGCCACGCTGCGGGCCGAGCTCGAGATGGCGCTGATCCTGATCACCCACGACCTGGGCGTGGTCGCCGACGTCGCCGACCGGATCACCGTCATGTACGCGGGCCGGGTGGTCGAGCAGGCCGACGTGCACACGCTGTACGCCGCGCCGGCCCACCCGTACACCCGCGGCCTGTTGGCCTCGGTCCCGCGCCTGGATCACCGCGGCCACGGCCTGCACTCGATCGCCGGCACCCCGCCGAACCCGGCGGCCGTCCCCGACGGCTGCCCGTTCCACCCGCGCTGCCCGTACGCGCAGCAGATGTGCCGGATGACCGAGCCGCCCCTGATGCGGATCGGTCGGATGGACCGGACGAGCGCCTGCCACTTCCCGCCGGAGGCACTCGATGCCCGTATTGCCTGAACCGATCCTGCGGGTCGAGAACGCGGTCAAGCACTACCCGATCAGCCGGGGCGTGGTGCTGCCGAAGAAGGTCGGCGCGGTCAAGGCCGTCGACGGGGTGAGCTTCGAGCTGCGACCGGGCGAAACGTTGGGCCTGGTCGGCGAGTCCGGCTGTGGCAAGTCGACGCTGGCCAAGCTCCTGATGCGGTTGGAGTCATCGACCGCCGGCCGGGCGTACCTCAAGGGCCACGACCTGTTCCGCATGCGGGCCGGCGACCTGCGCCGGCTGCGGCGGTCGATGCAGATGGTCATGCAGGACCCTTACACGTCGCTGAACCCGCGGATGACGGTGGCCGACATCGTGGGCGAGCCCTTCGACATCCATCCGGACGCGGCCCCGAAAGGCAACCGCGATGCCGCCGTACGGGATCTGCTGGCGCAGGTCGGCCTGTCGCCTGAGCACGCCAACCGTTACCCGCACCAGTTCTCCGGCGGTCAGCGACAGCGGATCGGTATCGCGCGGGCGCTGGCTCTGCGTCCCGATGTGATCATCTGCGACGAGCCCGTGTCGGCGCTGGACGTGTCGGTGCAGGCGCAGGTGGTCAACCTGCTGGAGCGGCTGCAGGACGAGTTGGGGCTGGCCTACATCTTCATCGCACACGACCTGTCGGTGGTCCGCCACATCAGCGACCGCATCGCGGTGATGTATCTGGGCCGGATCGTCGAGACGGGAACGTCGGACCAGGTCTATCTTCGACCGACACATCCTTATACCCAGGCGTTGCTGTCCGCGGTGCCGGTGCCTGACCCGACGGCCCGCCATCGGCGGCAGATCATCCGGCTGGTCGGCGACGTGCCGTCGCCGGCCGATCCGCCGAGTGGGTGCCGTTTCCGGACCCGGTGCTGGAAGGCCCAGCCACGCTGCGCGAGCGAAGAGCCGCCACTGTCACAACGGGCGGTCGACCCGCACCCGTCGGCCTGCCACTACGCCGAACTGCATCAGGTCATCGCCTAGGCGCGGGCCCGCGATTGAGGTTTGGTCCGGCGCGGTTGGGTAACCGTTGACCACCTCAGTAGCGAGGAGACGCGCCGTGGCACCAGCGACGCCGAGCGGAGCTTCGTCGGCGGACAGGTCTTCTTTGCTGCTCATTGCCGATTTCCGGCACGGCGGCCTGGCAGCGCTGCGGCGGCGGGTCGCGGGAACGGTCCGGGAGCTCGGGCTTGCGGGCGAGGCGGCCGAGCGCTTCCTCGTCGCCGTCAACGAGGCGATGACCAACGCCGTGCGACACGGCGGTGGTGCCGGCCGGCTGACCATCTGGGTCGACGGGGGTATCCGCTGCGAGATTTCCGACCGCGGCACCGGGTTCGCCGCCGCCGACTACCTGGGCAGGACCGAACGGCCGACCGCCAGCGCCACGGGTGGCATGGGCCTGTGGATCGCGCTGCAGACCGCCGACCGGCTGGCCATCGAGAGCGGGCCGGCCGGCACCACCGTGACGATCACGGCCCAGCGCTGATAAATGGGAAACCCGACCGCGGATCGGCGCAGGTCGCTTAATGATTACTATTCGGCCGCCAACCGTGTAGCCGGCCATCGATGTGTGCAGACTGGGTCGGTGCGGGAAGGGCGGATCCTCAACGGGCGCTACCGGTTGCGGGAGCGGCTGGGCGACGGCGGCACGGCGGTGGTCTGGCGGGCACACGATGACGTGCTCGGCCGCACCGTGGCCATCAAGGTGCTCGCCGGTGACCAGGCGATCGACGACGCGGCCCGGCGGCGGACGCGCGCCGAGGCCCGGATGGCCGCGGCACTGTCCCATCCGCACATCGCACAGGTCTACGACTTCGGCGAGGCCGACGACAACGGCCGGTGGGTCCCGTTCGTGGTGATGGAGCTGGTTTCCGGCCGGACGCTAGACGAACACCGCGCGGACACCCCGGTGTCGCCGCAGGAGGCGTTTCGGCTCTGTGCCCAGGTGGCCGCCGCCCTCACCGCCGCGCACGACGCCGGGCTCGTGCACCGCGACATCAAGCCGGCCAACATCATGGTGACGGCGCTCGGCGCCAAGGTCGTCGACTTCGGCATCGCCGCGCCGGTTCGACCGGGCGGACCGGCCGATCCGGACAGTGAGTTCTACGGGACCCCGGCCTACCTGGCTCCGGAACGGATCACTCTCGACTCCGTCGAGCCGGCGTCCGACGTCTACTCGTTGGGCGTCGTGCTCTACAAGCTGCTCGCCGGGCGGCTGCCCTGGGCGGCCCGGACCGACACCGGCCTGATGACCGACCACGTCTACACCGACCCGGCGCCGCTGCCGCCGCTCGCCGGGGTTCCGGCCATGGTGGCGGAGCTCTGCCACGCCTGCCTGGCGAAGGATCCGGCCGCCCGGCCAACCGCCACGGTGGTCGCCGCGACCTTGGCCGGTGCGGCTGGGCTGCGCACGGTCGGTGACGACCTCGCGATCGTGTCGAGCACCCCGCAGCCGCCACCCGCGGTGCCGGTTCCGCCCGCACGGCGGCCACGGCGGCGGGCGATCACCCTTGCCGCCGTGGCCGCCGCGCTGCTGGCGGTGGGTGGGTGGTGGCTGGCCGACCCACGCGCGCCCGGGCCAGGGCCGGCCGACGGTTCCGTCCGGTCGCCGACGGTCTCCGCGTCACCCGCCGAGCGAAGGACGGGACTCGGCGCAGCGGGTGCGGCGACGCCCTCGTCGCCGCGCACCGGGCCACCCGGGCCGACCGCTGGCAGTTCAGCCGCGCCGGCCCCGGGCGTGCCCCGCGTGCCGGTAGCCGGCCAGCCCGGCCCGACCCCGGTGCCGTCGCGACCCGTGCCGACGCCGCCGGCGCCGACCTCCCCGGCGCCCGAACCGGTCCGCTGGGGCGCTACCCAGCGGCTGTCATCAGAGGGCGGCAGCGTCGACGCGGCCTGCGCCAACACCGGGCTGGTCCGGCTGTCGTCATGGACGCCGGCCAAGGGCTATGTGATCGGCGAGGTCGACGCCGGCCCGGCCGACGCCGTCTCGGCCACCTTCCGGCGCGGCAACACGCTGGTCGAGATGGCGGTGACCTGTCGCTCCGGTACCGCGTCGGCGAAGATCACTCGGCACTCCTGAGCCCCTGGACGGCGGGTGACCGGCCGGTCGGCTAAGGGTGCTGCTCGATCCCGGTCACCCGCAGCACGAGTTCGGTGACACCGCGGGCGCCGCGTACGACGAACTGGCAGCCGCGTTGTCTGGCACGCCGGTGCGCGTCGGCCAGTGCGGCGGCGCCCGCGGCGCTGAAGAAAGTGACCTCCCGCAGGTCGCAATGGACCGCGCTGTGTCGAGACACGGCGTCGACCAGGGCCGCGCGAAGCAGCGGAGCGGTGTCGATGTCGACCTCGCCGGCAGCGGTCACCAGCAGGGGCTCGGGCGACGCGCATTGGTCACCGGCATCCTGGCCGCACAACGAGACGCTCAGCAGTGCGTTTCCGGAGGCACCGGTAACCGTGGCCATGACCGGCGACGGGTGACCCGGGCGGCGGTCCAAAGGGGACATATTGGGTGTGGGCTGGTGCCGGGTGGAAGTCATGGCGGCGCCGCACCTCCCTGACAAGGACTTCTCAGGACGGGCACGTGGCTTGACCCGGTTCGAGAATATGTCCCACCCAGGCGTCCGCCAAACCGATGCCGGGTTGGCCCCGTGACGCGGGGTAGAATGGATGCCTGTGGTCGGACCTCTGGGTTCGATGAACCGGCGTCCAACAGCGGGCGTGGGTCCCGGTCTCGCGCAGCGTGCGCCGGGCCGTGCAGCAGCCGCGATCGCGAGCTGCCGTCCGCTTCCGCCGCGCCGACGCGCGCGGCCCTGGCCATCGCCGCTATGAGGACGCCATGGACAAACAGCCACTCGATCCCACTGAGGCCTTCGCCGCTCTCGGCCGGGTCAAACTCAGCGAAACCGATCTCAACGGCGTGCTGATGAAGGTCGCCGAGCTCGCACAGCGCACGATTCCAGGCGCCGAGGAGGTGTCGGTCACCCTCGTACGCGGCGGCCAGGCTCACACCGCGGCCTACACCGGAGCGGTCGCGCTGAGGCTCGACGAGTGGCAGTACGAGCTGGGCCGAGGCCCATGCATCGACGCGGCCGAGGGCGGCGTTGTCGTGTCTGTGCCCGACACGTCGAAGGACGGGCGCTGGCCGAGTTGGGCGGCTGCCGCGTACGCCGAGGGCGTGCAGTCGTCCCTGTCGATCGGGTTGCCGATCCAGGACGCCGTGATCGGGGCCCTCAATATCTACGGCACCAAACCCGACGCGTTCGACGTCGACGGAGTCACGCTGGCCCAGACGTTCGCCGGCTACGCCTCGGTCGCCATGGCCAACGCGCACCTCTACGACACCACGGCGACACTGGCCAACCACATGCAGAGCGCGATGGAAAGCCGGGCCGTCATCGAACAGGCCAAGGGCATCGTCATGGGCCAACGGCGCTGCACCGCCGACGAAGCCTTCGCCATCCTGGTCAAGGTCTCCCAGGACACCAACCGGAAACTCCGCGACGTGGCCGCCGCGCTGGTCGACAACGTGCGGCGCGAGCCGTAGCGACGGTCACCCCCGCCCCGTATCGGTGGCGTGAGATGCCCCTGACCGGGTATCAATCAACACGGTTGTCACCGCCGCCACGGGGAGGAAACAGGTGATGTCACAACCTCCCGCGGGCCCGCACCACCCGGCCGGCGCGCTGGCCGGTGCCCTGGCCACGCTTGCCGGAACCCCGGACGACAACGTCGGCATCGACGCACAGTTGGTTTTGATCGTCCGGCTGGCCGCCGACCTGGTCGAGCCGGTCAGCTACGCCTCCGTCACCGCCGAGGGCGCCGGCCCGCCGACCACGGTCGCCGCCAGCAGCCAGCTCGCCCTCGACGTCGACGCTGCTCAATATGCAGACAGCAGCGGCCCGTGTCTCGACGCGCTCCGTGACGCCAAAGCCGTCGAGGTGCCCGACATCGGCGCGGTGATGGCATGGCCGCAGTTCCGGGACGTCGCCTGGAATCTCGGACTGCGCGCCTCGCTGTCCATCCCGTTGTTCGCCGGCAGCGGGGTTCCGGTCGCCGCGCTCAACCTCTACGCACACGACCCGGAGCCGATGACCGAGCTCACCCGCCACGTCCGGGCGCTCTACGACGGCGAGCCCGGCGACCACGGCCACGAGACACGGCCGGGCTGCGCCCAGCTGCTGGCCGGCATCGCGACCGCACTGCACACCAGAGACCTGATCCAGCAGGCGATCGGCGTCGTCATGGCGCGCGACCACGTCGCCGCCGACACCGCCTATCTGACGCTGCGCGTGCGCGCCGCCGAGATCGGCAAGAGCCTGCCCGACGTGGCCGTCGAGGTGACCCGGCCACCGGCCTGAGATGCTGCTTCCGGCGCGCTCGGCCAGACCGGTTCCGGCTAGCCGGCGCGCCGTCTCCGCAGCTCCTAGAGGCGGCCCCTCGCGTCGCCGTTGTCCTGGTCGGCCACGAAGGCGGCGACCCAGGCCAGCGGCGCGTTCCAGTTGATGGTCAGCT
This sequence comes from Asanoa sp. NPDC049573, assembly GCF_040676615.1. Taxonomy (NCBI): domain Bacteria; kingdom Bacillati; phylum Actinomycetota; class Actinomycetes; order Micromonosporales; family Micromonosporaceae; genus Asanoa; species Asanoa sp. NPDC049573. The sequence continues at coordinate 408,034 of NZ_JBFAPI010000003.1, forward strand.
CGTTGGTCGACCACGACTCGATGTCGTCGATATAGCAGAACTGCGGCGCGCACCCCTGCAGCTTCTGCTGCGCCACCGGGTCCTGGATCGACGAGTTCGGGCCGCCGGACAGCGTTCCCCGCGGCGGGTTCGGCAGGTCGGGGTTGAGCTGGTGGGCATACCACCGGCTGTGCTGGTTGTGCGAGGCGACCTCACCGTAACCGGTCACATAGGACTGGTTGAGGGCGTTGCGGCCGAGGAGGTAATCCATGGTCTCGAGCACACCGTCGCGGTATTCGCCCCGGCCGGTGATGTCGAAGGCCGCCGCCAGCACGACCGCGTTGTTGAGCACCAGGTTGTTGGAGCCCCAGTCGTAGGTGTTCTCGACCGGCGCGTACGGGATGCCGTAGGGGTGGGCCCGCGCCGTCGCGAGGTAGCCCTCGGCGCCCTCGACCACGGATGCGCGTACCCTCGCCCGGTCGGGCAGCAGGTTCGGCAGCGTGGCGAGTTCCAGCCGGCCGAGTTGGGCGGTGTGGCCCCAGTCGAAGCCACGGTCTCGCCAGATGTCCGCGGTGTGCTGCGGCGAGGCCAGGATCGCGTCGCGGTATTCCTTGGCGCCGGTGGAGATGTAGAGCTCGGCGGCGGCCCAGTAGAACTCGTCGGTCACGTCTTGGTCGTCGTAGGCGCCGCCGCCCACGCCGTCGGCCGGGTCGGCGTACATCGCCGGGTTCGCCTTGGCCGCCGCCCAGGCCGTCTTGGCCACGGCCAGGTTGCGCTGGGCGAATCGCCGGTCGTAGGGCAGGAAGACCCGGGCGGCCTGTGCCGCCGTAGCGGCCAGGTTGAGCGTCGCCGCGGTCGAGACCGGATGCAGCTCACGCTTCTGCGGATCCTGGTGCGGCAGCAGCGGGAGGCCGGTCCAGGCCGCGTCGTGCACCTTGTGGTGAGCCATGCCGGCGTAGGGCTGGCCGGCCGGCACCTGCATCTTGAGTAGGAACTCCTGCTCCCACCGGGCCTCGTCGAGGATGTCCGGCACCCGGTTGCCGCTTTCCGGCAGAGCCAGCGTGCCGTCGCGCAAGGTCCAGAACTCGCCGGTGCGGGCGAGCAGGGAACGCTCGTACTCACTCATCAGCTGGTGCACCGAGATGCCGCCGTTGACGACGTACTTGCCGTGGTCACCGGCGTCGTACCAGCCGCCGGAGACGTCCCGCCGGTAGTCGCAGACGCCAGGCTGACACGGCACGTCGGTGTCACCCTGGTTGGGCGCGACCCCGACGTGGCCGGCCGGTCGGCCGTAGCCGGGGCGCAACGAGTCGTCGATCGCGGTCCCGCTGCGCTGGGTGTAGTAGAACTTCAGCGCGTCGAGCCGCAGCCGCTCGTAGAAGTCGGTTCCGATGTCGAACGGGCGGCTCGTCTCCCCGTCGGCGACCAGTGTGTAGCCGGTGCCCTTCTTCGCGTACGCGGTGAACGAGATGGTCTGCACGTTCTGGCCGGAGGAGGCGTCGAGGCCGCGCGGTGTCGACGTGCCCCGCGCCACGACGGTGCCGGCGGCGTTCTGGAGTCGCCAGGGCACGGGGGTGGTCGCCTCGGTGACCAGCGTGGCGTTCTTCGGGCCGGTGAGCAGATAGCCGACCTGGTTGACCCGCACCCGCGGGCCGGTGTCGGGCACGTACTCGTCGGGCTCGGCGCCGCCCTGAAGGGAGATGTTGTCGAGGCAGATCCGCCACGGCGTCGCGCTGCCCCCGATCTGGAACGCCACCTGCGCGTTGGGCAGATCGACCGGTGAGGTGAACGTGTAGCTGTAGTCGTTGCCGGACACGCTCAGTTCCGGGGTCGCCGACAGGAACTGGGTGTAAGGATCGACCGGCAGCTGGATCAGCGCCTTGCCGACCCGGGCCGGCGTGGCGCTGCCGAAGAACCGGAACTCATAGGTCTCGCCGGCCAACAGCGGCACGTTGTCCTGGCCGATGATGGCGTCCCACGGGTTGACCGTGCCGCCCGGCACGTCGGCGCAGAGCTGCCCACTGCTGGAGTCGAGCGTCAGGTTGCCGGTCGCCCACCAGGGTGCGTGGCCGCTGTCGAAGGTGCCGTTGACGATCTGTTCCGGTCCTGCGGCCGCGGCCGGCGCGCCGACGAGCGCGGTGGCGGCCAGCACGGCCACGGCGACAGCCGCCGGCCGGCGCCGCCAGAGGGGGGACGAGGCCACGGTGTTCCTTCCGATGGAGGGACGATGCATCGAAAGCGATAAGATTATTGGGAGCGCTCCCAATGGTTGTGATGCTGGCACCCGGTATGCCGCATGTCAATGCCTCGATCGCTCCGGGACGACGACCAACTCGCCCGCCGGCTCCGGCGCCGGTCGGGCGAGTTGGCTCAGGAGGGCCTCGGTCAGCCGATGCCCTGGCCGGGCTTCGCGGTGAGTTTGCCCAACAGTTGGTGGACGCGCACCGCTCGGTGGGCGTCCTGTTCGCGGATCTCCTCGATGAACTCGCGCACGTCGTCGTGGCCTTCGGCGTCGGCGGCGTACGTGTCGTAGACGGTTGCTGCCTTGAGGGCGTGGTATTGGATGCTCACCAGGTCGTAGACGATGTCGTCGGCCGGTGAATGTGACTCGGCCATGGCACTGCTCCTTCCACGGAAACGGTTGAATCAACGGCGGTTGCGCCGCACGGCGGGCGCTCCTTCTCCTCAACCCTGATCTCCGGTAGGGGCCTCGCCCGCAGGACAACCTCCGACCTCGCCGACGGCTCCCCTCGTGGTCCGGCTACCCGCTCCGTCGCGCGACAAACGGAGCCGTCCGCCGGCCCCGCCCGCCGGGTGGGCGTGCAGCCGACTCAGCCGTTGGCGGCCCGGACGTCGAACACGCCGGGCACCTCCGACGTGCCGGTGAAGTCGTCTTTCATGTCGTCGACGCCCCACTGCGGCCGGGCCAGCGGCAGCAGCGACTGCCGGTCCGCCCGCGTCCGCGCGACGTCGATGTTCATCGCCGTATTACGATAAACGTCGAAACCCGACATCGGTGCACTGCTTCGCAGCAGGTGCGCACCCTGCTCCAGGATCGCGCGCCAGGCACCCTTTTCCTCTCCCGCGGCGACGGTGGGACTGCGCCGGTCCTTGATCGATGGCTGCACGGGCGCGTCGAGTCTCCCTTCGTCACTGGGCCCGGTGCCGGCCCGAACGGCGCGTACGCGCGTTGGGACGGGTGAACCCACCGCGACCGGTCGGCGGCGCGCGGGCAGAAACGTCAGAACTGGTCGAGCCAGATCACGATTCCGGTGAGGTCGTGGAGTACGGCGGCGACGCCGGCCCTGATCGATGCCGCGCAGCGGTCGCTCGTGAACGACGCCGCGTCGTAGGTCGACGAGGCGCCGAGCCCTTCGCCGCGGAACGAGCCGCCGGTCCAGTCGACCGCGGTGACGTTGTGGGTTGGCTCGGCCACCTCGGCGCCCAGCACCAGGAACTGCTGCGCCAGGTGGCTCGCGGTGACCACGGCGAGCGGATCGACCAGGTCGTTGCCCGCGCTGACAATCAGATCCGGCCCCATCTCCACGGCCTTGACGATCGTCGGCACCGGATCGCCGGCGCGCAGCGTGCGGAGGTCGACGTGCTCGGCGCGGGCCCAATCCTCGACCGCGGTCACGAGGGTCCTGGTGGGTGCGTCGTCTCCGGCGGTGATCAGCACCACCCGGTAGCCCTTCGACGGGTGTACGGCATTCCACGAACCGGGTTCGGGGGTGATGGTCGCTTCCGGCGTTGGCGCCGACGACGGGTCGACGAAGCCTGGGCCGAACGTGCCGACCGGGGTCGGCGTCGGGTGTGGCTGTGACCAGTCGTCTCCGGATCCGCATCCGGTGACCAGAGCGGCCGCCACGGCGAGCGTGGCGGCGGCCCGAAGCATGGCGCGCACGGGTGTTCCTTCGGGTGGTGACGACGAGGTGCGCGTTCTTCCTATCCCAGTTCCCGCCGCGCGCAAATCCGTGAGGGAGTTTGTCGTCAGCGGTTCGCCGGCGGGCCGGCTCGCGTTCACCCGGGACGTGCAGCGTGCACGGTCGAGTGAAGGAGCACCATGGCACTGCGCACCAGTCGGACCCTCGTCGTCGCCATCGCCGTGGCGGCGATGGTGTTCCTGAACGCCGGGCCGGCCCTCGCACACGGCTTCTCGTCGACCGTGTACGCGGACATCACGTCGAGTGGCGACGGTCACGTGCGTACCAAGTTGGCGCTCGAATACGACCTGTTCGTCGTCTCGACCGCCGACTACGAGGACAGCGATCCGTTGTTCCGGGCGGGCACCGCCGCGTTCGACAACGGTGACACCGAAGCGCAGGCGGCCGCGCTCAACACCTACGCCGATCCGGCGGTCGCCTACGTCACCAAGCGGTTTTCGGTCGCCACGTCGGGCGGCGAGACCTGCACGCCGACAAAGGTGGGCGACTTCACGCTCGGCGCGCAGGAGGGTGTGCCGTACGCCGACCTGTTGTTGGACTGGTTTTGTCCGGGGAAAGCGACCGGGCACGAGATGCGCAGCGGGCTGTTCCCGGACACCGAAGGCTATGTCAAAGGCACCAAGACCATCGTCACGTACGTGCTCGACGGCCATTCGGGCAGCGCCGCGCTGGACACCGGGAACCCGGCCTTCTCGACCGGGCAATCGTGGCAGGAGCGCTACTGGGAGTTCTTCCGGCTGGGCGTCGAGCACCTGCTGACCGGCGTCGACCACATCCTGTTCCTGCTCGCCCTCATCGCCGGCTCGCGCCGCCTGCGCGAGATCGTGCTGGCGGCGACCAGTTTCACCCTGGCCCACTCGGTGACGTTCATTCTCGCCGCGCTGGGTCTGGTCGACGTGCCGGCACGGGTCGTGGAACCGGTTATCGCGCTGTCGATCGCGGTGGTCGCCGGCTGGTATCTGTGGCGGATCGGGCGGCGCGGCGCCCACGCCACCGACCTCGAAACGACCGGCGACAGCCATTTCAGCCTTGACCGTGCGGGTTGGACCCGGCTCGCGGTCGTATTCGGCTTCGGACTCGTGCACGGCCTCGGCTTCGCCGGCGCCCTGGGAATCGACGAACCGTTCTCCTGGGCCCTGTTGTCGTCGCTGCTGGTGTTCAACGTCGGCATCGAGGTCGTGCAGCTCACCATCATCGCCGTTGTCTTCCCGCTGCTGATCGTGCTGCGGCGCCGGGCGCCGAAGACGGGCCTCTACACCACGGGCGTGATTTCCGGGGCGGTGTCCCTTATGGGGCTGATCTGGTTCGTGCAACGGGCGTTCGGCGTCTGAGCGGTCACTGTAGATCTTCTGGGAAGGGCCACGGTCCTGCCCGACTTCATTCATGACCGGTTCATCAAGCGGCGAAACGTTGGGGTCGCTTCAACCCCTCTCTCATCAGGAAAAGGGACGGAAACCGATGAGATTCAGCAAAACCCCGCATGCCTCCGGGCTTGCGCGGCGCCGTGTGGCCGCCGGGGCCACCGCGGCGGTCCTGGGCCTCGGCGCGGGCGTGGTCGGATTCGCGACCGCCGCCAGTGCGGCCGAGCCCACCACCCTCACCGGGATCATCCTCGGTGTGGGTGCCAACGAGTCGCAGCGCATCGTGACGTGGTACTCGACCGCCGACACGGCGCAGGAGGTCGAGGTCGCACCGACCGCCGCGCTCGTCAACGGCGAGTTCCCCGCCAACGCGGCCACCTTCGACGCCAGCGGTGCGGCGAACATCGCCACGAGCGGCGGCTTCAACCGCCACGCGACGATCTCCAGCCTGCGTGAGCACACGTCGTACTCCTACCGGGTCGGTGCGCAGGACGGCTGGTCGCCGACGTACTCCTTCAAGACACAGGACTTCGAGGGCGACTACGACTTCCTGTTCTACGGCGACCCGCAGATCGGTTCGTCCGGAAACGTGGCCAAGGATCAGGCCGGCTGGCAGGACACCCTCGACGTCTCGCTGGCCGCCAACCCCGACGCCGAACTGCTGGTGTCGGGCGGCGACCAGGTCGAGTCGGCCAACACCGAGTCGCAGTGGAACGCCTTCCTGGCGCCCGACAAGCTGCGCCAGTACCCGTGGGCCGCCACCATCGGCAACCACGACGTCGGCGGCAAGGCCTACGAGCAGCACCTCTACACGCCCAACACCGACCGCTCGGGCCCGTTGTATGCCAACGGCAACCCGGCGTCGAACACGTCGGGTGGTGACTACTGGTACATCTACAAGGACACGTTGTTCGTCGACCTCAACAGCAACAGCTACAGCACCACTTCGGGCGGTGGCGGCGACGAGGCACACATCAAGTACGTGACCGACGTGATCAACCAGCACGGAGCCGACGCGAAGTGGACGGTGCTCGTCTACCACCACGCGATCTACTCGCCGGCCGACCACGCCCAGGACGGCGACAACAAGGTGCGTCGGGTCGACTTCCCGACCGCGTTCTCCAAGCTCGGCGTCGACCTCGTCCTGCAGGGTCACGACCACAGCTACTCGCGTAGCTACCTGGTCAAGAACGGCGAGAAGGCGAACCCCGACGAGCAGCCCGGCGCCGCCGACGTGTTCGCCGGTCCGGGCGGGGTGCTCTACGTGACCGGCAACTCCTCGTCGGGCTCGAAGTACTACGACATCACCGAGCCGGCGAAGGACGAGGCCACCAGCGGCGCCGGCAACGGTCCGGACCCGCTGAACCCGGACAACTACTGGTACAACTCGGTACAGAACCAGGAGCACGTGCGCTCCTACGTGAAGGTCCAGGTCCGCAGCGACAAGCTGGTGGTCGAAAACCTTCGCAGCGGTACGTGCGACGCCCCGAACGCGGCCGTCGAGCTCGGCAAGGTCGACTGGTGCCACAACACCACGGCCGACCAGCCGGTCGGTTCGGTCGTCGACAAGGTCACCGTGCACCCCTACCACGGCGACGGCCAGGCGATCCAGGTCAGCGTGCCCAACGCCGCCCCGGGTGAGTTCGGCTGGACCATCGACGGCTACAACGGTCTCGTCGACCTCGGTACCGCCGTCGACCACGACGCCGCCTACTTCGGGGCGACCGGTCAGATCAACCCGATCGTCGTATCGGACACCCGGCGCTCGCTCGCACCCTGGTCGATCTCGGCCAGCGCGGGCGACTTCCGCGACGCCGACCAGACGTTCTCGGGCGCCTACCTCGGCTGGACGCCGCAGGTTCTCCAGGCGGGCGCGGGGGCGCAGGCCAACGGCGCCGTGCCGTCGGCCTACGACGACCACGGCCAGGGCCTGTCGGTCTCGCGCGGCCTCGGTTGGGCCCAGCAGGGCCACGACAAGGGCACCGCGAAGCTGGGCGCCGACCTGGATCTGAAGATCCCGGGCAACGTCCAGAAGGGCGACTACCGCACCACTCTCACGATCACCGCACTCAGCAGCTGATCTGACGCTCCAGGGTGGCGGGTCGGACGCCTCCGGGTGTCCGGCCCGCCGCTCCATTCCTTTCCCGTGAGGACCCTCAGATGTACGCCCCCGCACCACGACGGACAGCGGCCATCGCCGTCCTGGCCCTGCTCGCCGCTCTCGCACTGACCGGCCTGCGCACCGGCCCGGCACTGGCCGACGACGGAGACGTCGCCTGGACGGTCCGGACGGCCTCGAACGCCTACGGCGAGGACCGATCGAGCTTCAGCTACGCCGTCAATCCCGGCGGGCGGGTCGACGACGCCATGGTCGTGGCCAACCGGGGCAAGGCGCCGCTCGACCTCGCCGTCTACGCCGCCGACGGCTTCACCACCGACACCGGCCAGGTCGACCTGCTCGTCAAGGACAAGACGTCGGTCGGAGTGGGCGCTTTCGTCCACGCCGGCCGCGACCGGCTCGCGATCAAGCCGGGCGAGTCCGCCGAGATCCCGTTCACGGTCACCGTTCCCGCCAACACCACACCGGGCGACTACGTGGGCGGCGTGGTCACCTCGCTCCGCCAGACCGCGGGGGCGGAGAGCATCAACGTGGACCGGCGCCTCGGCATCATGGTCAAACTGCGGGTCGGTGGCGAGATCGAGCCCAGCCTCGCGATCGAAGACCTCGACGTCGACTACACCGGATCGGCCAACCCGTTCGCCAAGGGCGACGCGACGGTCACCTACCGGATCCACAACACCGGCAACGCAATCCTGTCGGCGAGCGAGCAGACCGTGTCGGTCTCCGGGCCGTTCGGCCTGCTGCGCGCCCGCGGCGGCGCGGTCGCGGCGCCGCCACAGCTGCTCCCGGGTGAGAGCCGGAAGGTGTCCGTGCCCGTCAAAGGGGTGGCACCCGCCGTCAGGCTGACCGCGACCGCGGCCCTGCGGCCCCTGCTCACCGACCCGTCGGGCTCCACCAGCTCGCTCGACGAGGTCAAGGCCACCGCGCATGCCGGCGCCGTGCCGTGGACTCTGCTGTCGCTGGTCGTCGTTTTGATCGCCATCGTCGTCGCGGCGATCCTGCTCACCCGCCGCAGCCGCGCACGCCGCAAGGTCCGCGAGGACAACCGCGTGCGGGAGGCCGTCGACCGGGCGCTGCGCAGCCAGAAGTCGTAGGCCGGCCCGGACCGCGAGCGCCTTCGTCACAGCGCTCGCGGCCCGGCCGGTCAGCCCGCCTGGTCGTACGCGTCGCGCAGGCCCTTGATGTCGATCTTGGTCATGGCCATCATCGCCTGGCCGACCGCGGCCGCCTTCCGCGGGTCGGGGTCGCCCATCAGCTCGCCGAGCGCCTCCGGGATCACCTGCCACGACAGGCCGTAGCGGTCCTTGAGCCAGCCGCACCGGCCCTTCTCGCCACCCTCGGACAGCCGCTCCCACAGCTCGTCGACCTCGTCCTGGTCGGCGCAGCTGACGTAGAGCGAGACGGCCTCGGTGAAGGCGTATTGCGGGCCGCCGTTGAGCCCGACGAGCCGCTGGCCGTCGATCTCGAACGTCACGGTGATCACCGGGCCGTCCGGGCCCATCCGTGCCACGTCGACGACCCGCGCGTCCTTGAAGATGGAGACGTAGTGGGCCGCAGCCTCCTCGGCCTGGCCGTCGAACCAGAGGAACGGGGTGATCTTCTGCATCGTCTGCTCCTGTCTCGTGATGCTTCCTGTCCGAACGCGTCGCGCAAGGAGCTCTCGGATCGACATCAGGCGGCAAGATTCTTTTACGCCCGGCGTCGCCGGCGGCCCGCTCCCGCCGGGAGCAAGACGGAGGTCGCACGGGTCACGGCACCTCGCCGCTGGTGAACCGCCAGCTGGTGCCGTCAGGGGTGTCGCGGAGTTCGACGCCGGCCGCCGTCAGCCGGTCGCGGACCGTGTCGGACGTCGGGTAGTCGCGGTTGAGCCGGGCCCGGCCGCGCAGCTCGACCAGCGCGTCGACGAACGGCCCCACCGTCTCGGCCGGATCCACCGCGCCCCGCCGCGCGAACTCGCCCAGCTTGACCACCATCCCGCGCAGGATCGACCGCGGATAGTCGGCGCCGTCGTTGGTCTCGGTGTCACCGGACCAGTCGACGATCGCCTGCTCGAGTGCGAGCAGCGCCGCGACGCACCCGTCGACGTCGCGGCTTGCCAACGCCGCCGCGAAGCTCGCGTCGAGTTCGTCGGCGGCACCCCGCAGCGACGGCTGAGCGGCCCGCGGGCGCGCCGCACTTACGCCAGCCCCGCCCGCGCCGACTCCGCCCGGGCCGACTCCGCCCGGGCCGACTCCGCCCGGGCCGACTCCGCCCGGGCCGACTCCGCCCGTGCCAGCTCCACCCGCGCTGACTCCGCCCGTGTCAGCTCCGCCCGCGCCAGCTCCGCCCGGGCCAGCTCCGCCTGAGCCAGCTCCGACCGAGCCTGCTCCGAATGAGCCCGCTGCGCCTGAACCAGCCCCGATCGGGCCGTCGGCGGCCAAGCCAGCCAGAACCGAGCCGCCCGGCGGCCCGGACAGGCCCGCGGACGGACCCGCCGCCAGGTCGGCGAAGGACAGCACGCTGCCGGCGGGGAACGCCGCGCTCGCGCCGGCCCGGCGCAGGGTCAGCAATCCGTTGCCGGACACCGTCGCGGTCTTGGCGTCGAGGTCGAAGGTCACCGCGGTGTGTTCGTCGACGCCGATGATCAGCCGGCCCTCGGGCAGTGACGCCTCCAGCGCGCTCAATCGGGACTCGCCCAGATAGCAGTAGCGGGTGTCGTGGTTGCCGCCCTCGGCATTGTCGTAGTGGGGGATCAGCACTGCCGGAAAGCCGAGTGCCGCCTCGAGCAGGTTGAGGCCTTCGGCCCAGTGTGGCTCGATGCCGGCCTTGTAGATCTCGTAGACCGGCACCGTGTGGCTGCCCAGCGTCAGCGCCGCCGCGCTGGCGAACAGGACCACGCCGTCGCGGGTCAGCTTGTCGGCCAGCAGGTCGGGGATCGCCGTCTCCCGCCACTGGCGCAGCGTGTAGGTCGGGCTGCCCGGGCCCGCGAAGACCCAGCCGGCGTCGCGCAGCGACGCCAGACATCGCTCCCGCACCACCGGATCGGCCGGCGAGCGCCGCCAGGGCACGACCGAGACCGCCTGGCCGATGCTCTGGTCGAAGTAGCGCACCGCCCGCGCCGAGATGTCGTCGGCGTTGGACTGGAAACCGTAGGGGGTGTCGAGCAGCACCGCCGGCCCGGCCACCCGCTCGAACACCGCCCGGTGCGGCTTGACCATCGTCGGCGCCGTCTCGCCCGAGCCCATCACCACCAGCAGCCGGCTCATGGCCGCTCCACCAGGGAGAGCAGGTCGGCTGCGACCTTCGTCGGCCATTGGGCGTGCAGGTCGTGGTCGCCACCCGGGTAGTCGTGCACGGTCGCCGACGGCATGGCCGCCGCGGCAGCCGCCGCGCGTGCCGCGGACCGCCCGGCCGGCATCAGCAGCACCGGCATGGTCAACGAAGCGAAGAAGGCCGACGGGGGATGGTCGAACATGCTGCGCAGGATTTCCATGTGTCGGTCGACCGGCAACCGCCGCGACAACCGCCCGTCGGCGCCGACCCGCAGGTTGGCCAGCGTCGCCTCGACGGCGGCGGTAGACCAGTCGGGATGCCCGCGCCGCAGCCGCGCCAGCAGGTCGTCGGCGCGCATCCCGTCGAGATCGGGTGGCCGCAACGCGGCCGCGCACGCCGACCACGAGCCGAACTCGGCCGGCAGGTCGATCCAGCCGCCGTCGACCAGCGCCAGCGCCCGCACCGACGACGGATGCCGGGCGGCCAACTCCACCACCACGTTGCCGCCCCACGACTGGCCCGCCACCACCACGGCACCAACGTCGAGCGACGAGATCACCACGGCGAGGTCGGCCGCCGCCGTCGCGGTGTCGAACCCGGACGGCGGCAGGTCAGACTCGCCGTGCCCGCGCAGGTCGACCGCATAGCTCGGGTGGCCGGCCGCCGAAAGCGAAGCAGCCACCTCGTCCCACAGCCGCGCGTTGGACGCCAGGCCGTGCACGAGCAGGAACGCGGGCGCCGACGAGCCCGCCGTGTGTCGCACGTTGAGCTCGACCCCGTCGGCGACAGTCACCTTCACGCCGACGAATGTAGCCAGACCCACCGACAAAAAAGCTAGATGCCGCGACCGTGCCGGTGCAGCGTCGACAACACGTTCTCCACCTTGAGCGCGCCGGTCAACGCGGCCACCGCGATCGCGGCGCGCGGCTCGCGCCAGTTGGCCCGCACCGCCTGGCGGGTCCACTTCCACGCCTCGGCCCGGTTGCCGGTCGCCGCTTCCCAGCACGCGAGTTGGCCATAGACCCGCGCCGCGCCGGGCGGGCAGCCACGGATCTCCGGATGCCGCTCCATCATCCAGCGCAACGAGGAGATCTTCGTCTGGTAGTCGTACGCGTAATGCGAACTTCGCCCCCAGAGCACCTGCACCAGCGGCTCGTCGACGTGCGCGATGGGATGCCGGCGCGCGGCCCGCAACAGCAGGTCCCAGTCTTCGTTCTGCGAGCCGGGCGCGTCCTCGGCCACCAGCCCGACCCGGTCCGACTCGACCAGCGCGGTGCGCGACATCAGAAACGTCGACGAGTGCAGCATCGCCATCCGGGAGCGCGCCAACTCGGCCACCCCGACCGACGCCATCCCGGCCAGCCGTGGCGTCACCCTGCCCTGATAGGACACCGCGATCGCGCACGTCGCGAACTCCGCCGACGAGGCCGTCAGCGCCGGCACCTGGACCCGCAGCTTGTCGGGCGCCCACTCGTCGTCGTCATCGCAGAAGGCGACCAGGTCGGTGTCCAGGGCGAGAATCCCGCTGTTGCGCGTGCCGGCCAGCCCGGGGGTGCGCCAGTTCGAGATGACCATCACGGGTACGCCGTCCGTGGTGGCCAGCAGCAGGTCCGGATCCGACCGGTCGAACGCGACCACCACCCTCAGCGGGCCGGGATAGTCCTGCCGGCGCACCGCCGCCAGTGCCGCCCGGAGCAACTCGGGCCGGTTCCGGGTCGGGATCACCACGCCGACCGACGGCCACTGGTTCATCGGGTCCCGCCGCGGGAGACCATGACCGGATACCCGTACGCCCGCAGCAAGGGCGCGCAGACCGCGCCGACCAGGCGCCGGTCGGTGGCCGGGAGCCCGCGCAGCCAGCCGTCGTCGCGGCGCAGCGGTATCCGCCCGACCGAGAAGCGCATCGGATTGCCGGCCGCGCTGTGCCCGACGGTCAGGTCGGCGTGCGTCTCGGTGAGGAAGTCCAGATCGGACCCTTCCACGCCGAGGCCGGCGAAGGCGGCGAGCGCGCCGAGCCCGGCCCGCGGGTCGGCGACGAACTGCTCGTAGCGGACCCGCAGCAGCGGCACGCCCCGGCGGGCGAGCAGGCCGAACGCGGCGTTGTGGGCGTTCCACAGCATCGCCGAGCGGCCGGGGGAGTAGCGGGTCATCTCGCTCTCGCCGTCGGTCTCGGGCCGGGCGACCACCTTGGTCCAGCTGTGCGCGACGCCGCGCGGGTCGCGCACCACGTGTGCCACCCGCAGGTCGATGTCGGGTGACCAACGCAGGCAGTGCGCGAGTGCGGAGTGCTTCGACGAGTCCACGAGTACGGAGGCCCCAGTCACCTCCGCCGCCGCGCGATAGACGGCCGCGTAGTAGCCGGCGTACTCCTGAACCTGGCGCCGATAGTCGTCGGGCAGCCGGGCTGAGGCGAGGCGCGGGATGTGCCGGGTGCGTTCGACGGCGGCCTGCAGCGCGAGCACCCGGTAGACGTCGACGGTGTCCCAACCGCCGAAGGCGAGCGCGCCGACCCGCTCCCAGAACGCGCACGCGGAGAACCGGGTGCCGCAGCCGCAGCGTTCGTCGGCGCGGATGTCGCGTTGCCAGAGGTGCACGACCTCACCGAGCGCGCAGACCCCGGGCAGCTCGCCGAGCAGCCGTTCGACCAGCGTGGTGCCGCTGCGGCCCAGCCCGCCGACGAAGAGTAGCCGTGCCACTTTTACCCACCTTCGCTCGTTTCACATACATAACGAGCGGGAGAGCCGAAGTGTCGCTTCATTACGGATTTGCCCGAGTTCACCTGGATGGCTCGCGGGTCCACATGATCACCGAGCGCCGGGTGGTCACGGTCGTGCGGCAGGCGCTGGCGCGTGGGCACGGCGGCCGGATCCTCACGCCCAACGTCGACATCGTGCGCCAGGCCAGAGTAGACCCCGAGGTCCGCGGGTTCCTGGACGACGCGACGCTGGTCGTCGCCGACGGCATGCCGCTGGTCTGGGCGAGCCGGCTGGCCAACAACCCGTTGCCCGAACGGGTCACCGGGTCGAGCCTGATCTGGTCGCTCTCCTCGGGGCTCGCCGCCGACGCCCGCTCGGTGTTCGTGCTCGGCGGCGACTCGCCGGAGATCGCCGAACGGGCCGCCGACCGGCTGGCCACCCGCTTCCCGGGCCTCGGGGTCGCCGGCCACCTGTCACCGCCGTTCGGGTTCGACGCCGACCCCGACGCGGTCGACGCCGCCGCCCGGACGGTCGTCAAGGCCGCGCCGGACCTGGTCTTCGTCGGCATCGGCTTCCCGCGCCAGGAGCGGCTGATCGACCGGCTGCGCGCCGACCTGCCGAACTCCTGGTTCCTCGGCTGCGGGATGGCGGTCAACTTCGTTGCCGGCCTGCGGCACCGGGCGCCGGTGTGGATGCAGCGGGCCGGGTTGGAATGGGCACACCGGCTCAAGACCGAACCACGCCGGCTGGCCCGCCGCTACCTGCGGCACGACGCCCCGTACGCCCTGCGCCTCCTGGCGGCGACCGCCGCCCGCCGTTAGGGGGCCCGGCGGGTCATCTCCATCACCCAGTTGGTCTCCCAGGTCTGCTCGCCGTCGGTCGAGAACGCCTGCTCCCATCGGGCCCGGTCGGCGCCCTCCCGGGTCCAGGTGAAGCGGCAGCGGACCGGCCGGTCGCCGTCGACGTCGTCGCCGTAGAACAGGCCGACGCCGTCGGTCCAACGGCCGACCACCGGCGGGGTGAGCTGCCCGTCACGGCTGCTGATCCAGTAGATCGACCACTCCTCCTTGGCCGGGTCGAACGAGCGCACCGTCGCGCCGGAGGACCCCAGCGTCGGAAAGGTGATCTCGTCGAAGCTGCCGTTCCCGCCGAAGAACGAGTACGCGACCGTCAGGCCCGGGAACTCGTCCCATTTGTCGCTGCCGGTGTGCCGCTCGACCAGGCGGCGGTTGGCGACGTCCCAGGTGCCGACGAGAAATTCGAAGTCATTCATGATCCAGACGGTAGACCCCGCCCACTGACACGTACTGTCAGTGAAGTGCGCGCCAGCCGAATCATCTCCCTTCTTCTGCTGCTGCAGAACCGCGGTCGGCTGACCGCGCAGCAGCTCGCCGACGAGCTCGAGGTCTCCACCCGCACCGTCTACCGCGACGTCGAAGCGCTGCACGCGGCCGGCATCCCGCTCTACGGCGAGGCCGGCCACGCCGGCGGCTATCAACTCCTCGACGGCTATCGCACCCGGCTGACCGGCCTGACGGCGCCCGAGGCGGAGGCGCTCGCCCTGCACGGCCTGCCCGGCCCGGCCGAAGAACTCGGCCTGACCGCGCTGGTCGCCGCCACCCGGCTCAAGCTCGAAGCGGCGCTGCCGGAAGCCCTCCGCGAACGCGCCCAGGCGATCGCGCAGCGGTTCCACCTCGACGCGTCGAACTGGTATACCGACGGCGATCCGTCACCGCATCTGGCCGCCGTGGCCGCCGCGGTCTGGGAGGAGCGTCGGGTCACCATCCACTATCGAGGGTGGGAGCGCGAGGTCGAACGCACCGTCGAACCGTACGGCCTCGTGCTCAAGGGCGGCCGCTGGTATGTCGTCGCCGTCCGCGCCGGCGGCACCCGCCCGGTCACCTACCGGGTCAACCAGATCCTCGCGCTGGCCGCGACCGGCGAGACGTTCACCCGACCAGCCGGCTTCGACCTCGCGAAACACTGGCAGGACCAGGTCACCGAGTTCCGCGCCGGCCTGTTCACGGGGGAGGCGCGGATCCGGCTCTCGCCGGTCGGTCAGGAGCGCCGGCCGGTCGACAACCCGACGCACGACGACGACGGCTGGGTCACCGCCACCATCCCGATCGAGTCCGTCGATCACGCCTGCGGCGACCTGCTCCGGCTCGGTGCCGAGGTCGAAGTGCTCGCACCGCCTGAACTGCGCGACCGGCTCGCCGACACCGCCAGGAAGCTAGCCGCGCTTTACGCCTGACAACTCGTCGTCGAGATCGCGGAACGCGTCGAACGCGGCCTTGTCGTCAGAGATCTTGAACTGCATCGCCGTCGTCCGGTCGTCGGGATCCGAGTCGAAGTAGGAGACCGCGCGGATCTGCGGATTGGCCTTGATGACGCCGGCCGCGTCGCGGATCCAGGCCGCGCGCTGCGCCGGCGACCACGCCCGGGACACTCCGAACTCGCCGACGATGATGGGTTTGGGGCGCTTTGCCGCCCATTCCAGGAACGCGCCCATGAGCCGATCGAGCGGCACGTACTCGCTGGTCGCGTAGACGTCGACGCAGGTCCAGTCGACCTGGTCGTCGCCCGGGTAGAACGCCGGCGCCTCGCCCCGGTCGAAGCCCTCCTCGGTCGGGCACCACACCCAGGACGCGTTGGTCGCGCCTTCCTCCTTGAAGATCCGCCGGGTGTATTTCCACGCCGCGATGTAGTCCTCCGGCGACCACATCGTCGCCCGCAGGTTGGGCCGATCCATCTCCCACCGGAACCGCATCATCACCGGCTTCTTCGCCTTGGCCACCTTCCTGGCCTGGGCCCGGATCAGGTCGTCGTGCTCACCGTCCACCATGGACCGGGTGTCCCCCGACGCCCAACTGATCATCACCACGCTGCCCCGTTTCACGTACTCCTTGTCGGTCTCGGTCCAGAACTTCTCGTCGAAGGTCCGGTAGGTGTTGATCACGTCGAACGTGCGGTCGAGCTTGGCTTCCACCTCGGTGACGGCGTCCCGGCGCCCGTCCTGTCCCCACACCTCGGGTTTGACCCAGGCACCCACCCAGACCCGGTCCGCCGGCGCCTTGACCGGCCCGCTCGCGAACGGCCCGGTGTTCGTGGCCACCCCGACCGGCTGGCGGCCGAGATCGGCCGTCGGCGCCGGCTCCGGGGCGCTTGCGGTGCAGCCGGCCAGCACGGCTGACAGAACCACGGACACAACGGCAGCAGGGATACGCGCGACCACGTTCTCCTCTTTCGTCGGACGGACCGTAAACCCGGGGCGGCCGGTCACCGGCGCCGCGGGCGTAACGCCTTCAACGCGTCCAACGCCAGCGGTCCGCGCAGGAGGCGCACTCCAGCCAGATACGTCGCGACCGCGACTCCCAGCGCGGTCAGCGTGGCGGTCCCGCCGTCGCCCAGCACGGCGCCGACGGCGACCGGTGCGACGCCGAAGCTGAGCAGCGTGATCCCGGCCGCCGACAGCCAACCGGTGCCGAACGGGTGCAGCTTCAGGCCGAGCCCGACCTGGGCGAGCGGCAGCACGTTGTTGGCCACCACCGCCGCGGCGAGGCCGATCGCGGCACCCAGGGCGCCGATGCGGGGGATCAGCGTGAGGTCGAGGGCGATCGTCAGCCCGAGCGCGACCAGCACGTTGCCGAGGTTCCAGGCGGTGCGGCCGGCCATCGACAGCACGATGTCGACCATCCCGCACCCGGTCGCGACCAGCATCGCGCCGGCCAGCACGATGACGATCGGGGCGCCGTCGCGGTACGCGGCGCCGAAGATGCCGAGGTAGTCCGGCGCGTATGTCATCACCAGCAGGTAGAGCGGCCAGGTCAGCAGCACCAGCCAGCCGGTCGCGGTCTGGTAGAGCGCGTTGGCGGCGGCGCGGTCCTTGACCGCGAGCGCCTCGGCCAGCCGCGGCTGCACGGCCTGGGAGATGCCCTGGTTGGCGAACTGGCCCAGCACGACGAACCGGCCGGCGACCGCGTAGAGCCCCGCCGCGCCGAGCCCGGCCAGCGCGGCGACCAGCAGCACGTCGACCCGTTGCAGGGCGAGTTGGGCGACCGAGGCGACCGAGCGTGGCCCGGTGAACCGCCAGAACGCCCGCCGCATGCTGGCCCGGTGCGAGCGCTTCACCCGGGTCGGCGCGATGTCGGCCATCGTGTCGGTGTGTGCCCGGTGCAGCGCGTAGCCGGCCAGCACGGCCGTCGGCACGTAGGGCAGGGCCCAGGCGAGCGCGAACAGGGTCGGTCGGGCCGAGCCGCTGACCGCGACCGCCGCGACGCCGGCGGTCTGCAGGCCCGGCCGGACCAGCTTGTCGAGCAGCACGGTCGGCCGGATCAGCCGGTAGCCGCGGGTCGCCGCGAGCAGCGTGTCGGAGAGCACCGCCAGCGGCACGAACGCGGCCAACAGCCGGATCTGGGTGACCAGTTCGGCGCCCACCGCCGGTGACGCGTCGCCGGCCGTCAGCCGGGCCAGCGCCGGCGCGTCGACGAACAGCAGCACGCCGACCGCCAGCGCCGCGCAGACAACCGGCGCGAACGCGGTGCGCAGGCAGGCACCGAGCAGGAAACCGTGGCCGCGGGCGCGCAGCCGGGCGGGCCAGTAGACCAACCCGGTCTGGGTGCCCAGCTTCGCCAGCGTCGAGGTGAGCACGAACGCGGCCGTGGCGGCGAAGAACGCGCCCGCGTGCTCCGGGCCGAGCCGGTGCGCGACCAGCCAGGTGACCGCGAGCCCGGCCAGCCCGGCCACCCCCGCGCCGGCGATCCCCGCGACGCCACCCCGCGCGACGTTGCCGATCGCCTTCTTCGCCGCGGCGTCGGGTGCGTCGGCGGCGGCGTCGGGTCGCGGGTCGGTGAGGTGCGCGAGGGGCGCGGTCATCGGCGCCAGACCGGGTCGCGGCCGAGCCACTCCGTCAGGCGGTCGTCGTGCGCCGCGAAGTGTGCGGTGAGGCCGCGCCGGGTCTGCTCGTCCATGGCCGACGCGCGCGGGCGGGCGTTGTGCCGCTCGAACGGCGGGTAGCCGAGGTCGGGCAGGCCGAGGAACCCGAGCACCTCGTCGTAGACCTCTTCCGGCGTGGCGAAGAACCGCTCGCTCTCCACCACCAGCATCCGGTGCCGCCCGATCCGGCCGGCCATCGCGGCCAGGTAGGTCGCGTACTCGCCGCGGGCCCGGTAGGCGTGGTGCTGGTGGGCGAAGCTGTAGTAGGTCGGGTCGTCGGCGAGCCGTTCCTCCTGGCCGCGCAGCCGGCCCGGCTCCAGCGCCAGCGCGCGGGCGAACGACGGCTCCGACTCGAAGCCGCGGGCCAACTCGTGGGCGTGCTGCGAGTAGGCCCGCTCGACCGGGTCGCGGACCAGCGTGACCAGCTTGACGTCGGGCAGGTCGCGGGCGATCCGGGCGACCGCGTGCGGGTGGTACATGTAGTAGGGGCTCGACTCGAAGGTCTGCGCCGGCACCCCGTACTGCCGGGCCACCTTGGCCGCGGTGCGCTGCAGCGGGAAGTGACCGCGATACCAGGCCATGCCGTGGTGGTAGGCGGTGTCGAAATAGTGCACGCCCTTGTGCAGCACGGCCTTGAGCACGGCCGGGTGCGCGGCCAGGGCCCGGTAGAGCGACGTGGTGCCGCACCGCTGCCCGCCGCAGATCAGGAACGAGGGGAGCATCCGGGCCGGCGCGGTGATCCGCCCGTAGGAGCGGGATCCGAAGTGGACGACGCGTTTGACCGGGCTGGGGACATGCGACGACTTCACCGGAAGGCCTCCACACGACGGACGAGTACGGGCAGCAGCCAGGTGCCCAGGACGCCGAGCCGGGCACCGGCCTCGGCCTGCCGGTCGGCGAGATACCGGGCGGCCAGGTCGATCAAATAGAGCAGGGCGGTCAGTTCGGCACCCGCGCGCGGCACCTCGAACGGCGCGAGCAGCACCGGCGCCCGGGTGACCGTGCGTTCCACGGCGGCCGCCGCGTCGGGATCGGTCTGGATCCGGCGTTGCAACTCGTAGTGCAGCGCGTCGAAGCCCAGCGGCACGCCGAGGGTGAACCGTTCCCAGTCCCAGACCAGCAGCGAGCCGGCCAGCGGCGCCATGTTCCACGGCGCCCAGTCACCGTGCCATGCGCCGTAGCGCAGGTCGGTGTCGCCGGCCCGGGCGGCCAGGTCACGGGCCGCCGCGGCCAGCGCGGCGCCCTCCGGCCGGTCGGTGAGCGCCGACAGCCGTTCCCGCAATTCCGTCCAATAAGGACTCGTCGACAGCCAGCCCTTCGAGGTGCCGCAGCACAGCGCCACGGCGCGCATCGCGGCGCCCAGCCGTTCGGCGGCCAGTGGTGCCCGGGGTTGCCAGACCGGCAGCGCGCTCTGCACCAGCACCTGGTTGCCGCGCCACTCGCCGCTGTGCAGGACCGCGGGGATGGTGACGTCGTCGACCACGGCGTGCGCCAGCGCGTTCAGCGCCGCGGTCTCGGCCCGCACCAGCCGGCGGGTCAGCGGTCCGGTGCCGAGCTTGCCGAAGCCGACCGTGCGGCCGTCGCGGGCGATCAGTTGGAGCACCGGCTTGCGGTTGGCCCGGGCCGGTCCGATGTGGATGCTCAACGCGACCTGGGCGCCGAGCACCCGCTGGAGATAGCCGTCGATGGTCTCCGCAGCCGGGCCATACACCCGGACCCGGTCGCGGAGCAACAGCGCGCTGGCACCGCTGCGCAGCGCGGTGACCACGGCGTCCCGCTTGAGCCGGGCGATCCGGCCCTGCGGCTCGGCATACCGGCGCACGGCGGCGGCCGCGATCCGTTTCGACCGCGCCGGCACCAGCAGCCGCGGCCGCTTCAGGTCGGGCACCACCAGGTAGTCGGCGACCGGGGCGCCGGCGACCCGGCCGTCGGTGTCGTCACCCGGCGCACCGTCGGTGAAACAGGGCGGCGGGTAGAGCAGGTCGAGCACCTCGCGCAGGTAGGCCGCGCGCAGTTGGGCGTCCCGTGCCCGCAGGTGCGCCGGCGCGGTGGCAACGGGGCTCACGGTGTCACTCCACTCGTCCGCGCTATCGGGGAGTCCGCGGCGCCGAGCGCGTTGCGCCAGAGCAACGCGTAGCCGAGGAACATGAACGCCAGCGGCGTGACCAGCGTGTTGTACCAGAACATCGAGGCGAACGAGCCGACCAGCGCACAGCCGCCGGCGATGCCGACCGGGCTGCGGTCGCGCCGGAAGCGCCAGATCCCGTAGCCGAAGAAGCCCAGGTAGCCGAGCGTGCCCAGGCCGCCGTGCGCGAAGATCAACTGCCAGAACTGGCCGTTGCCGCCGATCGTGAAGTTGCCGCACCGCTCGCAGTCGTGGCTCTCGCCGACGGTGATCGAGTTGCGCCCGCCGATCGTGGTCCGGGTCGAGCCGAAACCGATCAGCGGCGACTCGGCCCATCCGGTCACCGCCCGCTCGACCAGGTAGGACCGCACGCCGTTGGACTTGCCGTTGTCGAGCCGGGCGGTCACCACGTCGCCCAACGGGGTGAGGACCAATGCGGCGCCGACGGCCGCGAGCGCGGCGATCAGCACGCCGATCACCCAGACCCGGCCGGCGAACGCGAGCCGGACGGCGGCGTAGAGGGCCGCGACGCCCAGGCCGATCCACAGCCCTCGGTTGAGCGAGATGACGACCGGGATGACCGAGATCGCCAGGCAGGCGACGGCCAGCACCCGGGCCCGGCGGCTGGCCGCGGCACCGAACAGGGCCGCGCAGAACCAGACCATCAACAGCAGGAAGTTGTTGCCCCAGGTGTTCGTGTAGCCCCAGGGTGCCGCCGGGCGGGGGCGGTCGTCGCCGAGGATGTCGTGGATCTGGGCCGCGTACGGGTGCACCAGGCTGCGGATGAAGCCCTTGTCGCGGAGGTGCTCGGGCAGGAGCAACTCGATCGGGGAGGTGAACTCGAACGTGCCGGCGAAGACACCGAGCAGCCCGCCGGCCACGGTGATCGCGAACAGCCAGGCGAGGTGCTTCACCAGCCGGGCCCGGGGCAGTTCGCGCTCGGTCAGGTTGCCGGCGTAGAGCAGCAGCACGGTCAGCGCCGCGTACTCGCCGAGCCGGAAGAGGACCCCGGGGATGCGTTCCAGCCCGCGCTCGGGCACGGTCCCGGTCGGGTCGGCACCGAGCACGGCGACGCCGACGACGAGCACGGCCAGGAAGATCATCCAGAACGCGAAGCCGGGCGGCAGGCGTACGCTGCGCCCCGCGATCTGTGCCTTGACCAGGAACCAGGCCATCGGCACGGCGATCAGCGGGAAGATCAGCACCCCGAGCCCGAGCGCCCACCACACCGGATAGAGCACCAGCAGGCCGGCCAGCGGCCAGGCCGGCAGCCAGACGTCCCGGCTCGACGGCCGCCACGACTTCGCGTGGCGGCCGCGTTCACGAAGCGGTGTGCTGACCATTGTTGGCGGCACGATCCATCTCGCGCAGCGTCTCGGAGTCGAGCCGGCGCAGCACCGCGGTGTCGGGGTCGGCGCCCGGCTTGCCGCGGGCCGGGCGGCGGTTCGTCGCCGGCCGGTTGCGCAGCCCGGCCGATCCACCGGTGAGCGTGACGCCGGCGACGGTCAGGTCAGCGGACGGCTCGTCGGCGGCCACCGGCGGCCGGGCCCGCGGCACGTCGCGCAGGATGTCGCCGGACGCGTCGAGGTCGCGCAGGTCGTCGAACTCCGGGGTGCCCTCGTCGTGGCTGAAGTCGCTGTCAGCGTCGGCGTCGGACTGGTTCTCGGCGTTCGGCGCGAGCCGCGGGATCACCACCGTGCCGAGCAGCGGGGTGCCGACCCGGGTGAGCTGGGCGACCGCGTCGACCACCTCCGGGCGGCGGGTGCGGCGCAACTCGACGGTGAGGATCGCGGCGTCGGCCATCCGGGCCAGGCTCTGCGCGTCGGCACTGCTGGCGGTCGACGGCGCCTCGATCACCACGTACCAGTCGCGGCGGCGCAGTTGGGCCAGGGCCTGGCGCAGCGCCTGCGACTGGAGCAGCCCGCCGGCGCTCGCGGTGCCACCCGTGGTGATCACTCGCAGCGACGGCACCCGCGGCGCCCGCTGCACGGCGGCGCGCAGCGGCACCTTGCCGGTCAGCACGTCGCCCAGGCCCGGGGTGGCGCCGACGCCGAAGAGCCGGGCCAGCGGGGCGGCGTCCACCAGGCTGTCCGGCAGGTGGGCGCCGACCAGGACCACCTCGCTGCCGCTGCGCGCCATGGCGGCGGCCAGGTTGGCGGCGACCAGCGTGGAGGCGACGCCCCGGCTGGCGCCGGCCACGACCACCACCCGGTCCTCGGCGCGCAGGCTGGCCAGCACCTCGTTGCGCAGCCGGTTGAAGGTCCGGCCGCCGGTGGCGTACGGCTGGAAGATCTCGTCGAGCTGTGGCCCGGTGGCCTCGGTCAGCTCGGCCAGCACCGGCACCCGGGCGACCCGCTCGACATCCGCGGCTCCGCGCACCCGGCGGTCGAGGCGCTCCCGGACCACCGCGACCGACAGGCCCAGCAGCAGCCCGAGCATCGCACCGGTGGCCAGGTTGAGCTTGCGGTTCGGCTTGCTCGGCGCGGTCGGCAGCTGCGCGTCACTGATGATCTTCCCGGCGCTGACCGTCTCGGTGGTCAGGTCGTTGAGCTTGCCGCTGATCGAGTTGAGCTGGCTCTGGTTGGTGCTGCGCTGGCTCTCCAGGCTGGGCCGCGAGGCGGCGTCCTGGGTGAGCGCGGCCAGCTTGGTGTTGATGTTGGCCAGGTTCGCGTTGAGCTGCTTGACCTTGTTGGTAAGCGCGGAGATCTGCGCGTCGATCTCGGCCTGCGCGCTGGCCTCCCGGTTGCGCAGGTAGGCCTCCGCGAACGCGTGCGAGCCGGCCTGGGCACGGGCCGGGTCGGGCGCCTTGTAGTTGATCTCCAGCACCGCGGTGTTGGGCGGGACGGTGACCGAGACGCCCTTGGCTAGCACGTCGGGCGCTTCGCCGGAGCGGAGCAGGTCGGCCGCGCCGACCGCGATCTGGGTCGAGCCGACCAGTTGCGCCTCGGTGTCGAGGTTGATGTCGCCCTTGGTCCGGCCGCCGGCCACATTGGTGTCCTGGCCGGCCGGCTGCACCAGCACCGAGGTGACCGACTCGTAGGTCTTGGCCATCACCTGGGTGACGCCGAACCCGCCGGCGACGCCGAGGACACACCCGAGCACGACCAGCCACCACTGCCGGCGGAGCAGGCCGAGGTAGTCGGAGAGATCGGGCGCGGTGGGGCCGGTGGTTTCCACGGGAGGTTCAACGGGTGGACCGGCTTTCCCGTAACTCCGCCCGTGGGGGACGAAACAGTAAATACGGCGGAGGAGGCCGTTAGCCCAGAAAAACGGCTAATGCTCCTAAGTACCTATTTTTGGATAAAGTCGGTCATGAGCACCATCAGCCACGCCGGTAGCCAGGCGTCACGATGGAGGGAAACTGATGGGCAGACCACTCGGCGTGCGCGCCGCACTGGCGGCCGGCGTCACCGGCTTCGCCGTCCTGCTGGGCGTCGTCGGTGGCGCCCTCGGGTCCGATCCCGACCTCCAACTCGCGGTGAGTGCTGACGGCTACGCGACCACGACCGGCGACGGCTTCTTCGGCGACCGCATCGAACTCGTCGCGGGCGGCCTCGACGGCGGCGCGGCGATCACCTACCTGAAGTTCGACGTGCACAGCAGGCGGGCGGCGCGCACTCCGAAGAGCGCGTCGGTGACGCTGACCCGTCGCGCCGGTGCGCTGCCCCCGTTGCTGGAGCTCAGCCAGGTGCCCGCGACATCGTGGCGGGAAGACAAGCTCGACCGCCGGACGGCGCCGCGGCTCGGCTCGGTGATCGCCGCGGCGCGCCCCGGGCGGTCCGACCGGTCCGTCCGGTTCGACGTCTCAAAAGCGATCAAGGGGCGCGGGACGTACGCGTTCGCGGTGACCGCGCCCGGCGGTGGCCTGGCCGACTTCTTCGACGCGGACGGGGTCAAGCCGGCGCAGGGCCGCCTCGAGCCGACGCTGAAGGTCTCATGGCAGGACGCGGTGACGCCGTGGCTGGGCAGCGTGCCCGGGTTGCCGCAGATCCAGCGGCCGAGACCGCCGCGGCCGCCGGACCTGCAGGATTTACCGGGTCGCCCCCACCTGCCCGATCTACCGGGTCGGCCCGACGTGCCGGACCTGCCGGGGCGCCCGGACCTGCCGGACCTGCTGGATCTGCCCGGTAGGCCGGTGCTGCCGGGTCTGCCTGCGGCTCCGAATCTGCCTGACCTGCCGAATCTGCCTGACCTGCCGAATCTGCCTGACCTGCCAGACGTTCCTGGTGGGCCTGATCTTCCTGACCTGCCGGATCTTCCTGACCTGCCGGACCTTCCTGGTCTGCCCGATCTTCCTGACCTGCCGGATCTTCCGGGTGTGCCGACGCCGACTGACTCGCCGACGCCTACACCCACGCCGACCACCGATCCGACCGTGAGTCCGAGTCCGAGCCCGACTCCGACGGCGAGCCCTAGCCCGACGGCGAGCCCGAGCCCGAGCCCGACTTCGACGGCGAGCCCGACTTCGACGGCGAGCCCGAGTCCGACGGCGAGCCCGAGTCCGACGGCGAGCCCGAGCCCGAGTCCGAGCCCGACTGCGACGGCGAGCCCCACGGCCGGCCCCACCGCGACTCCGACGGCCACACCGACCTCGACACCGACGACCGGGCCGACGTCGCCGACGCCGACGCCGACCACCAGTCCGACCCAGCCGCCCGGTGACGGGAGATGCAGTTTGGGCGCGAAGCTCGTACCCACGTGTGGGGTGCTCTGGGGTGTCGCTCCTGGCGCGCACACCGACCAGCCGCGCGACCAGGCGCTGGCGCAGTTCGAGTCGGACACCGGCCGGACCCAGGCGATCTACCACGCCTACCACCGGGGCACGGAAATCTTTCCGACGGCGACCGAGATCAATATCGCCCGGAACCCGGCCAAGCCCCGCCTGCTGTTCCTCAACTGGAAACCGACGGGCGCGACCTGGGCGCAGATAGCCCGCGGCGACGAGGCGACGGACAACTACCTGGACCGGTTGGCCGAACACATCCGGGACACGTTCACGGATCCGTTCTTCTTCACCGTCCACCACGAGCCGGAAAACGACGTGAAGCCCGCGAGCGGCTCCGGCTACACGGCGACCGACTACCGCAACATGTATCGGTACGTGGTCAACCGCCTCAGGGCCGAGGGCGTGACCAACCTGGTCTCGGTGATGGTCCACATGGCCTACATCCCGTGGCTCACCCAATCGTGGTGGGAAGACCTCTACCCTGGCGACGACGTGGTCGACTGGCTGGCCTGGGACGTCTACGCCTACAGCGACCCGGGCGAGTACGGCTATGGCGACTTCGCAGAACTGATGAACCGCAAGTCCAGCAGCGCCCCGGGTTGGCAGGGCTTCTACAACTACGCGGCGGCCAAGCACCCCGACAAGCCGTTCATGCTGGGCGAGTGGGGCGTCTGGTACTCGTCTCGCGACCCGGGCCACATGGCCGAGTTCTTCGACTCGGTGGCCAAGCAGATCTCGATGTTCCCGCGCCTGAAGGCGATGGTCTACTTCGATACCCCGGCCGACCAGTCGGGCAAGGACTCTCGCGTGACCCGGACGTCAGGCGGACTGGCCGCCTATCGCCGCCTGGGCCAGGACCCGACCTTCCAGGTGGACCTGACGTCGAAGGGTTAGCAGGTTGCGACGGCCTCCCGGCGGAGGCCGTCGCACCGCGGGTTTCGGTCAGCGCAGCTCGAGCAGGTAGGCGTCGAGTGCGTCGTAGGACTGGCCGGCGCCCTCGGACATGCCCGATTCGATCATGCCGTCGCGTTGGGCCTTGGTGTCGAAGCGGGTGATGCTGGTGACCGTCGTCTTGCCGCCCTCTTCGGTCAGTTCGAGGGTCTCCTCGCAGATCTGGCCGGGCATGCCCTCGAACTCGAAGGTCTGCACGATGCGGTCGGGTGCCTGGATGTCGCGGTATTCGCCGCGGAACGCCCAGTCGCCGTCGGGGGCGTGCTCGACGAAGCGGTAGTGGCCGCCCGGGCGGAAGTCCATCTCGCAGTCGAGCGGGTTGCCGCGACCCCACCAGTGCTTGACGTGTTCGCAACTGGAGTGGGCGGCGAAGACGAGTTCCTTCGGCGCGTCGAAGACGCGAACCATCTTGATTTCCAGATCGGACGGCGTGGTCACGGTCAGGTTCTTGGCCATCTCAGTTCTCCTTCTGGATTCGTCGCAGGTATTCGCCGAGTTCGTCGTAGCGCTCTTCCCAGAAGCGCCGGTAGTCGGTCACCCATTCGGCGACCTCTCGCAGCGGCGCCGCGTCGAGCCGGCAGGGCCGCCACTGCGCGTCTCGGCCGCGGGTGATCAGGCCGGCCCGCTCCAGCACCTTCAGGTGCTTGGAGATCGCCTGGAGGCTGATCGGGAACGGTTCGGCGATCTGGTTGACCGTCGCCTCGCCATCCGCCAGCCGGGCCAGGATCGCCCTGCGGGTGGGATCGGCGAGCGCACCGAACACCTCACTCAACCGGTCCACGACGGGCCTTCCTCAACCACTCGGTTAATTAACTTCTAAGTTGAATATGCTCCTCGCGAGGGGTGGTGTCAACCCGAACCACGAACTTCAGTAGCGGACCGAGATGCGGCGGGCCACCGCGTCGACCCGGGCCTCGCCGCCGTAGGGCAGGACCTGCTGCGGGTCGGTGTGGCCGATGTCGAGGTCGAGCACGACCACCGCGTCGGGAGCGTATTCGGCGGCCGCCCGCAGCACCGCGGCCCGCTGGTCGTCGGCGTAGGTCAGCTTGGCCGCCGGTGACAGCTGGTTGAGGCGGTCCCAGCACTTGGGGCGGCCCAGCAGGATCGCCGGCACGCCCGACAGCCAACCGCGTTCGCCAAGGTTGCGGAGCATGTAGTAGACCTCCGTGGCGGGCGGCATGTCTTCGGAGGTCTCGGCGAAGAAGATCGCGCCCGGCGGCGGACCGGCGACCTTGTCGGCGGCCAGCAGCCAGGTCAGCACCTCGATGTTGCCGCCCCACAAGGGGCCGGTCACCGCGGAAGCCGAGGCGCCGTGCCAGCTCCAACCGGCCGCCGGGAACATCCGCTCCGACGCCGCCGCGTAGTCGGGGGTCTGCCAGTCGACCGGCTCGTCGCTGTATTCGGTCGACGCGGTCAGCTCGAACCAGTCGGAGCCGAACAGTGCCGCCGTCAGTGAGTCACGGGTGAGCGGGTGCATGTCGCCGGCCCGGCCGAGTTGCACCATCACCGAGCCGCCGTGGTAGCCGACGATGCCGAGGCCGCTGAGGTAGTTGAGCAGCGTGGTGTTGTCGGAGTAGCCGAAGAACGGCTTCGGGTTGGCCCGCAGCACCGCCGGGTCGAGGTGGCGCAGGATCGTCAGTTGGTCGTCGCCGCCGATCGAGGCCAGCACCGCGTCGATGGACGGGTCAGCGAACGCGGCGACCACGTCGCGGGCCCGGTCGGCGGCCGACGCGCCCATGACCCTGGTGGTCGGGTATTCCACCGGCTCCAGCTTGAACTCGTCGCGGAGGCGCCGCAGGCCCAGCTCGTAGGGGGCGGGCAGGATCGCCGGCAGGCCCGCGGAGGGGGAGATCACCGCGACGCGCGAACCGGGCCGGGGCTTGGGTGGGTAGAGCATGTGGCCACGCTAACGAGTGCCGCAAACGGGATTAGTCACACAATTCACCAGGCCTGCTCCGCCCGCGCATCCAGCCGGCGCAGGTAGCATCATCATGCACGGGACAGCGCTGTCCGCCCTGCACCGCCGTAAGGAGCGCACCCGTGTCCGACCCCACCGGTCCGACCTCCCCCGACGATCCCGACGCCGCCCTGCGCGCCGACATCCGCCGGCTCGGCACGCTGCTCGGGCACACGCTGGCCCGCCAGGAGGGCCGTCCGCTGCTCGACCTCGTCGAGGAGATCCGGGCCCTGGTCCGCAGCGACGCCGAGGCGGCGGCGACCCGCCTCTCGGCGATGGACGTCACCACCGGCACCAAGCTGGCCCGCGCCTTCTCCACCTACTTCCACCTGGCCAACATCACCGAGCAGGTGCACCGCGCCCGCGAGCTGCGCCGGCTGCGGGCGACCACCGGTGGCTGGCTCGACCAGGCCGCCAAGCGGATCGCCGAGCGGGGTGTGCCGGCCGAGGAGATCGCCGCCGCCGGGCGCCGGCTCGCGGTGCGGCCGGTGTTCACCGCCCACCCGACCGAGGCCGCCCGCCGGTCGATCCTGTCGAAGCTGCGCGCCGTCGCCGACGAACTCGACGCCGAGGCCGCGGAGAGCGTCCTGTTCGGCGCGCCGCCGCACGCCGACGACCGCCGCCTGGCCGAGCTGCTCGACCTGCTCTGGCAGACCGACGAGCTGCGGCTCGACCGGCCCGACCCGACCGACGAGGCCCGCAACGCGATCTACTACCTGCGCGACCTCTACGCCGACGCCGCGCCGCAGGTGCTCGACGACCTCGCCGACACGCTGCGCGGGCTGGGCATCGAGACCGCGCCGACGGCCCGCCCGCTGACCTTCGGCACCTGGATCGGCGGCGACCGCGACGGCAACCCGTTCGTCACCCCCCGGGTGACCCGCGACGTGCTGCTGATTCAATACGAGCACGGCATCCAGGCCACCGAGCAGGCGCTCGACGACCTCATAAACGAGGTCTCGGTGTCCCGCCGGCTGCGCGGTGTCTCCCTCGACCTGTCCGCCAGCCTGGCCCGCGACCTCGACAACCTGCCTGAGGTGGCCGAGCGGTTCCGCCGGGTCAACGCCGAGGAGCCCTACCGGCTCAAGGCCCGCTGCGTGAAGGCCAAGCTGGCCAACACCCGGCTGCGGCTGGCCCGGGGCACCGCACACGTGCCGGGTCGCGACTATCGCGGCTCCGCCGAGTTGCTCGCCGACCTCGAGTTGATGCGCGCCTCGCTGGCCCGCAACTCCGGCCAGCTGACCGCCGTCGGCAAGCTCGCCAGCGCGATCCGCACGATGTCGGCGTTCGGCCTGCACCTGGCCACGATGGACATCCGCGAGCACGCCGAGGCCCACCACGCGGTGCTGGCCCAGCTCTACGGCCACGTCGGCGAGGTCGCCGACTATCGCAGCCTGCCCCGCGACGAGCGCACCAAGCTGCTGGCCACCGAGCTGTCCGGCCGCCGGCCGCTGGCCGGGGTGGGCACGGCCCTCACCGACGGGGCGCGCAAGACGTTCGACGTGTTCACCGCGATCCGCGAGGCCCAGGACCGGTTCGGCCCCGAGGTCATCGAGTCCTACATCATCTCGATGACCCTCGGCGTCGACGACGTGCTGGCCGCGGCCGTGCTGGCCCGCGAGGCCGGGCTGGTCGACGTGCACGGCAACCGCGCCGACATCGGCTTCGTGCCGTTGCTGGAGACACCGGCCGAGCTCACCGCCGGCGGCGAGATCCTCGACGAACTGCTGTCGTTGCCGGCCTACCGGGCGCTGGTCCGGGCCCGCGGCGACGTGCAGGAGGTCATGCTCGGCTACTCCGACTCCAACAAGGAAGCCGGCATCACCACCTCGCAGTGGTCGATCCACCGGGCCCAGCGCGCGCTGCGCGACGTCGCGGCCCGGCACGGCGTACGCCTGACCCTCTTCCACGGTCGCGGCGGCACCGTCGGTCGCGGCGGCGGCCCGACCCACGAGGCGATCCTGGCCCAGCCCTACGGCACGCTCGACGGCTCGATCAAGGTCACCGAGCAGGGCGAGGTCATCTCCGACAAATACACGCTGCCCGCTCTGGCCCGGGAAAACCTGGAGCTGACCGTGGCGGCGGTGCTGCAGGCCACGCTGCTGCACACCGAGCCGCGCCAGCCGCTGGAGATGCTCTCCAAGTGGGACGACACGATGGACGTCGTGTCCGGTGCGGCCTTCTCGGCGTACCGCGCGCTGGTCGAGGATCCTGATCTGCCCGACTATTTCTGGGCCTCGACGCCGACCGAGTTGCTGGGCGCCCTCAACATCGGCTCCCGTCCGGCCAAGCGCCCCAACGCCAACGCCGGCCTCGGCGGGCTGCGCGCGATCCCGTGGGTGTTCGGCTGGACCCAGTCGCGGCAGATCGTGCCCGGCTGGTTCGGTGTCGGCTCCGGCCTGCAGGCGGCCCGCGCGGCCGGCCTCGCACCGGTGCTCGAGGAGATGCACGGCGACTGGCACTTCTTCCGCACGTTCCTGTCCAACGTCGAGATGATGCTGACCAAGACCGACCTGTCGATCTCGCGCCGTTACGTCGAGACGCTGGTGCCGGGTCCGCTGCGCCGGATCTTCGAGACCATCGAGCAGGAGTACGAGCTGACGAAGCGCGAGGTACTCGCGATCACCGGCTCGCCCGCGCTGCTGGAGAACAACGCCGTGCTCCAGCGCACGCTGGCCGTCCGCGACAGCTACCTGGAGCCGCTGCACCACCTGCAGGTTGCCCTGTTGCGGCAATACCGCGACTCCGGCGCGGCCGGCCGCACGGTGGCGACCGCGCCGGGCGGCCGGCGCGCACCCGGCGACGGCGCGGCGCTCGAGCGGGCGTTGCTGACGACGGTCAACGGCATCGCGGCCGGGATGCGCAACACGGGCTGATTGCCCCCGGCCACCCCGCCTGACACCATCGATGCCATGGCGGGGGTCGATGCGTTGCCCGGGGCCGGAGCCCGGTCCCGGGTGTTTCCGGTGCTGCGGCTGGTGCTGGTCGGGCTCTGGGTGGTGTGGGCGGCGGCGGCGTGGTGGACGGCGCCCCGGGCCGCCACCATCGAGCAGGCCAGGGCCGACGCCGCGGCCGACCGGATCGTCGCCCACCGGTGGGCCGACTCGTTCGGCGACGCCGACGGCACCGCACTCTGGTTCACGGCGTTGCGGTTCACCTCCGGAGACCAGCCGATCCGGCAGGTCCTCATCTGGCGCACCGGCTTCGGCCGGGTGCACCACGCACAGGTCGAGGTGCCGATCGCGGGCGTGCCCAGCGAGGCCGAGCAGCAGCTACGTGAGCTGTTGCCGCAGGACGGCGGCGGCGACCCGGTGCCCTACCTCGCGCCGCTGCTGGCGACCGTGCTCGCGCTGCTCTGCCTGGCCATCCTGATCCAGGGCCCGGCGCCGGGCCTGGGCACCCGGTGGTTCTGGTTCTTCCTCGGCGGGCTGCCGTTCGGGCTCGGCGTGCTGCTGTGGCTTCGCGCCGAACGCCCGTGGGCGGAGCCCGCGCCACCGGCCCCGGACAGGAAGACCGGCCAGCCCAAGCGCTATGGCGGACTGACCGGTCTCGGCCTGATGATCCTCGGCGGGATCGTGCTCTCGATCCTGGTGGCGCTGCTGCGGGCCCTCCCGGAGTGGCTGGTCCCGAGCGCGCTGCCTTAGGACCTGCCTAGCTGGTCTCGCCGGTCACCGCGAACGACGAGAGCTTGCGGATCGCCAGCGTCACGAACAGCGCCGTCACCACGATGCTCATCACCAGCGCCACCGGGAACGAGACGTTGGGGCTGAGCAGCGCAGAGCCGGCGGCCTTGTCGGAGATGGTCAGCACGTACTGCTGCACCGACAGCACCCGAGTGCCGCTGACCAGGTTGGACAGCAGGCCCTCCCAGACGATCACGTAGACCAGGCCGAGCAGCACCGGCCGGCGGGAGATCAGGCTCAGCGCGACGAAGATCGTCGAGTAGAGCGTCGCACCGGCGACCGCGCCGACCACCAGGCCCAGGCCGAGCCGCGGACCGTCGGCCAGCGCGCCGACGATGTAGAACGGAACGGCTGCGGTGGCACCGGTGACCGCGATCGACACCAGCAGCTTGGGCACGACGATCCGCCAGCGGGCAATCGGCTTCGACAGGATGTGGGTGATCGTGCCGTCATCGATCTCCGCACCGAGCACGCCCGTGCCGACGATCAGCGAGACGATCGGCAGCAACGTGGTGAAGCCGAGTGCGACGATCACCGGTTGGGCCCAGTCCGAGGGACTGATGCCGTTGAGCCGCGGGATGAGCGCGATCCCGACCATCAACACCGGCAAGGGCAGGAGCAGCAGGAAACGCCGGCGGCCGAGCAGGCCGCGGGTGGTGATCCAGGCGACCGTGGACATCAGGCCTCCACCAGGTATGAGAAGACGCTTTCCAGGGACTCGTCGGAGGGCAGCAGGCGGCGGACCCGGATGCCTTCCTTGAGCGCGATCCGGGGCAGCGCCCGGGTGAAGCTGCCGTAGTCGCCGGCCCGCACGGTCAGCCCTTCGCGGCCCAGTTCGACGCCGTTGACCGAGGGCTGGTGCATCAGCGCGACCGCCAGGCGCCGGTCGTCGGTCGACTGCACGGCGAACACGTGCGGCCGGTTCGTCATCAGCCGGCGGATCGTGCGGAAGTCACCGGAGGCCGCGAGCCGGCCGGCGACCATCACCTGCACAGTGCCGGAGAGCTGCTCCACCTCTTCGAGGATGTGCGAGCTGAACAGGATGGTCCGGCCGGCGGCGCCGAGCCGGTGCAGCAGGTCCATCATGTGCATCCGCTGCCGCGGGTCCATGCCGTTGAACGGCTCGTCGAGCAGCAGCACGTCGGGCTCGTGCACCAGCGCCGCGGCGACCCGGGTGCGCTGCCGCATGCCCTTGGAGTAGGTGCCGATCCGGCGGTCCTTGAACTCGCCCATCTCGACCAGGTTCAGGGCCCGCTCGGTCGCGGCGGCCGGGTCGGGCAGCCCGTGCAGTTTCGCGCTGACCAGCACGAACTCGTGGGCCGTGAGGTAGGCGTGCACCGACTCGCGCTCGCTGACCAGGCCCAGCTTGCGGTAGACGGCCGGGTTGCGCCAGGCCGGCTCGCCGTCGACGGTCAGCGTGCCCCGCGACGCCGGCAGGAAGCCGGCCATCATGTGCAGCAGCGTGGTCTTGCCCGCGCCGTTCGGGCCGAGCAGCCCGGTCACGCCGGCACCGAGCGTCATGGTGACGTCGTTGACCGCCACCACGTTGCCGTACCAGAGGGAAACCCCATCAACCTCGACCGTCATGACTTCGACACCTTCCGGTAGCGACCCAGCAGCAGCGTCACGCACAGCGCGACCAGGCAGACGGCGACCAGCGCGTAGAGCGGACCGAACGGGCCGATGCCCAACTCCTCCGACGAGTTGCTCGGCTCGAAGAGCCAGTCACCGACGCCGCCCACCAGACTGGCCGGGTTGACGATCTGGGCGAGCTGGTGTGCCGTCTCCGATGGCAGGATGAACAGCACGGCCACGATCGGCGTGGTGACGATGAACGCGCCGACGATCGCCGCGGCCGCCACCGCCCGCCGCTTGAGCAGGGAGGCGATCAGCAGGGCGATGCTGCCGAAGACGACCGCGTAGAGCGCCGTGTAGATCAACGCGAGACCGGTGTCGGCCAGCTCGTTCATCACGTTGCTGAAGCCCTTCACCGAGAAGGCCGCCCCGATGAAGATCAGGATCTGGCCGCCGCCCCAGACCAGCACGATCCCGCTGACCAGCGCGGCCAGCTTGGCCAGGGCGTAGTCTCCCGGCCGCAGCGGCCGGGAGAAGTAGAGCGGCAGCACCCCGCTGTGCAGGTCACGGGAGACCAGTTCGGGCGCGGCGATCGCCACGAAAAGGATCATCAGCAGGGTCAGCACCTGCGGGTAGTCGGCGTACTTGATGACGACTTCACCGGTCTGGGCCCGGATGGCCATGACGACGATCGCCACGATCGCGGCCACGCCGACCACGAACCAGGGGAAGATCTTCGCCTTGAAGTTGCGGCCCAGCCCGAACACGGTGCGCAGGCTCTGCGTGTAGAGCGACAGGAACACCTCGCGCCGGCCGAGCCGCTCACCGGCGTACCGCTGATATCCAATGTCGTGAATGACACCCGCGGGGCTAGACATGCGCGGCCTCCCGGTCGGCGAAGAGCTCAGCCACCCGGTGGCGGCGCTGGTCGAGACGGTGCAGCGGCAGGTCGAGATCGGCCACCGCGGTCAGGATCCGGTCATAGGTCTGATCATCTTCCAGGGGTACGAGCAGCGCGTGGCCGTCCTTGGTCACCGGCAGCCGCATCTCCAGCAGCCGCCGCTCGAGCTCGTCGCCGCCCTCGCTGACCTCGACCACGAGCACGTCGGTCGAGGTGGTCATCGCCGACACGTTGTCGGAGCGCAGCAGCTTGCCGCCGTCGATGGCGATCAGGTGGTCGCAGATCCGCTCGACCTCGCCGAGCAGGTGCGAACAGACCACGACGGAGATGCCGAACTCGGTGCCGATCCGCTGCACCAGCGCGAGCATCGCGTCGCGGCCGGCCGGGTCGAGACCGTTGGTCGGCTCGTCGAGGAGGAGCAGATCGGGATCGTGTACGAGCGCCTGGGCCAGCTTGACCCGCTGCTTCATGCCGGTCGAGTAGCCGCCGACCT
Source organism: Asanoa sp. NPDC049573 (assembly GCF_040676615.1). Lineage (NCBI taxonomy): Bacteria > Bacillati > Actinomycetota > Actinomycetes > Micromonosporales > Micromonosporaceae > Asanoa > Asanoa sp. NPDC049573. The sequence continues at coordinate 442,734 of NZ_JBFAPI010000003.1, forward strand.
GCCGGTAGCGCTCTTCGTAGAGGCCGACGTGGCGCAACGCCTCGGAGGCGCGCTCACGGGCCGTGGTCTTGGGCAGCCCGCTGATGCGACCGAGGTGCGTCACCAGCTCGGCGGCGCTCAGATCGGGTGGGAGGCAGTCGTGCTCGGGCATGTAGCCGACCCGGGCCCGAACGCCCATCGGGTCGACGGTCGGATCCAGCCCCAGCACCTGGACCCGCCCCGACGTGGGTGGCAGTAGGCCGAGCAGGATCTTGATCAGCGTCGACTTGCCCGCGCCGTTGGCGCCGACCAGCCCGATGATCCCCGGCTCGACGCTGACCGTAAGGTCGGACAGCGCGGTTACCCGGCCGCCGTACGTCTTGGTGAGCGACTCGGTCGCGATGAGTGTCACGGGGCACAGCGTATGACCCAGCGTCACCATCGTGGATCCGGCGCACCCCGGATCTCGCCACTAAGGGTCGCGGTTGCGTGGGTCCCGCTCGACCCTGCCGTCTGGGACTGAGACACTTGGGCGCTGATGGACCGAGGGGGTTGGTTTGAGCGAGCGCGGGTGGCTGATGCCCGACGAACTGCTGCGCGACGCGCCGGCATACAGCCCGCGCTCGGGCGAACTCGCCGACCTCGAGTTGCTGCTCTCCGGCGCCTACGCGCCGCTGACCGGCTTCCTCGGCCGAGCCGACCTGACCGCGCTGCAACGCCGCGGCCGGCTGGCCGACGGCACACCGTGGCCGCTGCCGGTGACCCTGGAGGTTCCCGAGTCGCTGGCCCTGGGCCTGGTCCTGGAAGATCCGGCCCTGCGCTCGATCGTGCTCACCGACCAGGAGGGCGCCCCCATCGCGGCGGTCGAGGTCAACGACACCTGGCCGACCCGCGACGGCCGCTACGGCGTAGGCGGCACCGTCCGGCAGATCGGCGACGGGCGACACGGGCCGTTCCAGCGCCTGCGCCGCACGCCGGCCGAGGTCCGCGAGTTGCTGCCGCCGGGCCGGGTGCTCGGCGTGGTCGCCGACCGGCCGCTGCACCGGCCGCAATTGGCGCAGATCGCGCACGCGGCGCGTACCCTCGCTGCTCATCTCCTCGTCCTGATCCCGGTCGGCGACGCGGGGCCCGGGGGCCTGTCGCCGGAGGTGCTGGTCCGCACGGTTTTCGCGGCCCGCGACCGGATGCCACCGGCGACGCTGGTCGCGGTGCCCCTGGTCCGCCGGGGTGACGAGATCCGCGACGCCCTGCTGCGGGCGAAGGTCGCGGCGGCTTACGGCGTCACGCACCTGCTCTCCACCGGCGAGATGCTGTCGGGCGGCGGGCCGCGGGTGCTGGTGCCGCGGGAGCTGGCCTACGACAACCGTGACGGCCAGTGGCGCTGGCGCGACGACATCCCACCGCGCAACCGCCGGCTGGCGCTGCGCACCGACGAGATCGACGATCTCCTGGACCGCGGGTTCCCCCTGCCGGAGTGGCACACGCCGCCGGCGGTGGCGAAGGAACTGGCCCGCGCGCGCCCACCGCGCCGGCAACGGGGCCTTGTGGTCTTCCTGACGGGTTTGTCGGGTTCTGGCAAGTCGACGGTCGCGCGCGGGGTGGCTGACCATCTCCGGGAGACCGGCGACCGCACGGTCACACTGCTGGATGGCGACGTGGTGCGCCGCGAGTTGTCGGCCGGGCTCGGCTTTTCCAAGGAAGACCGCGACCTCAACATCCGCCGGATCGGCTGGGTGGCGGCGGAGGTGGCCCGGCACCGGGGTATGGCGATCTGCTGCCCGATCGCGCCCTACGCCGCGGCGCGGAAGACGGCCCGCGAGATGGCGACGCTGGCCGGGGCGGGTTTCGTGCTGGTGCACGTCGCGACGCCGCTGGAGGTGTGCGAGCAGCGCGACCGCAAGGGGTTGTACGCGAAGGCCCGGGCCGGCCTGATCAAGGGCATGACCGGCATCGACGACCCGTACGAGGAGCCGGCCGACGCGGAGCTGACGATCGACACGAGCGAGTTGAGCGTCGACGAGGCCGTGGGCGCTGTCCTGCACCACCTGACCGAGACGGGCTGGGTGGAGCCCAAGCGCTGACGGGCACCTAGGTCCAATACGGCGGCCGTTCCAACGCCGGGCCGGTGCCACAGATGATCTTTTCAGGAAGCTGCGCTTGGCGGATCTTGGCGTCGCCGATGGTGAAAGCACCATCGGCGAGCCGACGGAGCGCATCCGATCGGCGCCTCGGCGGGAATGCCGCGATGACCTGTTTCCCGGTGGCCAGTCCGTGGACTTCACGGACGGCAGGACCCAGGTCCGAGTCCGCTGACAACAACAACGCCGTGTCGAAACGATCGAGCACCGCATCGCGCACCATCGCTACGGCGAGGTTGACGTCGCTCTCTTTCTCCTCCTACGAGCGACGCTGCGTACCGCACGTATGGCAGCTGACGGTTCGTGCCTGGAAACGGCCCTCCACGATCTCGACCAGCTTCGAGTGGGCGGCGAGTGCTGCCAGATAGACACGCTGGCGCTGTTCGCTGTCGGGCTGATCTCGAACTCGAGCGGTGAAGAACTGCACACCAACGAGCGTCTGGTCGGGCTTTATCAGCGACTGTGCGAGCGACTCGAGGTCGAGTCAGTGGCACCGTCGTCCGAAGCGATCCCGGAGGCCGTGGTACAGGTTGAAGCCGTCTATGTATGCGACTGTCCGGTGCACCGCTCCTCCTCGACGGAACGCGCGAAAGTGCTAAAGTTGCGTCACCCCGCCAGGGTTTACGCCCTGGCCCGACGGCACCCGCGAGGGGGCCGTTTCTATGTGTCGAGGCAACCGGCCCGGCTACCGCTGAGCTGCCACGTCGTCATCGACAACCAAACTGTCGATCAACGCGTGTAGTCGGCCAGCCGTGTGCTTGTTTAAACTAAGCGGGAGTTCGATTCTGACCTTGAACCCGCGGTCAATAGGAAACTCCACCGTCTGTGTCGCGGGAGAACGCACGACGTCGAGCGTCGGCGCGGGAGCGGATCGTCTCGCGCGGGCGATCGACTTCCAGTCGGGATCATCATCGAGCCACGCGAGGTAGAGCTGCGTTGCCGCCCGCAACCGCGTGCGATAAGTGGCCGCACTGCGGAATGCGGGACCTCTGCGTTGCTGGAAATTGTCCATCAACTCTTCGACGTCCAAGGTACGAACTGAGGTGTCGAGCGGGATGCCCAGTGTGTCGATCACGCTCCGGACGCCGGACGCCATCGCCATGATCGTCGACGTGTTGAAGTCGGCGTCCCGCGCGTTCTCCTGCAGGAAGGTGATCATCTGGCCGACCGTGCCACCATGCTGAGCGTTCACCGCCCACCTCCGGTAGGCAACTTACGCCGATCTAGATTGTTAATCAAGCGGTGCCTTGGCCAGGATTTCGACAACGAGGAAGGACATGATTCGCCGAGGGTCCGGCCTGCCTTCCCCGACGTCGCGTCGGCACTCCAGGGAACAAATTCCGGCATTGGGCCGTTGACAACCACGGATTAACGCCAGCGCGGGTTGTCGGACCCCCGGCGTACTCTGGAATCCGCACGTCGCACCCCCCGTCCTTGCCGGCGGGGGGCCGTCCTGCGTGCCCGAAAGGATCATCCATGCTTCAAGGTCTGCTTGCCGCGGCCCTGGGTGACGCGGGGCTGGCCCGTGCGCGCGACCTCGCCCGCGCCGGTTTTCCCGACGCTGACGGGCTCGATCTCACCGCGCCCGCCGCTCTGCGCCCGTTCGTCGTCGCCGCCGTTGCCGCCGAAAACAGCGGTGCCGGGCGGCCCGTGCTTGCCGTCACCGCCACCAGCCGCGAAGCCGACGACCTCGCCGCGGCGCTGGCCAGCCTGCTGCCCGAAGACCAGATCGTCAGCTATCCCGCCTGGGAGACGCTGCCGCACGAGCGGCTTTCGCCGCGCTCCGACACGGTCGGGCGGCGGCTCGCCGTCCTCCGGCGGTTGGCCCACCCGGGCGACAACCCGGTCAAGGTCGTCGTCGCGCCGGTCCGCAGCATGCTCCAGCCTCAGCTCAAGCGGCTCGGCGACCTCGAGCCCGTCGAGCTGAGCGCGGGGCAGGAGGCCGACCTCGACGACGTCGCGCACCGGCTCAACGACATGGCCTACGCCCGGGTCGACCTGGTCACCAAGCGGGGCGAGTTCGCCGTACGCGGTGGGATTCTCGATGTCTTCGCGCCCACCGACGAGCACCCGTCGCGGGTCGAGTTCTGGGGCGACCAGGTCGAGGAGATCCGCACCTTCGCCGTCGCCGACCAGCGGACCATCGACAAGGTCGACACGATGTTCGCGCCGCCCTGCCGCGAGCTGCTGCTGACCGACGCCGTCCGCGCGAAGGCAAGAAAACTCAGCGAGACGCATCCCGAGCTGCTCGAGATCCTCGACAAGCTGGCCGAGGGCATCCCGGTCGAGGGGATGGAGTCGCTGGCGCCGGCGCTGGTCGGCACCGACCAGCTCGAGTTGCTGGTGCACTGCATGCCCGCGGGCACGCACGTGCTGCTCTGCGACCCGGAGCGGATCCGCACGCGGGCGCACGACCTCGTGCGTACCAGTGAAGAGTTTCTCCAGGCCTCCTGGGCCGCGGCCGCCGTCGGTGGTCAGGCGCCGATCGACCTCGGCGCAGCCGCGTTCAAGACGCTCGCCGAGGTGCGGCACGCCGCCGGGGAGCTGCGCCAGCCGTGGTGGTCGGTGTCGCCGTTCGGGCTGGTCGAGAGCGTCGTCGAGGCCGAGCCGCAGCCCTGGGAAGACCCTGTCGAAGCCGTGACCGTCACGCCCGACGCGGGTGACGCGATCGCGCTGGCGGCCCAGCCGACCACGCTCTACCACGGCGAGACGGCCCGGGTCATCAAAGACGTCGAGCAGTGGCGGGCCGACGGGTGGGCCGTCGCCCTGGTCTTCGAGGGGCACGGGCCGGCTCAGCGGGCCGTCGAGGTGCTCCGCGACGCCGGCCTCGGGGCGGTGCTGACCGAGGGCATCGAGACGCCGCCCAACGCGGGCGACGTGCTGGTCACCTGCGGTGGGCTCAACCACGGGTTCGTCGACGAGGCGTCCCGGCTGGTCGTGCTGACCGGCAACGACGTCACCGGCGGGCGCGGCGCGACCACCCGCGACATGCGCAAGATGCCCAGCCGGCGGCGCAACACGATCGACCCGCTGGAGTTGCGCAACGGCGACTTCGTCGTGCACGAGCAGCACGGCATCGGCAAATACGTCGAGCTGGTGCAGCGCGTGGTCAACGGCGCGAGCCGGGAATACCTGGTCATCGAATACGCGGCCTCCAAGCGGGGCCAGCCCGGCGACCGGCTCTACGTGCCGACCGACCAGCTCGACCAGCTGTCGCGCTACGTCGGCGGCGAGACGCCGACGCTGCACAAGATGGGCGGCACCGACTGGCAGAAGGCCAAGACCCGGGCCCGCAAGGCCGTCCGCGAGATCGCCGCGCAACTGATCCAGTTGTACGCCGCCCGCAAGGCGTCCAAGGGCCACTCGTTCGGCCCCGACACGCCCTGGCAGCGCGAGCTGGAAGACGCGTTCCCGTGGACCGAGACGCCCGACCAGCTCTCGGCGATCGACGAGGTCAAGCGCGACATGGAGCAGGCGATCCCGATGGACCGGCTGATCTGTGGCGACGTGGGTTACGGCAAGACCGAGATCGCCGTACGCGCGGCGTTCAAGGCGGTGCAGGACGGCAAGCAGGTCGCCGTGCTGGTGCCGACGACGCTGCTCGCGCAGCAGCACTTCAACACGTTCTCCGAGCGGATGAACCAGTTCCCGGTGGAGATCCGGCAACTGTCCCGGTTCCAGACGCCGAAGGAGGCCGAGCAGACGCTCGACATGGCCGCCGCCGGCACGGCCGACATCGTGATCGGCACGCACCGGCTGCTGCAGTCGGCGACCCGGTTCAAGAACCTCGGCATGATCGTGGTCGACGAGGAGCAGCGCTTCGGCGTCGAGCACAAGGAGCGGCTCAAGTCGCTGCGCACCTCGGTCGACGTGCTGACGATGTCGGCGACGCCGATCCCTCGTACCCTCGAAATGGCCATCACCGGCATCCGCGAGATGTCGACGATCGCGACACCGCCCGAAGAGCGGCATCCGGTGTTGACCTTCGTCGGCGCGCAAGACGACCGCCAGGTCGCCGCGACCATCCACCGCGAGTTGCTCCGCGACGGGCAGGTCTTCTACCTGCACAACCGGGTCGAGTCGATCGACCGGGCGGCGCGCCGGCTGCGTGAGCTGGTGCCCGAGGCGCGGATCGCGGTCGCACACGGCCAGATGGGCGAAGACGCGCTCGAGAAGGTCATGGTCGGCTTCTGGGAGAAGGAGTACGACGTCCTGGTCTGCACCACGATCGTCGAGTCCGGCATCGACATCCCCAACGCCAACACGCTGATCGTGGAGCGGGCCGACCTGCTCGGCCTGGCCCAGCTCCACCAGATCCGCGGCCGGGTCGGCCGGGGCCGGGAGCGGGCCTACGCCTACTTCCTCTACCCGCCCGACAAGCCGCTGACCGAGCACGCCCACGAGCGGCTGGCCACCATCGCACAGCACACCGAGCTGGGCGCCGGCATGTACGTCGCGATGAAAGACCTGGAGATCCGCGGCGCGGGCAACCTGCTCGGCGGCGAGCAGTCCGGCCACATCGAGGGAGTCGGCTTCGACCTCTACGTGCGGATGGTCGGCGAGGCGGTGTCGGCGTTCAAGGGCGAGAAGCCCGAGGAGGAGTTCGACTTCAAGATCGACCTTCCGATCGACGCCAACCTGCCACACGACTACATCGCGGTCGAGCGGCTGCGCCTGGAGATGTACCGCAAGTTGGCCGAGGCCCGCACGACCGAGAAGCTCGACGAGATCGTGGCCGAGCTGACCGACCGCTACGGCGAGCCGCCGGAGCCGGTCCGCAACCTGGTGGCGATCGCCCGGTTCCGGCTGGTGATGCGCTCACACGGGATCACCGACGTCTCGGTGCAGGGCCGCCACCTGCGGTTCTCGCCGATGCCGCTGCCCGACTCGAAGCAGTTGCGGCTCAAGCGCTACCACCCCGACGCGGTCTACAAGTCGGCGACCGACCAGGTGAGCGTGCCGCGGCCGACCACCCGCCGGGTCGGCGGCGAACCGCTTCGCGACCAGGCCCTGCTGGAGTGGTGCGAGCAACTGGTGCGCGACATCTTGGGGTAGTTCGAGCGGCTGGCACGGGGCGTGAGAGAGTGTCGACCATGCTTCGTGCCCGCCGTCTCGCGTCGATTGTCGTCGTCGCCGCCCTCGGCCTGGGCGGCCTGGCCGCCTGCCGGTCCGAGCCCTCGGTCGCCGCTTACCTGGGCGACCGGAAGGTGACCGACGCCCAGGTCACGCAGATCTTCGACGGCGCCAAGAGCACCGCGACGCCGGCGGCCGACCCGACCGCGCAGCCGCAGCCGGGTGCGACCCCGGTTCCAAGCCCCGCGGTCAGCCGCCAGCAGGTCGTCGACCTCGAGGTCAGCCTCGACCTCGGCCGCCAGGTCGCCAAGGACCAGGGCGTCCAGCCCGTCAACGCGGTGACCGCCGACCAGGTGGCGACCGAGCTGGGCGTGCCGGCGGAGAGCACCTACGCCAAGGACTACACCGAGTGGGTCAACCTCTCGCAGGGCATCTTCGCCAAGATCAGCACGAGCGTGGGCAAGGCGACCGACGACCAACTGCGCGGTGTGTACGACGCCCTGGTCAAGGTCAAGGCGATCGACGCCGGCTTCGACCTCGCTCAGATCAAGCAGGCGTTCGGCGACGGCGAGTTCGTCGCGGCCGCCTACCAGCTCACCGGCATGCTGGAGAAGGCGGCCACGGCCAGCGACACCTCGGTCAACCCGCGCTACCTGCCGCTGTCGGCGCCGATGGTGGTCTCCTCCCAGAGCGGCGCGGTCTTCTACGACCTGCCCTACCTCGAAGGCGGCGACACGGTCAACGACCGCGCCTGAGTCCGTGCCTCGCATCCTGCTGCTCGTCACCTCGCCCCGGCTGCCGGCCGGCCTGCTGACGGCTGCCGCCTGGGACGCGCTTCGCGCGCAGCCCGTCCTGGCCGCCGCCGAGTCCGCGTTGACCGCCGCCGTGCGTGAGGCGGGCGGCGCGGTGACCATCGTGCCGCCCCGGGTCGACGCGCTGTTGGAGCACGCCCGCGCCGGTGACGTGGTCTGGCTGGCCGGGCCGACCGGCGACCCCGACCTGGCCCGCGAGCTGGGCCTGCGGCTGGCCCGCGAGCCCGGCCTGGCCGAGCTCGAGGTGACCTACGGCTCCTGGGACCCGGCCGGCGCCCGCCTGCTCGACGCGGTCGCGGTGATGGACCGCCTCTACTCGCCGGGCGGCGACCCGTGGAAGCGGGCCCAGACCCACCAGTCGCTGGCCCAGTTCCTGCTGGAAGAGGCGTACGAGGCCTACGACGCGATCGAGGCCCAGGACCTGACCGGCCTGCGCGAGGAACTCGGCGACGTGCTGCTCCAGGTGGTGCTGCACGCCCGGCTGGCCGAGGAACTGCCCGAGGGCCGCCGCTGGACGGTCGACGACGTCGCCGCGGGCCTGGTCGACAAGATGATCCGCCGCAACCCGCACGTCTTCGCCGGCACCGAGGTCGGCTCCGTCGAGGAGATCATCGACAACTGGGAGCAGATCAAGAAGGCGGAGAAGTCACGCGACTCGGTGATGGACGGCGTCGCCCTGGCCCAGCCCGCGCTCGCCCTGGCCGCCAAGTTCCTGCAGCGCGCGGAACGCGGTGGCGTCACCGTCGACCTGCCCACCGGCGACGACCTCGGCGCCCGGTTGCTGCGGCTGGTCGCGGCGGCGCGGGCGGCCGGCGAGGACCCGGAGGCGGCGCTGCGTGCCGCCGCCCTCCGCTACGCCGACGCGGTCAGGGCGGCCGAGCGCTCGTCCTGAGCCGACGGTGCCGGGCGTCCGGCCGGGGCCTGGCGTTCGCCTTGGGCCGGGGCCGGGTGTCCGCTTTGGGCCGGTGCCGGCCCGGTCAGGCCGAACGCCAGTCCCGCGGCCACCGTGAGCACGCCGATCGCCGGACCAGGGCCGGGCCACGCGGACGCCATCACCGCGGCCGTGGCCAGCGTCGCGACCGGCATCAGCCCGACCAGCATGCCGGCCCGCTCGACGCCGAGCCGCTCCAGGCCGATGAACCACACCACGAACGCCGCGACCGTCATCAGCCCGGCGAGATAGGCCAGGGCGCCGGCCTCGGTCGCCGTCGGCAGCCGCCAGGCCGCGGGTTCGCCGGCGACGAGCGCACCGAGCAGCAGCAGGGGTACGGCCAGCCCGCAGCTGTAGGCCGCCACCCGGACCGCACCGAGCCGGGGCAGCACGACCGCGGCCAGCAGCGAGAAGAGGATCTCGCCGACCAGCGCGCCGACGGTGCCGAGCAGCCCGACGGTCGTGGCCCGCCCGGTCCCCTCGACCAGCGCGGTGCCCGCGACGACGACCGCGGCCGCGGCGACGATCCGCAGGCTCGGCCGGTTGCGCCGACCCGCCACCAACGGCCCGAGCAACGCCAGTCCGAGCGGCGCCGCGCCGATCACGGTGCCGACCACGGCCGGCTCGGTGTCGTGGCGCAGCGCGAGCATGATGCAGGCGTTGAACCCGGCCATCCCGGTCGCCGCGAGTACCAGCAGGATGCCCACCTCCCGCCGGGTCGGGCGGACGCCGGGCCGGGCACCACCGAGCCGCGGAAACCGGTGCGCGATCAGGAAGAGCACCGCGGCCGCGACGGCGTAGCGGACCGCCTGCGCGGTGAGCACCGGATAGTCCAGCAGCAGTTGGCTGACCGCGACCGAACTGCCGACCAGCGTCATGCCGAGCACGCAGAACGCCAGGGCGGTGCCCTTGGAGATGGCCATGACCCGACGCTATGGCGACAATGGTCCGGTCAACAGGTCCACTCATACCGCGATTGAGGAGACCACATGGAGGCGCTGCTCGACCTGGACCGGTCCCGGCCCGGTCTCGGTGACCAACTCACGACGGCGCTGCGGGCGGCCATCACCGACGGCCGCCTGGCGCCCGGCACCCGGCTGCCCTCGACCCGCCAGCTAGCGGCGGACCTACGCGTCTCCCGCGGCGTGGTGGTCGGCGCTTACGAGCAACTCATCGCCGAGGGCCGCCTCCTCTCAGCACGCGGCGCCGGCACGTCGGTCGCCGCCACGCCGTCGTTTCCTTGCTCTGCACCCATACAGGAAGCACCCGAACACGCGGGTGCTTCCTATATGGGTGCAGAGCAAAGCCTCCAGAACAGCCACCCCGGGCCCTTCGCCGGCAACCTGCCGGCCGACCTCCGCCCCGGCCAGCCCGACCTGACCGCCTTTCCGCGCACCGCCTGGCGCCGCGCCTACGAGCAGGTGCTCGCCGCCGCCACCCCAGCCGACCTCGGCTACTCCGACGCCACCGGCGCACCCCGCCTCCGCCAGACCCTGGCCGACTACCTCGGACGGGTCCGCGCCGCCCGGCTGACCGCCGACGACGTCGTCGTCACGACGGGCGCCGCGCAGGCCTTCTCGCTGATCGCCCACCACCTGCGCGGCCGAGGCGCCGACCGGATCGGCGTCGAGGAGCCCGGCAGCCCCGGCATCCGGGTCCACCTCGAGGCGCAGGGCCTGCGGCTCGTGCCGATCCCGGTCGACGGCGACGGCCTCGACGTCGCCACCCTCGAAGCCAGCGACGTGCCGGCCGTGCTGGTCACGCCGGCGCACCAGTACCCGACCGGCGTCGTCCTGGCGCCGCACCGGCGGGCCGCGCTGATCGCCTGGGCCCGCGCCACCGGCAAGCTGATCATCGAGGACGACTACGACGCCGAGTTCCGCTACGACCGCGACCCGGTCGGGTGCCTGCAAGGTCTCGCACCCGACGTCGTGGCTCACCTCGGCTCGGCCAGCAAGGCGCTCGCGCCGGCCCTGCGGCTGGGTTGGCTCTGCCCGCCGAAGGACCGGGCCGCGTCGGTGCGGGCGGCCAAAGCGGCGGCCGACTACGGCGGCCCGACCCTGGAGCAACTCGCGTTCGCGCACCTGCTGGCCACCGGCGGTTACGACCGCCACCTCAGGCAGGCCCGCCGGGCCCACCGGCAGCGCCGGGACGCGCTCGTCGCTGCCCTGGCCAAGGAGATGCCGGGCTGTCGCGTGCACGGCGTCGCCGCGGGCCTGCACCTCGTCGTCGAACTGCCGCCGGGCACCGACGACGCGGCGCTCGCCGAACGGGCGTACCGACAAGGGCTCGGGCCCGTGCCCCTGAGCGCGACCAGGCTCACCCGGGGCGGCCCGCCAGGTCTGGTCATCGGGTACGCGGGTCAGACGCCCGACCGGCTCGCCGCGAGCATCCGGCGGCTGCGTGAGCTGATCTGAGCTGAGCTGATCGTCTAGGTTGGACCCCATGCCCGAGTTCGTCCCCCTCGCCGAGCGGATCGTCGACGCGCTGCTCGACAGCGACCCGCACCTCGCCGCGTCGGCCGGCGACCATCGCCTCGACGGGGAGCTGCCCGACCTGTCGCCCGACGGGGTCGTGGCCCGCTTCGCGATGCTCCGTGACGCCAGCGGCGCGCTGGCCGAGGTCGACAGCGACGCGCTCGACGCGCAGGAGCAGGTCGACCACGCGATCCTCAACGCGCGGGTCGAGCGGGGCATGTTCGAGCTGTCCGAGGTGCGCGAGCACACCTGGAACCCGTTGGCGCACAACCCGGGCGACCTGATCCACGAGCTGATCGCGCGGCCGTTCGCGCCCGTCGACGTGCGGCTGGAAAGCCTCACCCAGCGGCTGGAGGCCGTGCCCGACGCGCTGGCCATCGCGCGCAGCACGCTGCGTGACATGCCCCGGATCCACGTCGAGACCGCGATCGGGCAGTTCGCCGGCACCGCCGCGCTGGTGCGCGACGAGGTGCCGGCGATGCTGGAGCAGGCGCCGCCGATGCGGGCGACGGTGCAGCCGGCCGCCGACGCTGCCGTCGCCGCGCTCGACGAGTTCACGGGGTGGCTGCGGGAGCAGTTGCCCACGGCCGAGCGCGACCCGCGGCTGGGGCGCCGGCTCTGGGAGGCGCGGCTCTGGCACACCCTCGACACCGAGTTGACCGCCGGCCAGGTGCTCGACCGGGCCCGGGAGAACCTCGACCGGATCGGTGGCGACCTGCGCCGCGCCGCCGCGGAGATGACCGGTGGGCCGGCGACCGACGAGACCGTGCGCGAGGCCCTCGACCGGCTCGGCGCCGAGCACCCGACCAACGACACGATCCTCGACCTGGCGAAGCAGACGATGGTCGAGACCACTGACTTCGTACGCGAGCACGATCTGGTCTCGTTGGTCGACGACCCGTGCGTGATCCAGGAGATGCCCGAGTTCGCCCGCGGCGTCGCGGTCGCCTACTGCGACTCGCCGGGCCAGCTCGAGACCGCGGAGCTGCCGACGTTCTACTGCATCTCGCCGACGCCGGCCGACTGGTCGCCGCAGCGGGTGGAGTCGTTCTACCGCGAATACAACAACCACATGATCCGCAACCTGACCGTGCACGAGGCGATGCCGGGCCACTACCTGCAACTCGCGCACTCGCGCCGGTTCCAGGGCAGCACCCGGGTGCGCAAGCTCGGCGTCTCCGGCCCGTTCGCCGAGGGCTGGGCCGTCTACGCCGAAGAGGTGATGGCCGGGTTGCGCTTCGGTGGCCTGCCGATCCGGCTCCAGCAGCTCAAGATGCAGCTGCGGATGACCATCAACGCGATCCTCGACCAGGCCGTGCACTGCGACGGCATGACCGAGGAGGAGGCGATGGCGCTGATGACCGGGCCGGGCTTCCAGGAGGAGGGCGAGGCGGCCGGCAAGTGGCGCCGCGCGCTGCTCACCTCGACCCAGCTGTCCACCTACTTCGTGGGCTACACCGAGATTCTCGACACCGCGCTGCGCCGCCCGGCCGGCACCTCGACCCGGGCCTGGCACGATGCGATGATCGGCCACGGCTCGCCGCCGCCGCGCCACCTGCCCCTCCTGCTCGGTCTGGAGCCCCGACTGTGAACCTCGACGACCTTCCGCTGGCCGAGTTCGCCTTCCCCGGCCCGCTGCGCGACAAGCTCGTCGCCGCGATCCTGTCCGGCGCCAAGACCACGACGACGGCGCTGGCGGCCCTCTATGTCGACGAGCCGCTGCCGGTCGTCGGCGACGTCTCGGCGGTGGTCGACTCCGACGGCCGCCGGGTCGCCGCGATCGAGACCACCGAGGTACGCGTGCTCCGTCTGGCCGACGTCGACCTCCAGCACGCGATCGACGAGGGTGAGGGCGACCGTACGGTGGCGCAGTGGCGGGCCGGCCACGAGGAGTTCTGGAACAGCACCGAGGTGCGGGCCGAGCTCGCCGACGGCTTCGTGCTCGACGACGACACCCAGGTCGTCACCAAACGGTTCCGCGTCGTCGACTAGGCCAGCTCGGCCACCGACGCGTCGATCAACCAACGGGAGATGGAGTACGCCGGGGGCAGCGCGTCGGGCAGCTCCCGCAACGGCCACCAGCGGGCCTCGGCGAGCTCCTTGCCGTCGACCACCGGCTCGGCGTCCGGCGCCGCGCTGGCCAGGAAGCCGGTGAGCACCACGCCGGGGCCCGACATCGCCCACGGCTGGCTGCCGAAATAGCGCAGGCCGCCGACGGTCAGGCCGACCTCCTCGGCGACCTCGCGGTGCACCGCCTCCTCCAGCGACTCGCCGGCCTCGACGAAGCCGGCGACCAGCGCCCACAGCTCGGTCGGACCATAGGTGTGCCGGACCAGCAGGATCTCGTCACCGCGGCGGATCGCCGTCAGCACGGCCGGCGAGAGCTGCATCGGGACGTAGAGGTCGCAACCGGGACAGCGGCGGGCGTGCTCGCCGGGCACGTCGGCCAGCTCGGTCGCGCAGCCGCCGCAGTAGCGGTGGCCGCGCCGCCAGGTGACGATCTGTAGCGCCCGGCCGGCGACAGCGGCCAGCGGTTCGCCGAGCGCCGCGGCCACCGACGGCCAGCGCTGCCAGTCACCGAGCGTGTCGATCCGCTCGGGCACCCCGGCCGCCCAGACGCGCACGCCGTCGAGGGCTCCGAGGGGCACCCAGGCGTGGTCGTCGACCACGCCGTCGAGGTCACCCCGACGGGGGAACGGCGTCAGCAGGTGGCGCCCGGCGACCAGCACGCAGTGGTCAGCGGGGCCGGGCGGGGTGGCCGCGACCGCGTCGGGCACGAACCGGCTCACGGAGCCGAGGGTAGCCCCCGATAGGCTCATGCGGGACGCAGCGTCGCGGCCGCGAGACCACGACATCAACACACTGAGGAGTCGGAACAGTGGCCACCATTGAGGGAATCGTCGCCCGGGAGATCCTGGACTCGCGCGGCAACCCCACCGTCGAGGTCGAGGTCGGGCTCGACGACGGCACGATCGCTCGGGCCGCGGTGCCGTCGGGTGCGTCGACGGGGGCGTTCGAGGCGCTGGAACTGCGCGACGGCGACAAGGGCCGCTACGGCGGCAAGGGCGTCGAGAAGGCCGTCGCCAACATCGAAGACCGGATCGTCGACCAGCTCGTCGGGTTCGAGGCCAGCGAGCAGCGGCTGATCGACCAGAAGATGCTCGACATCGACGGCACGCCCGACAAGTCGCAGCTCGGCGCCAACGCCATCCTGGGCGTCTCGCTGGCCGTGGCCAAGGCCGCCGCCGGCGCGTCGGAGCTGAGCCTGTTCCGCTACCTGGGCGGTCCCAACGCCCACCTGCTGCCGGTGCCGATGATGAACATCCTCAACGGTGGCGCGCACGCCGACTCCAATGTCGACGTGCAGGAGTTCATGATCGCCCCGATCGGCGCGCCGACGTTCCGCGAGGCGCTGCGCAGCGGCGCCGAGGTCTACCACGCCCTCAAGGCCGTGCTGAAGACCAAGGGCCTGTCCACCGGGCTCGGCGACGAGGGTGGCTTCGCGCCCAACCTGCCGACCAACGCCGCCGCGCTCGACCTGATCGCGGAGGCGGTCGAGAAGACCGGCTACCGGCTCGGCACCGACATCGTGCTCGCGCTCGACGTGGCCGCGACCGAGTTCTTCGCCGACGGCGTCTACACGTTCGAGGGCGAGAAGCGCAGCTCCGACGAGATGAGCGCCTACTACGAGAAGCTCGTCGCCGACTACCCGATCGTGTCGATCGAAGACCCGCTGGCCGAAGACGACTGGGCCGGCTGGGCCGCGTTCACCGCGAGCGTCGGCGACCGGGTGCAGATCGTCGGCGACGACCTGTTCGTCACCAACCCGCAGCGGATCGCCCGCGGCATCGCCGAGCGGTCGGCCAACGCGGTGCTGGTGAAGGTCAACCAGATCGGCTCGCTGACCGAGACGTTCGACGCGGTCGACCTGGCCCACCGCGCCGGCTTCTCGACGATGATGAGCCACCGCTCCGGCGAGACCGAAGACACCACGATCGCCGACCTTGCCGTCGCGGTCGGCTCCGGCCAGATCAAGACCGGTGCGCCGGCCCGATCCGACCGGGTCGCCAAATACAACCAGCTGCTTCGGATCGAAGAGGAACTCGCGGACGCGGCGCGCTACGCCGGCGCGGGCGCCTTCCCGAGGTACCGTTCGGCTAGCTGACCCCGCGTGCGTCGGGGCCTCCGCGGAGGCCCCGGCACGCCGGGACCTCGGGGGAGGGGGTGTCGGGTTGTGACGCAGCGCCGCATGCCGAGCGGGCAAGGGCCCTCCCGTCGCTCCAGCAGCAGCGCCGGTCGGAGTTCCGGCCGGTCGGCGGTCGCCCGGTCCAGCGCGCGGGAGACCGTCGTCGCCACCACGCCGCGGTCGGCCAACCGGCCGGCGGCCGCGCGCCGCACGGGCGCCGGTGCCACCGGTGCGGCCGCCCGCCGCACTGCCGCACCGCAGCCGCGCCGGCTCACCGGCCGGGCGACGGTGCTGGTGGCGGTGCTGATCGCGCTGGCCCTGGCCTACACCTATCCGATCCGGGTCTATCTCAACCAGCAGTCCGACATCGCGGAGATGGAGTCGGCGCAGGCCGCCCAGCGCCAGAAGATCAAAGAGCTGCAGGACCAGGCGGCGCTCTGGAAAGACCCCAACTACATCAAGACCCAGGCGAGGAGCCGCTTCTTCATGGTCCTCCCCGGCGAAGAGCTGTTGATCCTGCTCTCCGACCCCGACGGAGCCGCCCGCGACGCGGGCCTGCCGCCGCCCGGTGCCACGCCGCCCGAGCCCGACCCCTGGTATGACACGCTCTGGTCGAGCATCGGGGCGGCCAACGCTGGGGCGGCCAAGTGATCCCGCCGCCGGTGCGCGAGCAGGCGTCCGAGCACGACCGGGCCGCCGTCGCCGAGCAACTCGGCCGGCCGCCGCGGGCGATCCGCGCGGTCGCCCACCGCTGCCCGTGCGGGCTGCCCGACGTCGTCGAGACGACGCCGCGGCTCTCCGACGGCACCCCGTTCCCGACGCTGTTCTACCTGACCTGCCAGCGGGCCACGGCGGCGTGCAGCCGGCTGGAGTCGGCCGGGCTGATGAAGGAGATGGCCGCCCGCCTCGCCGAAGACCCCGAACTCGCGGCGCGCTACCGGGCCGCGCACGAGGACTATCTGAGCCGGCGCGAGTCGATCGAACACGTCGAGGAGATCGACGGCATCTCGGCCGGCGGCATGCCGGGCCGGGTCAAGTGCCTGCACGTGCTGGTCGGCCACGCCCTCGCGGTCGGCGAAGGGGTCAACCCGTTCGGCGACGAGGCGCTGGCCGCGATCGGGCCCTGGTGGGAAGCCGGGCCCTGCGTCGAGGTGGCCGACTAGCCATGGCCGAGATCGTCGTCCGCCGTGCCCGCACCGGCGACGTAAGGGCCATCCGCCGCCTGATCGACACGTTCAGCACCGGCGGCCGGCTGCTCAGCAAGGCGACCGTCACGCTTTACGAAGACGTCCTCGAGTTCTGGGTCGCCGTCGACGGGGAGACCGTCGTCGGCTGCGGCGCGCTGCACGTGATGTGGGAAGACCTGGCCGAGATCCGCACGGTCGCGGTCGACGCGGGACACCAGGGCCGCAAGATCGGGTACGAGCTGGTGACCGCCCTGATCGCCGCCGCGCGCGAGGTCGGCGTGCGGCGGGTGTTCGTGCTCACATTCGAGACCGAGTTCTTCGGCCGGTTCGGCTTCCGCGAGATCGACGGGGCCCCGGTGCCGCCAGCGGTGTACGAGCAGCTCCTGCGCTCGTACGACGAAGGTGTCGCGGAGTTCCTCGACCTCGAACGCGTCAAGCCGAACACCCTGGGCAACACCCGGATGCTGCTGCACCTCTCGTAGTGTCGACCTTGTGACCCGGGTAGCTGCCATCGACTGTGGGACCAACTCCATCCGCCTGCTCGTCGCCGCCATCGGCCCCGACGGGCGCCTCGTCGACGTGACCCGCCGGATGGAGATCGTGCGGCTCGGCCAGGGCGTCGACCAGACCGGCCGGCTCGCACCGGAGGCGATCGAGCGGACCCGCGTCGCGCTCGCCGACTACACCGCGCAGCTGCGGGCGTTGGGCGCCTCCCGGGTACGGATGTGCGCGACCTCGGCCTCCCGCGACGCGGCCAACGCGGTCGACTTCACCGACATGGTGTTGACCACCCTCGGCGTGGCGCCGGAGGTCGTCTCCGGCGACGAGGAGGCCCGGCTGTCCTACACGGGCGCGGTGCGCGGCCTGGTCGCGCCGACCCCGTTCCTGATCGTCGACATCGGCGGCGGCTCAACGGAGTTCGTCACCGGCTCGTCGGCCGCCGGCCCGGACGCGGCGATCTCGGTCGACGTCGGCTGCGTCCGGATGACCGAGCGCCATCTGCACAGCACCCCGCCGACGGCGGCCGAGGTGGCGGCGGCCGAGGCCGACATCGCGGCGGTGGTCGACCGGGCGCTGGAGGCGGTCCCGGGCCGTGCCGCGGCGACGCTGGTCGGCCTGGCCGGCTCGGTCACCACGGTGGTCGGCATCGCCCTGGACCTGCCCGGCTACGACCCGAACCGGATCCACCACGCCCGGATCAGCTACGACGACGTGGCCAAGGTGACCGCCGACCTCCTCTCGAAAACCCCGGCCGAACGCCTGGAAAACCCGATCATGCACCCGGGCCGCGCCGACGTCATCGGCGCCGGCGCCCTGATCCTGCGGATCATCATGGAGCGCGCAGGCATGACCTCGGTGATCGCCTCGGAACACGACATCCTCGACGGCATCGCCTACAGCCTTTCCGGCTAGCAAAATGCCTGTGTACGGCCGGTTTGGTTTCCATATGGTCACCACGGTCAATTTCCCGGACGAACTACACGAACGGCTCAAGCGGCGCAAGCTCTATCTCTGACCGTTCGCCGGTCCTTGTCGACGTAGGCCGGCGCTGACGATCTCGACCATCCGGCGGCGGGCCGCCGGGTCCGTGGCGCCGCGCTCCCGGGCCACGCAGCCGACGATCAGTGCCTTGACGTCGGCGTTGGTCACGTCGGCGCGCACCGCGCCGGCCTGCTGGGCCCGGGCCAGCAACGCGGCCTCGGCGCCGTCCAGGTCGTGGCCACCGCGGGTGGCGGCGGCCTCGATGTCGAAGCCGGCCCCGGCCAGGGCCTCGGCGAGGCCGCGGTTCTCGGCCGCCTGGTCGACCATGTAGGCGAGGAACGCGAAGAACGCCTCGCCCGGCGGCCGGGTGGCGGCAAGCTCTGCCAACCGCGCGACGATCTCCTCGACCCGGGTCAGGACGATCGCTTCGTAGAGCGACTCCTTCGCCGGGAAGTGCCGGCTGACCGTGCCGGTGCCGACGCCCGCCCGCCTGGCGATCTCGGCGACCGGGACCGCGAGGCCGTCGGTGGCGAAGGCCGCCATCGCGGCGTCGAGGACCTTGCGCCGGTTTCGCACACCATCCGCGCGCACGCGACTCCTTCCTAAACGGGATGCTCGTCCCGTATATTCTGACGTAGACGGGACGCGCGTCCCGATTATAGGGGGAGAGTCATGGACTGGAGCATTGGCGATCTTCGTCCGAAGGTCGCGCTGGTCACCGGCGCCAACACCGGGATCGGCCGGGTGACCGCCGAGGTGCTGGCCGCGCACGGCGCGACCGTCGTGCTCGCCTGCCGCGACGTCGACAAGGCCGCCCGCGCCGCCGCGGCGATCCGGGGCCGCGGCGGCGCCGCCCACCCGCTACACCTCGACCTGGCGGACCTGACGTCGGTGCGGGCCGCGGCCGGGGCGTTTCGCGACGCGTACCCGCGGCTTGATCTGCTCGTCAACAACGCGGGGGTGATGATGCCGCCCTACTCGCGCACGGCCGACGGGTTCGAGCTCCAGTTCGGCGTCAACCACCTGGGCCACTTCGCGCTGACCGGCCTGCTGCTCGATCGCCTGCTGGCCACCGCGGCGTCCCGGGTGGTCACGGTCAGCAGCAACGGCCACCACCGCGGCGTGCTCGACTTCGCCGACCTGCAGTCCGAGAAACGCTACGAGCCGTTGACGGCGTACGCCCAGTCGAAGTTGGCGAATCTGCTCTTCGCACACGCCCTCCAGCGAAGGCTGGCCGGCACCGGGACCGCATCGCTAGCCGCACACCCCGGCGCCGCCCGAACCGAGCTCATGCGGCACAGCCCGTGGCATTTCCGGTTCGTGGTCAGCCGGCGCACGAAGTGGCTGTTCTCCTGGCTGATCCAGGACGAGGACCGGGCCGCCCTGCCGACCCTGCGGGCGGCCACCGACCCGCGGGCCCGCGGCGGCGACTACTTCGGCCCGAGCGGCTGGCGCGAGTTCACCGGCCGGCGGGCCGTGCCGGTAGCGGCGTCGCCGGCGAGCCACGACCTCGAACTGCAGGAACGGCTCTGGGCCGAGTCCGAGCGGCTGACCGGGGTCAGGTTCGAGGTAGTGAAAGGGGGCGTCCCCTCGTGAGGGACGCCCCCTGGCCTATCTGCGACCGGCTGCCACGCGCACCCGCTCGGGGAGCGGCACCGTCGGCGGTGCCGGAGGCGGGTCGATGTGTGGGGTGACGTCGGTGAACTCTTCCTTCGGCGCGTGCAGCTGGCCCAGGGAGACCACCTCGCGGCGCAGGAACAGGGCCAGCGTCCAGTCGACCAGTACCCGGGCCTTGCGGTTGACCGACGGGATGCGGCTCAGGTGGTAGGCCCGGTGCATCAGCCACGCCAGGATGCCGGTCAGCTTGATGCCGTAGACCTGGGCCACGCCCTTGTGCAGGCCGAGGCTGGCCACGCTGCCGACGTGCTTGTGCTTGTAGTCGACCGGCTGGTGCCCACGGATCACCCGGCGGATGTTGTCGGCCAGCCGCTTGGCCTGGCGCACCGCGTGCTGTGCGCTGGGCGAGCAGAACGCGCCGGGCGCGCCGGTCAGGTCGGGAACGGCGGCGCAGTCGCCGGCCGTCCAGGCGCCCTCGACGACCCGGTCGCCATCGACGACCTGCAGCGACGCGTTGGCGGTCAGCCGGCCGCGCTCGTCGCGGGGCAGGTCGACGGCGTCGAGCATCGGCGACGGCTTGACGCCGGCGGTCCAGACGATCGTGTCGGCCGGCATGCTGTCGCCGTCGGAGAGCTTGACCACCCCGTCGACGCAGGACTCCAGGCGGGTGCCGAGCCGGATGTCGAGCTTGCGCTTGAGCAGCACCTGCACGGTGTAGGCGCCCATGTCGCGGTCGACCTCGGGCAGCACCCGGTTGGTCGCCTCGACGAGCACCCAGTGCATCTCGTCGGTCGACAGCTCCGGGTAGTAGCGCCGGACCGCGTCGTGCGCCATGTCTTCCATCTCGGCCAGCGCCTCGATGCCGGCGTAGCCGCCGCCGACGAAGACGAACGTCAGGGCCCGCTCGCGGACCGCCGGGTCCGTGGTCGCGGCCGCCACGTCGAGCTGGTCGAGCACGTGGTTGCGCAGGTAGATGGCCTCGCCGATGGTCTTGAAGCCGATGCCGTGCTCGCGCAGGCCGGGGATGGGCAGGGTGCGGGAGACCGAACCCGGCGCCACGATGATGTGGTCGTACTCGATCTCGCGCGGCGGGCCGATGATCGGCTGCACCGTGGCGACCTTGCGGTCGTGGGCGACGTTGGTGACGGATCCCGCGACAATGGTGCAGTTCTTCAGCTCGCGGCGCAGCGGCACCACGGAGTGACGCGGGGAGATGTTGCCCGCCGAGGCCTCCGGCAGGAACGGCTGGTAGGTCATGTGCGGCTGGGGATCGACGACGATGACCTCGGCCTCGCGGGAGCGCAGCTTCTTCGACATGCGAAGAGCGGCGTACAGCCCGACGTGCCCGGCACCGACCACGAGAATCCGTTGACGTCTCACGACATCAACGATCCGCTTTTCGGCTCCGGAATTCGCATCCGAAGGGCCATTTGTGATGGAGGACAACAACGTGACCTCCATTACTGTTCAGGTTCGACGCTTGACTAGCCAGCCGAGCACTGCTGCGACCGTGACGGCCACCACAAGGCCGCCGAGCCCGGCCGCCGTGAGCACCTTGTCGCCGCCGGCTCCGGCGATCGAGACCAGCAGCACGCCGCAGACCGCCGCGGCCAGCACCACCGCCGCCGCCCGGGCCACCCAGCGGGCCAGCACCTCCGGCGCGACCACCGCGTCGGTCGGCAGCACCGCCGCCAGGGCGGCCAGCGTGTGCGCCAGGTAGAGCGCGGTCGACAGGCCGAGCAGCCGCCAGAGTTGGATGCCCTCGACGACCTCCGCGGTGACCACCACCCAGCCGACCACGATCCCGACGATCAGGAGCGTGGTGATCGCACCGCGTGGCGCGAAGGCGGGGATCGCGGCCACGACCACGAGGGCGGCGACGGTACGCGCGAAGAAGATCGCCGGCGGGAAGGCGAACCCCATCGCTGCCAGGAACGCCACGAACACCGCGGAGCGGACCAGCAGCGGGATCAGCGTGGCCCGCGTGACGGCGAGTTGCGCCGCGCGGAACCGGCCGGTCAGCGCCCCGATCATCGACCCACCGCCTTCGGTCCCGAGGCCAGCCGGGCGACGTCGCGCAGCACCGCGTCCAGGCTGCCGGCGCCGGCCCAGGACACCACGGGCACGCCGTGCTCGCGGAGTTGGCCGATCATGTTGTCGCGCTCCAGCCGCCAGACCCGGTTGGCGATCTCCGTCCACGGGCCGCGGTTGGGCGCCGCCGCGGCGTCGGGCAGCGTGTCGACGGCCACCACGTAGCGGCCCGAGCGGGCCAGTTGGGCCAGCATCTCGGTCGAGCGGGTGTCGATCAACGGGGTGAGCACCACGACCAGCGCGTTGTGCGAGAGCACCTGCGAGCCGAACACCGTCTCGTAGGGCTGGAAATCGGCCGGGTAGACCTTCACGTCCAGCAGCCACTCCAGCACCGTCAGGTATTGGCGGCGGCCGGTGGCCGGGCGGAGGCGGCGCGCGACCGGGCCGTATTCGAGCAGCGAGACCCGGTCGCCGCGGTGCAGGTAGTGCTCGGCGATCGCGGCCGCCGACCGGACCGTCGTGTCGATCACCGAGGCGGAGCCGTTGACGCCGCCGGAGCGGCCGGCCTCGTTGAGCACGTCGAGCAGCAGCACGACCTCGGCGTCGCGGTCGGAGAGCGTCGCGGCCACGTGCAGCCGCTCGGTGCGCAGGGACACCCGCCAGTCGATCCGGCGCAGCCGGTCGCCGGGGCCGAAGATCCGGACGCCGGCGAGTTCGCCGCCCTCACCGGGCCGGCGGGAGCGGTGACCGCCGACCAGGCCGGCCGCGCGGGGCATCGCCTCGTCGGCGTCGAACGGCTCGGTCATCGGATAGACCCGCACGTTGCGGGCGCCGCTGACCACCGGCCGGCCGGCGATCAGCCCGTCGCACGCGGTGATCCGGGCCGAGGCGGGGCCGAGCGGGTGCCGGCCCCAGCGCTGTGCCTCGCCGTCGAGTTCGATCTCCTTCGAGCCGCCGCGGGCGACCGTGATCACGTGTGGCCGGTCGGCTTTCTCGACCCTGAGCCAGGGCGAGACGAGGGTACGCACGACGACGAGGTCGTAGCCGACCGTGTCGCGGTTGACCACCTGGACGCCGGCGGTCAGCGCGGCTCCCTCGACGTGGTGGTTGTCGTCGGTGCCGAGCCGGACCTTGGGCACCGCGGCCGGCCGGCGGCGCAGGGCGAAGGCGGTGCCGATCGCGAACGGCGTCGCGATCACCACCAGGTCGACCCGGCCGAGCAGCACCCCGGCGATCAGCAGCAGGCCGGTGAGCAGCACCGCCCGGCCGAGCGCGCGGGTCGGCACCCACTGCGGCTCGTCGGTGGCGGCGTCCGCCTCGCCCGCGGCCAGCAGGGTCATTGCGAGGCGTGCCGGGAAGGCGTCGGCACCTCGGCCAGGTGCACGCCCCCGTTGGTCGCGTGGTAGCTGGGCAGCGCGCCGCTGGCCGGTGCCGGGGTCTGCTCCAGCACCTCGGAGACCACGAAGGACGGGTCGACCCGGCGCAGCCACATCTCCGGGCGCAGCGTGATCCGGTGGGCCAGCGCCGGCAGCGCGACCTCCTTGACGTCTTCCGGCACCACGAAGTCGCGGCCCGCGAGCACCGCCTTGGCCCGGGCCAGCAGCAGCAACGCCAGCGAGCCACGCGGCGAGGCGCCGACCAGCACCGAGGCGTGCGCGCGGGTGGCCGCGGTCAGCTCGACGATGTAACGGCCGATCGAGTCTTCGACCGCGACGTCTTCGATCGCCGCCTGCATGCCGCGCAGCGTGCCGGCGTCGACCACCGGCTCCAACTCGGCCTCTTCGCGCCGGCGGGACATCCGCCGCTGGAGCACGATCCATTCCTCGTCGCGGTTCGGGTAGCCGAACGAGACCCGCAGCAGGAACCGGTCGAGCTGGGCCTCGGGCAGCGGGTAGGTGCCCTCGTACTCGATCGGGTTGGCCGTCGCCAGCACGTGGAAGGGCGGGTCGAGCCGGTAGGTGACGCCCTCGACCGAGACCTGCTTCTCCTGCATCGCCTCGAGCAGCGCCGACTGGGTCTTCGGTGGCGTCCGGTTGATCTCGTCGGCCAGCAGCAGGTTGGTGAACACCGGCCCGGCCCGGAAGCTGAAGTCGGCCCGGCGCTGGTCGTAGAGGAACGAGCCGGTCACGTCGGCGGGCAGCAGGTCGGGGGTGAACTGGAGCCGCCGGAAGTCGAGGCCGAGCGCCTGCGCGAACGAGCGCGCGGTCAGCGTCTTGCCCAGCCCCGGCAGGTCTTCGAGCAGCACGTGACCGCCGGCCAGGATGCCGGCCAGGACCAACTCCAGCGACTCGCGCTTGCCCACCACCACCGTGCCGACCGAGTCGAGCACCGCCCGCGCCAGCCGGCCGACCTCGTAGACGGGCACGGGGACCAGGTCCTTCATAACCTCTCCAATGACTGGACGTACGCCGCCGCGTCGCGCGGCGCCAGGTTGCGGTTGGGCGGGGTGGCGAGGAACGCCCACAGCGGCTCGCCGAGCAGCGCGCGGGCCCGGTCGGGGTCGCCGGCCCGGGTCAGCCCGTGCCGTTGTCGCAGCCGCTCGTCGGCCAGGTCGGCGAGGGTGCGGTGGACGGCCCGGGCCGAGCCGTTGTCGTTGCCGGCGCGCTGGAGCAGCCGCTCCCAGCGACCGACCACCGTGCGCAGCGCGTCGCGGTCGGTGAAGTTGTAGGTGCCGTCTTCGGTGCCCGCCGACGACCGCCGGCGGTTGCGGGTCAGCTGTGGCGGCACCAGCGAGGTGGTCACCCGGCGCAGCGCGATCAGCGCCACGATCACGCCGACCACCGCCGGCACCGGCACGGTGTAGCCGAACAGCCGCAGCGCGAACACCGCGACGGCGGCGAGCGCGGCGGCCACGAAGACCGCCTTGACCCACCACCGCAGGCCGGTGGCGGAGCGCTCGGCGACCGGCCCGGCCTCGTCGTCGGCCTCGAACGTGAACAGGTCGTCGATCAGCGTCTCGTCGTCGACCCGGTCGTCGAGGTCGTCGTCGTAGTCCGCTGCGGCGGGATGGGTCATGCCGACACCTCGTTGACCGGAGGGCGCCCGGAGGCGGCAGCATCCGGGTGGCCGAGGACTCCCGACGTGTCTGTCAACTCGGTGCGGATCCGCTGCAGCGCCGAGCGGGCCTGGGCGCGCATCCGGTCGTCGACCGTGTGGGTGGCGTAGCGGGCCTCGCGGTAGACGCCGGCCAGCGCGGCCAGCACGTCGGCGCTGACCTGGTGGGCGTGCAGCAGCCGGGCGACCAGGTCGGTCGGGCTGTCGCCGACCTGCCGCGGCGTGCCGGCGGCGGCGGCCGCCTGCTCCAGCCGCAGCCAGCAGGCGATCACCGCGCGGCGCGGGTCGCCGTCGGTGTCGGACAGGTCGGTCAGGCCCGCGTCTACGGCGGCGACCACCTGGTCGGCGTTGGGCGCGGCCTGCTTCTCCTCGGTGTAGCGGACCGGGCGGCGGCGCAACCGGCGCAGGCCGTCGCGGACCAGCAGCCAGACCACCAGCACGATGACGACGAGCACGGCGGCGGCGCAGAGCACCGCGGCCGCCGGCGCGAGCCAGCCGGGAAGTTCGCTCGGCTCGGCGGCGGCGACCTCTTCCGGCGTCGGCGGGAAGGTCGGCGCGACCGGGGTGCTGAAGTCTTCCTGCGCGGCCGGCGGGGGCGCCGCGGTGCCCGACTCGACCTGGCCGATCTGCAGCGACGAGTGGCCCGCGGAGAGCGCGGCGAGGCCGAGCAGGCCGATCACCAGCGCGAGCGGCCACCAGCGGCGCAGGGACGCCAGATCCATGCCTATGCCCCCTCGGCCAACTCCTTGGCCCGAGCGAAGACCTCGTCGAGCATCGCGGGTGTCAGCCGGCCGGTGAAGGTGTTCTGCTGGCTGACGTGGTAACACCCGAGCAGGTGGGGATATCCACCGGTCGGGCTCGTCCAGTGTGCCCCATGACCGAACGCGGGGCGCGGACTGGGCGGCGTGCCGCCGTACACCCTGCTCATCGCCGGCCACCACGCTGCCCACGCGAACGCACCCAACGCGACCACGACGCGCACAGTCGGTTTTATCAGTTCCAGTTCCCGCCAGAGCCAGGGCGCGCACGTGTCGCGCTCGACCGGTGTGGGCTTGTTGTCTGGCGGCGCGCACCGCACCGACGCGAAGATCCGCAGGTCGTGCAGCGCGAGACCGTCGTCGGCGGACACACTGGTCGGCTGGTTGGCCAGGCCCGCGCGGTGCAGCGCGGCGAACAGCACGTCGCCGGAGCGGTCACCGGTGAAGATTCGCCCGGTGCGGTTGCCGCCGTGCGCGGCCGGCGCCAGCCCGAGGATCGCGATCCGCGGGTCGGCGACGCCGAAGCCGGGCACCGGGCGTCCCCAGTAAACCTGGTCGCGGAAGGACGCCCGCCGGGTCGCGGCGACCTCTTCGCGCCAGGCGACCAGGCGCGGGCAGGCGAAGCAGTCGATCTCGGCGGCGTCGAGCGCTGCCAGGTCGGCAGACCCGGCAGCACGCGCGACGACCTCGGCGGGAGTGTGCACCACCGCTTGTTCCTACACCACCGTCGGCGCGAGCCTCCGCACGGTCTCGATGGTGCGGGCCCACGCGGTCACCGCGTCGACCCGGTCGTAGCTGGCCGGGCTGTCGTCGTTGAAGAACGAGTGCCGGCTGCCCGGGTAGTCGTAGAGCTTGACGGTGCCGCCGGCCGCCTCGATCGCGGCGGCCGCCGCCCGCACCTCGGCGGCGGTGGAGGTGCCGTCTTCCTCGCTGCAGTGGATGACCGCGTGCTTGCCGGCGTAGCCGGACCAGTCAGGGTTGAGTCGTGCCCAGGGCAGCGACGGGTAGAAGCCGACACCGGCCGTCACCCGATCGGACAGCGCCGGCGCCCACAGCGCCAGGCTGCCGCCGATGCTGAAGCCGACCGCGCCGATCTCGCCGGCCACCTCGGGTCGACCGGCGAGGAACTCGGCCGCGCCGGTGATGTCGGCGGCGGCCTGCTCCAGCGGCAGGTCGGCGACGAGTTGGCGGGCGCGCTCGGGGTCGGTGGTGGCCCGGCCGCGGAACAGGTCGGGCGCGAGCGCGACGAACCCGGCCTCGGCGAACCGGTCGGCGATCCCGGTGACGTGTGGCACCAGGCCCCACGCCTCGTGGAGCACGATCACGCCGGGTGTGGACCGGTCGGCACCGTCCGGCACGGCGAGATAGCCGTCGGTGGTGCCCCCGGCACTCGGGTAACTGACCTTCATACCCATGGGCCGTCCTCCTGTCGGGTCAGACATCGTCGGCTGCCGCTTGCGGTCCGCGGGTAGCGGTGCCAAAACCTTGCCATGCCGTACGGGCGAACGAAAGACGACGGGGACGTGGCATACACCTCGATTTTCGCGCTCGGTGCACGCCACGTCGCTGTCGATGACGGTAAATATGATGATCAGTTCGTCGGACCGGGTGTCGGCACGCCGGTCGGCTCGGCCGTCGACTCGGGTGTCGGGACGGCTGTCGGCCCGGCTGTCGGTTCGGTCGTCGGTTCTGTCGTCGGCTCCGGTGTCGGCGCGACCACGACCGGCACGCCCGGCCGCGGCGCGATCTGGTAGGGCGACTGGTTCGGGCAGTAGGGATAGGCGGCGGTGGCACCGACATCGGTCTGGTAGCGGTAGGACGTGCCGCACCGGTAGGGATCGCCCATCCTGATCGGGTTGCCGTCCTGGTCGAAGAGGCTGACGTTGGTCAGCGGGTTGCCGTTCGCGTCGTAGACGTAGACGTCCTGCACATACTCGTAGGGGTTGTTGGAGACGCTCTGCGGCTGGCCGAAATCGACGTAACCGCTGCCGTTGGTGTCGGCCTTGTCGAAGCCGACCACACCGAAGACGAACAGCAGCACGCCGGCGAGCACGACGACGGTCTTGGGCACCGGCGGCAGGCTGGCCTCGCGGCGGCCGAGCCAGATCGACGCGAGCACGCAGACGACCAGCATCAGCACCGCGGCCAGGGTGCTTCCGCCGAGCCGGGGTAGCAGTCCGATGCCGCTCGTAGTCGCCACCGTGATCAGCATCGCGACCAGGTAACCGCGCAGGACCCACCAGGCCGGCAGCAGCATCCGCAGGAACTCGCTCGCCCGCGCGTACCCGAAGACCGGCCCGGCCTTGCGGTCGGCGACGCCGAGCGTGCCGCGGACCCGGCGCACCGCGGACGCGACCCGGTCGTCGAGCCCGCGCGGCGTCGAGGCCGGCTCGGCGATCCCGGCGGCGGCCCGCATCTCGGCCGCGTAGGCCTCGGGCGGCCCGAGCCGGTCGACCAGCGGGCACTCGCCCTCGGCGGCCACCTCGGCGAGGTGCTCGGGCAGGTCTTCGAGCAACTCGTCGCGGGTCGCCGGGTCGAGGTCGGCCAGCGCCCGCCGGACCGCGTCGAGGTAGGCCTCCTGCTCAGTCGCGACACTCATGCCGCCACCCCCCGTTCGTCGAGCA
Source organism: Asanoa sp. NPDC049573 (assembly GCF_040676615.1). Taxonomy (NCBI): domain Bacteria; kingdom Bacillati; phylum Actinomycetota; class Actinomycetes; order Micromonosporales; family Micromonosporaceae; genus Asanoa; species Asanoa sp. NPDC049573. The sequence continues at coordinate 471,083 of NZ_JBFAPI010000003.1, forward strand.
GGGCGTCCATCGTGGACGCGAAGGTTCGCCAGGTCTTGCCGGCGCGGTTGAGCTGGTCGCGGCCGGCGGCGTTGAGGCCGTAGTACTTGCGGTGCGGCCCTTCCTCGCTCGGCACGACGTAGGTGGTCAGGAGCCCGGCCTGGAAGAGCCGGCGCAGGGTGCCGTAGACGGAGGCGTCGCCGACCTCGTCGAGGCCGGCGGTGCGGAGCCGGCGCAGGATGTCGTAGCCGTAACCGTCTTCGTCCTTGAGCACGGCCAGCACGGCGAGGTCGAGCACCCCTTTGAGCAGCTGGGTGGTGTCCACGGTGGAGGAAGCTACTCCGCACTGCGAGGTAGTGTCAAGAACGAGATAGCACCCGTGGGTGAATCCGGCAAATCAGCGTAGTGTCGACAAATGGCCAAAAACCAACAAATCACACCGCGGTTCAGGACCATCGACGGGCTCAACATCCGGTATGCCGAGAGCGCGCCGCGCGATGCCGACGCGTTGCTGCTGAGCCCCTGGCCGGAGAGCGTCTACGCGTTCGACCAGATGTGGCCCCAGCTCTCCGCCGACACCCATCTGGTCGCCATCGACCTGCCGGGATTCGGGATGTCCCAGCGGCGCGACAAGATGATGTCGCCGCACGCGATGGGCGAGTTCGTCGTGCGCGTCGCCGACGAGTTCGGGTTGGAGCAGCCGCATGTCGTCGGGCCCGACGTGGGCACCGGCACCGCGCTGTTCGCCGCCGCCGACCATCCCGGCCGGATCCGCAGCCTGGTCGTCGGCAGCGGGGCGAGCAGCGTGCCGATCACGCTGGAGGGGCCGCTGCGCGACTGGGTGCTCAGCGACAGCATCGACGAATACCGCGACGTGGACGGCCGCGAGATCGTGAGCCAGGCCCTCGACACCATCGAGGGGTACGACCTACCCGGCGAGATCCGCGAGGACTACCTCACGTCGTACGAGGGCGATCGGTTCGTCGAGTCGATGAGCTACGCGCGGGCGTACCCGGAAGATCTTCCGGTGTTGCGTGACCGGCTGCCCCAGCTGGTGACGCCGGTCGAGATCATCGCCGGCCGCGACGACCGCGCCGTGCCGCCGTCGAACGCCGAGTTCCTGCACGACCGGCTGCCGCACAGCAAGCTCGACGTGATCGACGCCGCGCACTTCACCTGGGAGGAGGCCCCGTCGACATACGCCGACCTGGTCACCACCTGGTGGGGCGGCGGCTTCAGCAGGGTCTAGAGGAGAGCGCGGACGGCGGCCACGTCGGTCGCGGCGACCACCAGCACCTCCGGCGCCGGGTCGGCGGCGACCAGGTCGGCGGCCACCACCCGGAGTTGGTCGGGCAGTGCGGTGTCGCTGGCGAGCCGCGGCACCTCCTGGCGGACCCTGCCTTCCACGTCGGCGGCCAGGTCGGCCAGGCGCTGGACCAGGTGGTAGACGGCGTCGCCGCGGGTGCCCTCGCCGGCCGCCGCGGGCGCGGACCAGCGTGGCGCCTCCCAGTGCGAAACCTGCCGGGTGAGCAGGTCGACGGTGCGGCCCAGATCCTCGTCAGTCACCGGCCGAATCTAGCGCCGGATGTAGCTGAGCAGGCGGAGGATCTGCCAGTAGAGGTAGATCAGGCCGACCAGCATGCCGAATGCGCAGTACCAGGCGTAGCGGCGCGGCAGGCCGTAGCGGATGCCCTGCTCGACGGCGGCGAAGTCGAGGATGAAGGTGAGCGCGCCGACGCCGATGCAGACGATCGCGAACACGTAGGGCACCCAGCCGACCTGGCCGGTCTGGGTGTAGACCTCCAGGCCCTGCCGGCCGCTGACCCAGAACACGATCAGGTTGGCGAAGCCGAGCACGACCACGCCGATCAGCGCACCGATCACGAAGCGGGTGAACCGCGGTGTGGCCCGGATGATCCGGAGCTTGTAGAGCACCGCCATGCCGAGGAACACCCCGAGCGTGCCGACCACCGCCTGGATCACGATGCCGGGGTAGAGCTCCTCGAAACCGCGGCTGGCCACCCCCAGCAGCACGCCCTGCAGAATCGCGTAGAGGCTGATCACGGCCGGGTTGGTGATCCGCCGGAAGCTGATCACCAGGGCGAGCACGATGCCGCCGATCGAGCCGCCGATGATGCCGAAGCGCAGGGCCGGGCCGCCGTGGATGGTGAACCACGACACGGCGGCGACCGCGGTGGTCAGCACCAGCAGCGCGACCGTGCGGACGACCACGTCGTCGATGGTCATCGCCTGGCTGGCCGGTGCCTGGCCGAGCACCTGGCGCTCCGTGCGGGCGGTGTCGTCCAGGTGGGTCAGGACCGGGTTCGAACTTCGCATCGCGTACCCCCGGATTGACTTTAACCCCGGAAAATGGGAGCGCCCCCGACGTCGTGCGACGCGGGGGCGCTTTCCGGCCGATCTCGGGTCAGTCGTCGCCCTGCAGGAAGCTGAGCAGGCGCAGCACCTCGAGGTAGAGCCAGATCAGGCTGACCAGGATGCCGAACGCGGCGACCCAGGAGTAGCGCTCGGGCAGGCCCATCCGGACGCCCTCTTCGACCTCGTGGAAGCTGAGCACGAAGCTCAGCGAAGCGATCACGATGCAGACGAGGCTGAAGCCGATGCCCAGGGCACCGTTGTCGCGCAGGCCCGTGTCGAAGCCGAACAGGGACAGCACCAGGTTGATCATGATCACGGCGAAGACGCCGGCCAGCGCCGCCACCATGAACCGGATGAACCGCGGCGTGGCCCGGATGACCTTGGCCTTGTAGAGCATCGCCATCAGGAAGAAGACGCCGAAGGTGGCGACGACCGCTTGCAGGACGATGCCGTGGTAGCCGGCGATCTCCTCGTAGAACTTGCTGACCAGCCCGACGAAGACACCCTCGACCACCGCGTAGGTGACGATCAGCGCCGGGTTGGCCATCCGCATGAACGAAATGACCAGGCCGAGGACCAGGCCGATGAGCGCGGCGCCGATCCAGGCGGGACGGAGGAGCGAATCGGGGATCACGTTCCAGGCGACGGCGCCGGCGACGCCGACGATCGCGAGGAGCGCGACGGTCTTGATGACGACGTCATCGATCGACATCGGTCGCACCGCGGGCGGCGCGGCGGGATAGGCACCCGCGCCGCCCGGGTACGGCTGGGCGTACCCCGGCTGGCCGGCTGCGCGTTCGCGCTCCGCCGCCTGGCCCAGCCCTGCGAGCACGGGGTTGGACGTTTTCACAGTTACGGCCTCCCTGAGGAAGAATTGAGTGCCCAAAGGGTACTGGTAAGCCGGCCCTAAGTGCGCGCAAAGCTGTTCGTCTGGGGTGGACGCTGTGCCCGGGGCGGGACTCGAACCCGCACGCCTTTCGGCAGCCGCTTTTAAGGCAGCCGTGTCTGCCGTTCCACCACCCGGGCGTATTCCTGTCACGGTAACCGCTTATCCACAGCTACGGTGGAGGCGGCACCTGCTGCGCCGCTGCGCATACTAGGGTCTAGCGCGTGACCAGCACTGCCCGCGCCGCGCAGCAGGCCGACCCCGCCGACCAGACGCCGGTGGCCGGTCGGTCCTCGCGCTGGTCCGTCGCCCGGCTCCGGCCCCATCTGCCCAGCCTGGGCATCTGCCTCGCCTACCTGCTGCTGGCGTTCTGGATCATGCACGGCCTCTGGCCGTCGCCGACCAACCGGGCGCTGGGCCTCAACCCGGAAGACCAGACGCTCTACGAGTGGTTCCTGGCCGTCGACTCGCGGGTCCTGCACGGCGACTTCTCGCTGCTCACCGACCGGCTCAACGCGCCCGACGGTGTCAACCTGATGGCCAACACCACGGTCATCGCCCTCGGTGCGCTGTTCTCCCCGGTCACCCTGCTGTTCGGCGCGCCGGTCACCTTCGCGCTGCTGGCCACGCTGACCCTCGGGCTCACGGCGGTCGCGTTCTACCTGCTGTTCCGCCGGGTGCTGGGCACCCACCGGCTGGCCGCGGCGATCGGCGGCGGTTTCTGCGGCTTCGCGCCCGGCATGATCTCGCAAAACAACAGCCACCTGCACATGACCGCTCTCTGGCTGGTGCCGGTGCTGGTCTGGTCGGTGGTCAGCATCCTGCGCGCCGCCGACCCGCGGCACCCGGCCAACGCCGGCCGCGAGGGCGGTCGCGACTGGCGCCGCATCGTGATCTTCGGGGTCGTGCTCGCGATCACCGTCGCGATCCAGGTCTTCATCGGCGAAGAGGTGCTGTTCCTCAGCGCGCTCACACTAGTGATCATGACGCTGGTCTACCTCGGCGTCCGGCCACGGTTCAGCCGCCGGGTGCTCGCCGGCGCGGCGGGCGGCCTGGCGGTGGGATTCGGGCTGTCGCTGGCGATGCTGCTCTACCCGCTGTGGTTCCAGTTCAAGGGCCCACAGAGCGTGCCCAACGGCGTCTTCAGCCCGCACTTCTTCTCCGCCGACCTGGCCAGCTTCGCCACGATCTCGCCGCTGTCGGTCTTCGGCCGGGCCGAGAGCGCCCGGTTGAGCACCGGCGCCGCCGAATACAACACGTTCCTGGGCTGGCCGCTGATCCTGGTCGCGGTCGGCTGCGCGATCTGGCTGATCCGTCGCCCGCTGATCCTGGCCTGCGCGATCGCCGCGGTCGTGATGGCGGCGCTGTCGCTGGGCCCCGAGTTGGTCGTCAACGGCACCCGCACCGAGATCTGGGGCCCCTACCGGCTCCTGCTCGGCCTGCCGGTGGTCGACGGTGCCCTGCCGATGCGGTTCGCGCTGGCGCTGATCCCGCTGATCGCGACGGTCCTGGTCGTGGCGGTCGACACGGCCCTCAAGCTGAGCTGGCAGCCGGGCCGGGTGCTGGTCCCGGTCCTGGTCGCGCTGGCCCTGGTGCCGATCTTCCCCAAGCCGACGCCGGTCATCGACCGCGCCCCGGTCCCCGAGTTCATCAGCAGCGGCCTCTGGCGCGAGTGCGTCTCGCCGGGCGGCGTGATGATCCCGGTCCCGGCGGCCAACCCGCGGGAGCCCGGCCCGATGCGCTGGGCAGCGGCGGCCGACGCCGGCTTCGCCATCCCCGAGGGCTTCTTCATCGCGCCCTACGGCGCCAACGGCACGGCCTCGATGGGCACCTTCAAGCAGCCCACGTCGCAGCTGTTCACCCAGGCCGCGACCGAGGGCATCGTGCCCGGCATCGGCGACTTCCAACGCGCACAGGCCCGCGCCGACTTCGCGTTCTGGAAGGCCCAGTGCGTGGTGCTGGCCGACGGCACCGTCAACGAGGCCACCTTGCGCACGACGCTGGAGCAGTTGCTCGGCCCCGGCAAGCGCATCGCCGACGTGACGACCTGGAAGGTTGGCTGACCTGCGCCTCGTCTCGCTGCTCCCCTCCGCGACCGAGATCGTCTACGCCCTCGGCCTGGGCGACGACCTGGTCGGCGTCACCTTCGAGTGCACGGTCCCGCCCGGCCGCCCGTCGCCGGCCGTGGTCGTCGGCGGCCGCGACACCCGCGACCTGACCCCAGGTGAGATCGACGCCTACGTCCGCTCGGCGGCCGCCACGGGCACCGACCTCTACACCCTGCACGCGAACGCCCTGGCCGACCTGTCCCCGGACCTGATCCTGACCCAGGACCTGTGCCGCGTCTGCGCCCTCCCGGCAGGCCGCGTGGCCGACGCCCTCGACCACTTGGGGTGCCGCGCCGACGTCCTCACCCTCGACCCACACACCTTGGCCGACGTCCTCGACACGATCCTCACGGTCGGCAACCGGGCCGGCGCGCCGGTCGAGGCCGCGACCCTGGTCGCGTCGCTGCACGCCCGGCTGTCGGCGGTCGCGGCCGCGGTCGCCGGCCGGCGAACACCCCGCGTCGCGGTGATCGAGTGGACCGACCCACCGTTCGGCGCCGGGCACTGGATCCCCGACCTGGTGGCGGCCGCCGGCGGCACCCCGGTGGTCGCGCACCCGGGTGCCCGCTCGGCCCCCACCACGTGGCCGGCCTTCCAGGCCGCCGCGCCGGACGTGGTCATCGTCGCGCCGTGCGGCTACGACCTGGCCGGTGCCGCGGACCAGGCCCGAACGGTGCTGCACCACTTCCCGTCGACCGCGGTCTGGGCCATCGACGCCGACGCCTTGATCGTCCGCCCGGGCCCCCGCCTGATCGACGGCGTCGAGGCCCTGGCCGCGATCCTCCACCCCGACGCGACACCCCAACCACCCCCGAACCGCATCACCCGCGTCGCCTGAACCCCCACATCCCTGCTCGCATCCTCGCCGCAGTCGTGCCCGGGCCGCAGTCGCGGCCCGGGGCCGCAGCCGCAGCCGTGGCCGGGGTCGCGGCCGGGTCGCGGTCGCAGCCGCGGTCTGGTCAGGGTCGCAGCCGTGTCCGGAGTCGGGGCGGGGGCCGTGGTCGCAGCCGCGGTCGGGTCAGGGTCGCGGTCATAGATCGGCTCGCGGACGCAGCCGGGGTCGTAGCCAGCCTCGCGCTCGCGGTCGCAGTCACGGGCCGCTGTCGTAGGCGGGTCGCGGTCGTAGCCGCGGTCAGGGTCGTGCCGACCTCGCGCTCGCGGTCGCAGTCGCGGCTGGGGTCGTAGCCGGCGTCGCGGTCGCGGTGGTAGCCGCGGCTGGGGTCGTAGCCGGCGTCGCGGTCGCGGTGGTAGCCGCGGTCGGGGTCGTAGCCGGCGTCGCGGTCGCGGTGGTGCCGCGGTCGGGGTCGTAGCTGGCGTCGCGTCGCGGTGGTAGCCGCGGTCGGGGTCGTAGCTGGCGTCGCGGTCGCGGTGGTAGCCGGCGTCGCGGTCGCAGCCGGGGTCGCGGCCGTCGTCGCGGTCGGAGCGTGAGTCGGGTGTCGGCACCGGGACACCCCGAGGCTCGGGCAAGGCGACGGCGTGGGAAAGGCGCAGTTGGCCGCCGACGCGGCGCCTCCGTCACGGGCCGGCAGGCGGCCACGTTGGCAAAGACAACGCTCCTCGTCGGCGTATGCCGACAGGCCAGGATCTCCAGACCGGTGCACGGGTTACCGAAAGGAAGACCGGGCTTGTCCCCGTCCGGAGATCCTGGTGCCCTACCGAGGGCTACGAAGCGAACCCTCCAAAACTCAGCTCAGCCGCTCCAACACCATCGCCATGCCCTGGCCGCCGCCTACGCACATCGTTTCCAGGCCGATGGTCTTGTCGTTCCAGTCCAGTGAGTTGATCAGCGTGCCGGTGATGCGGGCGCCGGTCATGCCGAAGGGGTGGCCGACCGCGATCGCGCCGCCCATCACGTTGAGCTTGTCGATCGGGATGCCCAGGTCCTGGTAGGACGGGATGACCTGGGCCGCGAAGGCCTCGTTGATCTCGACCAGGTCGACGTCGTCGATGGTCATGCCGGCCCGCTGCAGGGCCTGCAGCGAGGCGCCCACCGGGCCGAGGCCCATGATCTCCGGGGACAGGGCCGTGACGCCGGTGGAGACGATCCGGGCGAGCGGGGTGATGCCGAGGTCGCGGGCCTTACCGGCGCTCATCACGATCACGGCCGCGGCGCCGTCGTTGAGGGGGCAGCAGTTGCCGGCGGTGATCCGGCCGTCGGGGCGGAAGACCGGCTTGAGGCCGGCCACGCCTTCGAGGGTCACACCGGCGCGCGGGCCGTCGTCCTGGGAGACCACCGTGCCACTCGGGGTCGTCACCGGGGTGATCTCGCGGGCCCAGAAACCGTCGGCGATGGCCTTTTCGGCGAGGTTCTGGCTGCGTACGCCGAACTCGTCCATCTCTTCCCGGCTCACGCCCTTGACCTGCGCGAGGTTCTCCGCGGTCTGGCCCATCGCCAGGTAGACATCCGGCAGCTCACCGTCGGCGCGCGGGTCGTGCCACACCTCGCCGCCGCCCGCGGCCGCGGCCTTGGTGCGCGAACGCGCCGGTGCGAACCGGGGGTTGTCCCACCCGCCGCCGACCAGTGCCTGCGCTTCCGGCGGCAGCGAGTCGGACGAACCCCGCGCGAACCGCGACACGCACTCGACGCCGGCGGAGATGAAGACGTCGCCCTCGCCGGCCCGGATCGCGTGGAACGCCATCCGCGTGGTCTGCAGCGACGACGAGCAGTAGCGGGTGATCGTGGCGCCCGGCAGGCCGTCGAGGTCGAGCATGGTCGCGACCACCCGGGCCATGTTGAAGCCCTGCTCACCGCCGGGGAGGCCGCAGCCGAGGTAGAGGTCGTCGATCGTGGTCGGGTCGAGCTCGGGCACCTTGTCGAGGGCGGCCCGCACGATGGTCGTGGTCAGGTCGTCGGCCCGCAGCTCCCGCAGCGACCCTTTGACAGCCCGACCGATGGGGGAGCGAGCGGTAGCGACAATGACGGCGTCGCGGTCCGACTGGATGGCCATATCCCACGTTAACCCGCGATCCGCCAGCCGTGAGGATGCGATTCCTCTCAATCCGATGGGCGACCGCGGTAGCTAGGAAGCGGCGGAACGGCCCAGCCCGGCCAGCGCCGAAACGGCGGGTAGCAGGGCGTGTGCCCACACCCGGTAGCCGTCGGCCGAGGGGTGGAAGCCGTCGTAGCAGAGTGTGCCGGCGTCGGCGCGGAACACGGCGCCGGTCTCGGCGCCCAGGTCGACCACGGCACCGCCGGCGGCGTGCACCGCGCGGCCCTGTGCGGCCGCGGTCTGCCGGCCCCACCAGCCGGCGATCTCGCGCAGCGGCTGGTCGATGGCGCGGGCCGCACCCAGGTCGGGACAGGTGCCGACGACCACCTCGACGCCGGCGTCGCGCAGTCGGCGCACGGCCGCCGCCAGGTAGGCCGCGGACTCGCCGGGCCGGCGCAGCGTCGTCGCGTCGTTGGCGCCGATCAGGATCACCGCGAGGTCGGGCCGCTCGCCGAGCAGGGCGCGGGCCACCTGGGTGGCCAGGTCGGTCGAGCGCGAACCGGAGACGCCGACCGAGGAGAGGTGCACCCGCACGCCGGCCTCGTCGGCGAGCAGCCGGGCGAGTTGGCCGCCGACCGTGTCGCCGACGTCGTCGACGCCCACGCCGAGCGATGTCGAGTCACCGAGCAGCACCAGGCGCACCTCGGGCGCGCCCTCCCGGCCGACGGTCGTGCGCAGCGCGAGGCCGAGCTGTGGCTGCGCGTAGCGGCGGTTGCGGGCGGCCATGAACTCGCCGGCGAGCAGGGCCGCACCGCCGAGGGTGCCGGCGGCCAGCGTCATCGCGGCCGTTCGGCCCATCCAGCCGACCAGACCGCGTGACGTCATGCCAACTCCTCCACCGTGGACGGATGCGCGTCTTCGCGCTCCTGCTCCAAGGGTAACGTCGGCGCGGCTCCTCGCAGGTTCCCGAACAGGCGACGAGCTCCACTCGCGCCCGGGGTGAACCACGCGGTCGGGCGACGGCGGAGGGTGGCCCAGCGGCCGGCCGGGCCCCGGTCGCGGCCCGCGACCTGGGTGCCGCTGACCTCGGTGCCGGGCTGGCGGGCGGCCTCCTGCGCGGCCTGCGGCAGCGAGCGGACGCCCTCGCCGGCCGACAGCGCCATCCGCTCCTCGGGCGCGCCGAGCGCGGCGAGCACGGTTGGCAGCATCGAGGCGGCGGCGAGCGCGTAGCCGTCGGCGGACGGGTGGAACCGGTCGAGGCTGAACATCCGGGCCGGTTCGGCCGCGAAGCGCGGGCCGAGCAGGTCGCCGAGGGAGACCGTCCAGGCGCCGGCCTCGACGCTGGCGACGGTCTGCGCGGCGGCCAGTTGCCGGCTCCATCGGCCGGCGAGCCAGCGCAGCGGCGGCTGGATCGGCTGGATGGTGCCGAGGTCGGGGCAGGTGCCGACGATCACCCGGGCGCCGGCGGCGCGGAACTTGCGGACCGCGTTGACCAGGTGCCGCACGGCGATGTGGGTGCTGGTGCGGTGGGTGACGTCGTTGCCGCCGATGATGATCACGGCGAGGTCGGGGTGTGGCGTGCGCTCCAGGGCGGCCTCGACCTGGTGCGGCAGGCCGGCCGAGAGGGCGCCGACGACCGCGTGCCGGTGCAGCCGGACCGGGCGCTGGAGCCGGCGCGAGACGCCGGTCGCGAGCAGGGCGCCGGGGGTCTCGCGGGGCTTGTGCACGCCGTACCCGGCGGCGGACGAGTCGCCGAGGACCACCATCTCGATCGGCTCGCCCGGAAACCGGGTGCCGTAGACACCGTCACCCCGCGGCGGCGGCTCCTGCGCCTGCGGGATCCGGCGACGGGCCTGCTCGGCCTGGCCGACGATGAGCGCGGCTCCCGCCACCGCTCCGAACGCTGTGACGCCCGCGCCGACCGCCGTGAACCGTGCGGCCGTCCGGGCGGCCGTGCGCCAGGCCGCTGCCTCGGCTGCCCCCATTGGCTGTGCCCCCCATGCGTGATGTACGGCTACGAGGCTAACTCCGTTGGCGTCGAAAAGGTGCTGCACGCCGCGGCAGGTGTTTTGCGGAACAAACCTCGCAGCGGTTCGGGGTGGCGCGTTCTGGGCATCATGATGCCCAGGAGGTCCAAACACGATGGCGAAGACCTTGAAGCGCAGCGCGGCATTCGTTGCCCTCGGCCGGGCGTTGACCGCCGGCGCCCGGGGCGGGCCCGGCCTGGGCACCCGCCTCGCGGCCCTACCTCGGATGATCAAAGCAACGGCCAGCGGTGAGTACGACGGCGGTATGCGCCTAGCCCTGATGACCGCCGCGACGATCTACGTGGTTTCGCCGCTGGACTTCGTACCCGAAATGTTTCTGGCGGTCTTCGGGCTGGTCGACGACCTGGTGATGGTGACCTGGCTGGCCGGCAGCGTGCTCGGCGAAACCGAGCGGTTCCTGGTCTGGGAGGCCAGGCGGAAGGCGACAATACCCGGCACCGTTCTCTCCTGACCTGCGCACGTAGGCTGGGATCGACCCGCTGTCCCGGCGGGGCGGACCCAGAAGGGCACAACGCCGTGCGCTACTACGACAACGTCGTCGACCTCATCGGAAACACGCCGCTCGTCCGGCTGCGCAACGTCGCCACCGGGATCGACGCGACGGTGCTGGCCAAGGTCGAATACTTCAATCCCGGCGGCTCGGTCAAGGACCGCATCGCCCTGCGGATGGTCGAGGCCGCCGAGAAGGCCGGCCTGCTGCAGGCCGGCGGCACGATCGTCGAGCCGACCAGCGGCAACACCGGGGTCGGGCTGGCGCTGGTCGCCCAGCTCAAGGGCTACCGCTGCGTCTTCATCTGCCCCGACAAGGTCAGCGAGGACAAGCGCAACGTGCTGCGGGCGTACGGCGCAGAGGTGGTGGTCTGCCCGACCGCCGTCGCGCCGGAGGACCCGCGCTCCTACTACAGCGTCTCGGACCGGCTCAGCCGCGAGATCCCCGGTGCCTGGAAGCCCAACCAGTACGCCAACCCGGAGAACCCGCGCTCGCACTACGAGACGACGGGCCCGGAGATCTGGGAGCAGACCGCCGGCCGGGTGACCCACTTCGTCGCCGGCGTCGGCACCGGCGGCACCATCTCCGGCGTCGGCCGCTACCTCAAGGAGGCCTCCGGCGGCGCGGTGAAGGTGATCGGCGCCGATCCCGAGGGCTCCGTCTACTCCGGCGGCACCGGCCGGCCCTACCTGGTCGAGGGTGTCGGCGAAGACTTCTGGCCCGACACCTACGACCGGGAGATCTGCGACGAGATCGTCGAGGTTTCCGACAAGACCTCGTTCGACATCACCCGGCGGCTGGCCCGTGAGGAGGGCCTGCTGGTCGGTGGTTCGTGCGGGATGGCGGTCGCCGCCGCGCTCGAGGTGGCGCACCGCGCCGGCCCCGATGCCGTGATCGTCGTGCTGCTGCCCGACGGCGGCCGCGGCTACCTGTCGAAGATCTTCAACGACGACTGGATGGCCCGCTACGGCTTCCTGTCGACCGGCGGCGAGGAGCCGACGGTGCGCGACGTGCTCGCCGGCAAGAGCGGTCAGATGCCCGAACTGGTCCACGTGCACCCGACCGACCCGGTTCGCGAGGCGATCGACCGGATGCGGGAGTACGGGGTGTCGCAGGTGCCCGTGCTCAAGGCGGAGCCGCCCGTGGTGACCGGCGAGGTCGCCGGCTCGATCGTCGAGAAGGAACTGCTCGACGCGCTGTTCACCGGCCAGGCCCACCTGCACGACATGGTCGAGAAGCACATGCACACGCCGTTGCCGATGATCGGCGGCGGCCAGCCGGTCAGCGAGGCGGTGGCGCTGCTGGAGAAGTCCGACGCGGCGCTGGTGCTGATCGACGGCAAGCCCAAGGGTGTGATCACCCGGCAGGACCTGCTGGCACACCTTGGTGCCCGCTGACGGCCTGGTCAGACCGACTTAGCGCGACTTAACCTAAAACGCGAACTCTGTCCTATTCGCGGTGAATACTGCTCCTTGGAGGTTTATTCGCTTCGGGGGGCGGTTTTCGCATGGCCAGGAAAGCGAGATGGGCGGCCGCGGCGGCGGCAGGAGCCGTCGCGGCCGGCGCGTCGCTGTGGATGCTGACGCCGGCGGCCGCGACGGGGCCGGTCAACCCGGTCGAGGGTGGGCTCGGCTTCCTCGTGCTCGTCGAGGGCAACGCGACGCTGACCGGCACCGAGAGCGAAGGACCGGTCGCGGTCGGCGGTGACCTGACGTTCGGCGGCGGCTACCGGATCGCGACCGAGCGCTCCGTGCGGCTCGGCGACGGCGACAGCCCGCTGGTCATCGGCGGCCGGGCGCTGCTCGGCGCGCCGCCGGTGGTCGACGCGACCGTGCTCGACGGCGGCCGCGGTGCCGGCGGAGCCGACACCGATGGGTTGGGCGCCGCGGCCGGCAAGGACGACGGGCCGGGCGTGCTGCTGCGGGCCGCCGACCCGCCGCGCGGTTCGGGGTCGGGCGCCCGCAAGGCCAATCTGGCCAAGCAAGAAGCGCTCGACTTTTCCGACGTGTTCGCCACCTTCCGCGAGCGGTCGCAGCAGTTCGACACCTGCGCCGAGACCGCGACGCTGCGCACTTCCGACGGCCGCGAGCTGCCCCGGCCGATCGAGACCGCGGGAACCAAGGCCTACGTCTCGCTGACGCCGGGCCAGACCAACGTGCTCAACCTGACCGGCGACGAGTTCAACAACCTGTCCGACCTGACCTTCAACACCCAGCCCGGCGCCGCGACGCCGCTGCTGGTCAACGTGCGGTCCGGCGGCTCCTACGAGTGGCGGACCGCCAACTTCGCCGGCGTCAGCGACAACCAGGCGCCGTACATCCTGATGAACTTCCCGGACGCGACCGCGATCACGCAGGTCGGCGCCGACACCGCGGAGGGCACGATCTACGCGCCGAACGCGGACTTCACCGACGTCAACACCGCCAACAACGAGGGGAACCTGGTCGTGAAGAGCTACACACACGGAACCGCGGCCACCGACGGTGGTGAGACCCACGACCTGCCGTTCAACACCACGATCCACTGTGGTGCGGCTGCGGCCGGCACTCCGGGCACGGCGCCACCGGCGACCAGCCCGGTGACCGAAACTTCGGCCGAGACCCCGGTCGCGGCCATGACGGAGCCGGCGACCGCGCCGAGCGAGACGATGGCGCCGGAGACGATGGCGCCGGAGACGACGGCGCCGGAGACGACGGCGCCCGGGACCATGGCGGTCGAGCCGGCGGCGACCCGGACACCCGAGCCGGTGAGCACCGGGGTGCCTGGCGTGGAAGCGCCGCCGATGTGGCCGTCGCCGACCGACGCCGGCCCGGCCCCGCTCGACTCCGGCCTGCCCTGGGCCTGGATGAACGAGCCCGCTGCGCCCGTGTTCGAACCGACCGACCCACCGACCGACCCACCGGCCGGCGACCCGTCCGCGACGGCGGTCTCCGAGGAGCCACCGCCGGCTGACGCTGGCGCTGAACTGCCCGGCGACGCGGCGGCCGACGACGACACGATTCAGTTCTGGCCGTCGACCGAGTCGGCGAGCCCGTCCGTGAGCCCGTCGGCGACGCCCGCGGCGAGCCCGTCCGGCAGCGGGCCCGCGGTCGTCGCCAACTACGGCCCGTTGCCCGGCCAGGGCGGCGCGGGCTCCGGCCAACCGGTCTCCACCGCGCCGCCGACCGCCCGACTGCTGATCGCCGCGCTGTCCATCCTGGTCGTCAGCGGCACGCTGATGCTGCTCGGCCGCCGCCGGCGTCGCCGCCACCTCGCCGCCCGTTGACCTGACACACCCGGCACAAAACCGAGCCGGCTCTCCTCGGCAGGGGGAGCCGGCTCGGTCACGTCCGCAGTTCGGCCGGCACCGTGACCACGTCGACGTAGGCGCCCCGGCGCAGCAGGGTGACCGGCATCCGGGTGCCGATCGCCGGGCCGAGCATCAGCCGTTGCAGCGACTGCACGTTCTGCACCTGCTGCCCGCCCGCGGTCAGCAGGATGTCGCCGAGGTAGATGCCGGCGACCCCGGCCGGGCTGCCCGGAACCACCTCGACCACCCGCAGGCCCGAGCGCTGGCCGGCGCGCTCGGCCACCGGCGGCGGCAGCGGCACCGGCACGCCGGCGACGCCCAGCCAGGCCCGGCGTACCCGGCCGTCCTTGATCAGGTCGCCGATGATCTGCCGGGTGTTGCGGTTGATTGGCACCGCCAAGCCGAGCCCGTAGCCGGCGACTGCGGTGTTGATCCCGATCACCTGGCCGGACGAGTCGACCAGGGCGCCGCCGGAGTTGCCCGGGTTGAGCGCCGCGTCGGTCTGGATCACGTCGTCGATCAGCCGGATCGCGCGCCCCTCGCGGGCCGGCAGGGACCGGCCGAGGCCGGAGACCACGCCCGCCGTGACCGAGCCGGCCAGCCCCATCGGGTTGCCGACGGCCACCACGAGCTGGCCGATCCGGAGCCGGTCGGCATCGCCCAAGGGGGCCGGCCGGGCACCCGCGTCTCGGACCCGCAGGACGGCCAGGTCGGACAGCGAGTCGCGGCCGACCACGTCGAAGCCGGCCTCGGCTCCGTCACTGAAGGTGGCCGTGCCACCCTGGGCGGCCTCGACCACGTGGGCGCTGGTGAGCAGGAAGCCGTCGTCGGTGAAGGTCACCGCCGAGCCGGCGCCGGCACCCCGGCCGGTGCGCACCGACACGGCGGCCACGCTGGGCAGGATCTGCGCGGCGACCGTCGTGACGATCCGCGAGTAGGCGTCGAGCGCGGCGGCCTCGTCGTGCTCCGGTTCGGTCCATTCGGTATCCACGTCAGCCACAACACGCTGCCCCCCGCCGGGAATGCCGGCGTTCGAGGGGATTCGCTCAGAGCGAAAAGGGCGCGGCCAGCGGCTCGACCGGGCTCAGGCAGACCGCGGGCAGGTCGAACCAGCGCAGCGCCTCGAAGCCGGGTGACACGGCCGCGGCGCCGCTGCCCTCGGCGCAGTTGCTTCCGTCGTACGCCTGGAAGATGGTTCTGGCCTCCGCCAGATAGCCCGGCAGCGCCTCCTCGGGCGCCCGGTCGTGTGGTGTCGCGCCGGCCCAGCGCAGCCCGTCGCCGTCGAAGGTGAGGGCGGTCAGCCGCAGCGCCGGTTCGGCCAGGCCGTGGTGGTGCCGCCAGAGCCCGGAATAGGGGTCGAAGCGATAGTCGGGCAGCAGCTTCCAGCCGTCGCGGGCGACCAGGTCGACGGCCTCGACGATGTAGCGGCAGACCGCCTCGGACAGGAAGTAGTTGAAGCTGACCCGGGCCCAGCCGGGCTTGATCCCGTCGCAGCCGGCCATCACCTCGCGCTCGAACCGCTGCGAGTGGGCGAGGTCGATGCCCAGGAGCCGGTGGCCGTAGGGGCCGGCGCACGAGCAGCCGCCCCGGGACTGGATGCCGAACAGGTCGTTGAGCAGCGCCACGACGAAGTTGTGGTGCAGATAGCGGCCGCCCGGCCGGCGGACCACGAAGGACAGGATGGAGAGCCGGTCGGCGTGCGGGTTGCCGAGCACCTCGATCGCCGGGTTGGCCGCCCAGGCGTCCATCGCGATCCGGCGGAACCGCTCCTCGCGCTCGCCGATGACCTCCGTGCCGACCGCCTGTTTGAGCGCGAACACCAGGCCGGCTCGGATCGACTCGACGATCGCCGGGGTGCCACCCTCCTCGCGGTGTGCCGGGTCGCTCAGGTAGTGGTGCATGAAGCCGTTGACATAGTCGACGGTGCCGCCGCCGGGCACCGTCGGCACCCGGTTGCGCAGCAGGTGGCGGCGGACCACCAGCACGCCGGGCGTGCCGGGACCACCGACGAACTTGTGTGGCGACAGGAAGATCGCGTCCTTGCCGGCCATCGAGATGTCGACGTAGGGGCCCGCGGCGGCGTAGTCCCAGCAGGCCAGGGCGCCGTGCTCGTGTAGCAGGGCGGAGATGGCGGCGGTGTCGGTGATGATCCCGGTGACGTTGGAGGCGGCCGAGAACGAGCCGATCTTGAGCGTCCGGTCGGCGTAGCTGGCCAGGACCGCGGCCAGCGCCGCGCGGTCGACGTGGCCGTCGGCGTCTTCCGGCACGACCACGACGTCGGCGATCGTCTCGCGCCAGGGCAACTCGTTGGAGTGGTGCTCGTAGGGGCCGATGAACACCACCGGGCGGTGCTCGAGCGGGATCTGCGCGCGCAGGTCGTAGCCGTCGTCGAGTTCGGCCGGAATGCGGATGCCGAGAATCCGGACCAGCTTGTCGATCGCGCCGGTGGCGCCGGAGCCCGCGAAGATCACCACGGTGTCGTCGTCGCCGCCGACCGCGTCCCGGATCACCGCCCGGGCGTCTTCGCGCAGCCGGGTGGTCTGCCGCCCGGTGCCGGACGACTCGGTGTGCGTGTTGGCGTAGCGGGGCAGCACCTCGTCGCGGATGAAGTCTTCGACGAACGTCAGTGCCCGGCCGGACGCGGTGTAGTCGGCGTAGGTCACCCGGCGGGGTCCGTAGGGGCCCCACATCACCTGGTCGTCGCCGATGACGCCCTCGCGGATCAGGCGTAGCAAAGGCGGCTCTGACCCTGGCGCCAAAGGCGGCTCTGCCCTGCTCATGGCTCATTATGCGAGCCGGGCACGGGTTTCGGTCTCGAATGTCGTGGACCCGCTTCCGCGCCGCCAAGAGCCCAAAGCGGATTAATCCCGGAAGTCGCACAGACTGTCCGATTGCGGGCGACCGAGAGACGGTTCCATATGCGTACGGCGGCCGGCGGGCCGCCGCGAACGAGGGGGACCGATGGTCAGCGTCGACCATACATTGCGGGCCACATCGGGCCGCGAAACCGCGCCGGACGATGTTGTCGACCGGCTCCTCTGGCAAGACGCCCGGGAGATTCTCGGGCGCCACGCACGACCCGGCCGCGACGGTGGCTGCGACTGGTGCGGTGGGGCCTGGCCCTGCCACTCCCGGCGCGCCGCCGAGCACGCCCTGGCGGCATCCCGTCGCTCCTGGCGTGAAGGCTGGACGGCCCGGCACGACCTCAACAGCGTGCGCGTGGTCGCTCGCGCCGACCGCCGCAAGGTCGCCGTGAGCTAACTGAAGACAACCGCACCCGCGGTGACCGTCGCGTGCTCCGCCAGCACTGCGACATTCCCGCAAACACCCACCTGCGGTCCGGACCGGCTAGCCTCCGCCGGTCACGACGCCTCCGGCCAGGCGTTACCGGGCAGCGGTTGGGTACGGCGGGCGAGGGTGCGTGACCAATCGGTTCCCCCGCATATCTCGGTCACGCACTCTCGCCCAGCCAGCTTCGTGAATAGCGCAGCTGGCGGGTGGGCGCCGCACCCATGAGCTCCTCGCGCTCCCGGCCGTCGGGAAGCCAGCCGCCCCGCTCGTAGAAGCGCCGGGCGTGCGCGTTGCCCTCGAGCACCCAGAGCACCGCCTGCCGCCAGCCGGCCTCCCTCATCGCGGCCAGCGCGTCGCGCATCAACGCCCGGCCGATGCCGCGCCCCTGCGCCGCCGGGTCCAGGTGGATCGCGTAGAGCTGGCCGGTCTCGGGGGTGAACTCCTCTTCCGGACCGACGTAGCTGAAGCCGACCGGGGTGTCGTCGTCGACCGCCACGGTCAGCCGGTGGGTGTCGGCCTCGTAGCCGAACCGCTCCCGCCACCAGGCGGTGAGCAACTCGGGCGAAAGGGCGCGCAGCCCCGCCATCGGCACGAATTCGCGGTAGGCGGCAATGCGCGAGTCGTAATGGAGGCGGCCAATGGCCTCGATGTCATCGGCATGTGCGGGTCGTAGTGAGAGCGTCACGGAAATGGCTCCAGAACGGCTGTCAGCCGATTGACTGATCGGATCGAAGTAGGTCGTCCGTACGGATCGCGTTAGATCTTCGCGATTATGCCCCGGAATAGCAGCGACCCCCGAGGCTTCCGTGCGAGCACGGACCGGCTGGACTGGGCCGGAACCTCGGGGGCCGGGTGGCTGCTTCGGTTTCGCCGCACCGCTGCCACACGGTCTCGACGATCGGAAACTGTCAAGGACAGCGGCTAGCGGACAGCCACCTCACGAGTCCCAGTGCTATACAAAGCTGGACCACCTCCTTTCCCGTGTATGGCCACGCTATCCACGCGACGAGGTGCCGAGCAACGGTTTTTTCTGGGTCATATGCCACTTTTGGCGCCAGCACAGAGATCGAATTTTGCCAGCAATCACGGGACAGCGGCCGATGTGACCGGTTTTGGGGGACGGTCGTGCCGCGTCGAGGGGGATAGGACGACGTGATGGGGAAGCACGCGGCCCGCACCGGGGTGGCTCGCTGGACCGTGTTCGCGTTTCTGCTGCTCGGGCTGCCGGCACTGGTCGCCGCCGGCCTGATCGTGGTGCGCGGCGACGGCTGGTCGGCGCTGTCGTCGGGCGATGCGGCGTGCGACCGCAAGCTCAAGGTCGTCACCGCGGCCTCGTTCGCGCCGGTGCTGTCCGCACTGTCGGCCCGGCTGGCCAAGACCGACACGTGCGTGCGGATGGACATCGTGGTCGCCGACGGCCGGGCCGCGCCCGACACCGTCCGGCAGACCGGCGCCGACCTGTGGATCCCCGACGACACCTCCTGGGTGGGCACCGCGCCCGACCTGGGCCTGGCCCGGCTCGGCCCCAACAACACGGTCGGCACCGGCGGCGCCGGCACCGTCCTCGCCGACAGCCCGATCTACATGGTCACCGACGCGCGGACCGCGACGAAGGTCCGCGCCGCCGGCGACTCCTGGTTCGCGCTGGCCACGCTCCTCGACACGGACTCGTCCGTACGCCTGGCCGTGCGCGAGCCCGGCACCTCCGGCGACGGCATGGTCGGCGCCGGCTCGATGGCCGAGACGATCTGGAACGAGCAGGGTATGGACGCCTCCGCCCAGGTGCTGTCGAGGGCGTTCGCGAAGACCCGCACGGTGCGCGGCGGCGATCTCGCGCTGCCCCGGCTGCCCGGCGAGGTCGGCCTGGTCGCCGAATACTCGCTCGTGCCGCAGCTGACCAAGATCGCAACCGGTGGCGCGGTGCTGGCCGGCAAGGACTGGCGGGTGGCGCTGCGCTTCACCTGGTTCCCGACGAGTGCGGCCCTGGCCGACGACGACCGCGCGGCCGCCCTGGCCCGGCTGCTCGACGCGCTGGGTTCGGCCGACGGCACCGAGGCCATCAACGCCGCCGGCCTGCGCGCACCGCGGGCGTCGACGCCCGACGACCCGCCGCCGGGCGCCGAGGAGTTGCCGGCGCTGGCGGCCAAGGCGATGCCCTTCCTCGGCGCGCACCACGTCGACCACGTGCTGGCCACCTGGTATGCCGAGGACCGCCAGACCGATCTGCTCGTGGTGGTCGACGTGTCGGACTCGATGGCCGACCCGGCGCCGGGCTCGAAGCAATCGCTGATCAAGCTGGTCGCCGAGGGCTGCCAGTCACTCGAAGGTCTGCTGCCCGACGACAGCCGTCTGGGTTTGTGGGAGTTCGGCAAGCAACTCGACCCGCCGCGCGACTATCACGAGTTGCTGCCGGCGGAGTCGCTCACCCCGACGCACCGCGACGCGACCGTCGAGGCGTGCAAGAACCTCAGGACCCATTCCGACGGCACCGGTTTGTACGAGACGATCCTGGCCGCCTACAGGAGCGCCCAGGACAACGCCCGCAAGGACGTGCCCAACCGGGTGCTCCTGTTCACCGACGGCCGCAACGACGACAAGGGCTCGAAGCTGACCCTCGACGGGCTGTCGGCCGCCCTCGAGGAGAGCGCCGACGACAAGCGCCCGGTGAGCCTCAGCGTGGTCGTCTTCGGTGATGCCGCCACCAAGCAGTCCTCGGCCGACCTGGAGAAGGCGCTCGAGCCGGCGCAGGGCTACGTCGACACGCTGTCCAACGCCAACGAGGTGTCGGCCGTCTTCATCCACGTCGCGGCCGGCGGCCTGCACGGCTGACGCGTACCCCGGGTGTTGGGTTCATAAATTCCCGTAAATCTCTGAGAGCGCTCTCTTGACACGACGTTCATCTATCTGACAGGTTGCCAGACAGTTACATCTGTCTCTATCTATCGCCTGATGAGGTGATCGTCGTGCTCCGTCCCCGCACCTTGATCGCTGCCGCGGCCGCCGCCGCGCTAGTGGCAACGGCATTGACCGTGCCACTGGCCGCCGGCCCCGCCAGCGCGGCACCAGCACCCGGGCCACTGGTCTGGTCCGACGAGTTCAACGGACCCTCCGGCAGCGCCGTCGACCAGTCGAAATGGCGGTTCGACATCGGCGGCAGCGGGTGGGGCAACAACGAGCAGCAGTACTACACCAACAGCACCCGCAACGCCGCCATGGACGGCGCGGGCAACCTGGTGATCACCGCCCGCCGGGAGAACCCCGCCAACTACCAGTGCCACTACGGCACGTGCCAATACACGTCGGCCCGGCTGCTCACCGCGGCCACGTTCACCCGCACCTACGGCCGGTTCGAGGCGCGTATGAAGATCCCGCGCGGCCAGGGCATCTGGCCGGCGTTCTGGATGCTCGGCACGCCGGTCAACTGGCCGACCAGCGGCGAGATCGACATCATGGAGAACATCGGCCGTGAGCCCAACACGGTCCACGGCACGATCCACGGCCCCGGTTACTCGGGCGGGGAGGGCATCGGCGCCCCCTACACGATCGGCAGCCCCTTCGCCGACGCCTTCCACACGTTCGCCGTCGACTGGTCGCCCAACCTGATCGTCTGGTATGTCGACGGCAATGAATACCAGCGCCGTACCCCCGCCGACCTGGGCGGCGACCGCTGGGTCTTCGACCACCCGTTCTTCATGATCATGAACGTCGCGGTCGGCGGCCTGTGGCCCGGATACCCCGACGGCTCCAGCACCTATCCGCAGACGATGACCGTCGACTACGTTCGCGCGTACGCCCAGCCCGGCGGCACCACCCCGCCGCCGACCGGCGGTGGCGGGCGGATCACCGGCATCGGCGGCAAGTGCGTCGACGTGGCGGGCGCGAACCCGGCGAACGGCACGGCGGTGCAGCTCTGGGACTGCAACGGCACCGCCGCGCAGCAGTGGACCTGGGCCTCGGACGGCTCCGTCCGCGCCCTGGGCAAGTGCCTCGACGTCCCGTCCGGCTCCACCGCCAACGGCGCCAAGCTCCAGATTTGGGACTGCAACGGCAGCGGCGCCCAACGCTGGACCTTCAGCGGCTCCGGCGACATCGTCAACCCGCAGGCCAACAAGTGCATGGACGCCACCGGCGTCAGCTCCGCCAACGGCACCCGGCTGCAGATCTGGGACTGCACCGGCGGTGCCAACCAGAAGTGGTCGCGCAGCTGACGCTGCCCGCCCGACCGCTTCGCACGAAGGGGCCCATTTCCGTCCTGGGTGGGCCCCTTCGTTCCGCCCTCTGTCAACAAAACCGCAGGTCACGGTGGTTCTGAGCCTCGGGTAAGGGTTGCCGTTCCGCCGGTGTTACACATGGCAGAACGAGAGGAGTACCACCGTGTTCCTGCGTCGAATGAAGTCCGATCTGCCCGCCCCGGGTGAGGCGCTGCCGGGCCGCCCGCTCGGGATGCCCGTCGCCGACAAGCACGTCGTGCTCGGCACGCCGATGGTCGGCCCGTGGCCGGAGGGTGCGCAGGTCGCCGTCTTCGGCATGGGCTGTTTCTGGGGTGCTGAGCGCCTGTTCTGGACGCTGCCGGGGGTCATCTCGACGGCGGCCGGTTACGCCGGCGGTCAGACGCCCAACCCCAGTTACGAAGAGGTCTGCTCCGGCCGCACCGGCCACACCGAGGCCGTGCAGGTCGTCTACGACCCCACCAAGATCGCGTACGAGGACCTGCTCAAGGTCTTCTGGGAGAACCACG
The DNA here is from genome assembly GCF_040676615.1 of Asanoa sp. NPDC049573. Classification (NCBI taxonomy): domain Bacteria; kingdom Bacillati; phylum Actinomycetota; class Actinomycetes; order Micromonosporales; family Micromonosporaceae; genus Asanoa; species Asanoa sp. NPDC049573. The sequence continues at coordinate 493,218 of NZ_JBFAPI010000003.1, forward strand.
ACCCGACCCAGGGCATGCGCCAGGGCAACGACGTCGGCACCCAGTACCGGTCGACGATCTACGTGACCTCAGACGAGCAGCTGGCCGCGGCCGAGTCGTCGCGGGAGGCGTTCGCCCCGATCGTGCGCGCCGCCGGCCACGGCGAGATCACCACGGAGATCGGCAAGCTGGACACGTTCTACTACGCCGAGGACTACCACCAGCAGTACCTGTCGGACAGCAAGAATCCGTACGGGTATTGCAACCACGGGCCGAACGGGATGACCTGCCCGGTGGGCGTGGCCAAGACGGCGTAACCCATGGCGCTGGCGCGGATCACCGGATCCGCGCCAGAGCCGAGCGGCGAACGCTGACCCGCCTCGCCGCCCGACCGCGTTGTGCGCTGGCGCGGATGCACGCATCCGGGCCAGACTTGGCGGCATGAGCAGCGACGCACGCCCGCCCATTGTTGACATGGCCACCTGGCAAGCCGCGCGCGACGAGCTTCTGGTCCGCGAAAAGGCCTACACTCGCGAGGGCGACACGCTGTCCGCGGCGCGTCGCCGGCTTCCGATGGTCGAGTTCGACGGCACGGTCCAGGTCGTCGGCCCCGAGGGCCCGGTCCCGTTCCTGAGCCTCTTCCAGGGCCGCGACGAGCTCGTCGTCTACAAGCACATGTGGTACGACGACACGCCGCACCAGGGGCAGTGCGAGGGCTGCACGTTCACGGCGTGGAACATCAAGGACGCGGCCTATCTCAACGCCCGCGGCGTCTCGTTCGCCTTCCTCACCACCGGCGCCTGGCCCGAGGTGGCCGACTTCGTCGACTTCATGGGCTACACCCTGCCCTGGTACTCGGTCCGCGACGTCCCGGAGCCGGTCGGTGGCGAGATGGGCTACCTGACCAGCTACCTGCGCGACGGCGACCGCACGTTCCTGACCTACCGCACGACGGGCCGCGGCAACGAGGCCATCAACGGCGTCTTCGGCCTGCTCGACCGCACGGTCTACGGCCGCGGCGAGGCGTGGGAAGACAACCCGGAGGGCTGGCCCAAGGGCCAGCACGCCTGCTGGTACTGGCGCACCGACGCCGACGGCAACTCGACCTGGGGCGAGACCGGCCGCCCGACGGCGGAGTGGACCCGCCCGGGCGCGGGACCGGTGACGACCCTCGGCCGCCACGGCCCGCACCACTGACGAATAGCGGCCCCATGTCGTCAGGTGTTCCCCACGTGCACGTTAAAGAGTTTGATCGTGTAACCGTCGGCGGGATCCTTGGCCAGGATGGTCCGGACGCTGGCCGAAAGAAAATCGGCGACGTCCGCCGGCTTGTCGAATGGATGCATCCACTCCCGAAGCGGGTTTCGCTCCCACACTGGGCGCGACTCGAAATCCGTCGCGCCCTTGGTGACCGCCGACGGATCGATCCAGCCAAACCTGACGGCGGCGTCCATCTGTAGCGGAGACAGTCGCCCTATCTCTGTCTGGATGCTCGGCGGATAGGTGAGGACCTGCGTGTAGGCCTGCTCGTCGTAAGAGATGACAAGAGTGGTGCCGTTGGGCCAAGCGTTGAGCATCTCCATCAGCAATGTCTTGATCACCAACGCGTGCGATGCCTCGCCGACCGCCTGGTGCGGCGGGACCACGAGTTCGATGTCGTGGGTGCGCGGGGGCCGATGTGCGGTGCAGTAGGCACCCACGCGGGCCGCGGCGACGAAATTCCCGTCGTCAGGTTCCCCGCGTAGACGGGCATCGAGCCGGTCGCTCAACCGCGCGGCGAAGTATCGAGTCCCGGCGCGGGCGAAGGCCGCCGCCATCTGGTGCGCCGTCATCGCCGGCTTCCGTTTCTCGGCGGCCATTCGCACGACGGTGGCCACCACCTCGGTGCGCCGATCGACGATGAGATCGCACAGATACCCATCTGGATCCATGACGCGTATTCCGTGGGCGGCCAGATCGGTCGTCGGGAAGTCGGTCAGGTTCCATGTGACGATCACCGTCGCTCGCCCGACGACCGCACCCGCCATGTGTTGGCGATCATCGGGATCATTTCCCGGCATCGTGTCAATCAGGTCCCGATAGGCCTCGACGGGAACGCGGCCCTCGGCGAAGTAGGTGCGGATGGCGGAGGTGATCGCCGCTGCCGACATCGCACTGCGGCGATGTTCACGAACGATGACCCGTTCCTACTCCGCGAGGAGTGCATCGGTCCACACCAACTCGTGCACCGCGTCTTCGGTCAGCGCGAGCATGAGGTCCATGACCGAGAACGGGAACAGCACGTTGGTGTCCACGAACACGCGGGCCACGTGCGACTCCTGTCCTTCAGTAGGGAAGGTCTTCGTTCTCCGCGATCTCCGCGATCCGGCGGCGGCCAGTGCGCCGCCGCTCTCGGCGCGCCTGGAACTCGAGAACGGCGGCGAGGCGCACCACGCGGTGACGACTGTCCGGTAGGTACTCGGCGGGTAGCTGGCCCTCGTCGAGCAGACGCACGATGAACGGCCGCGACAACCCGAGAAGCTCTCCGACCTCTGCCGGGCTGAGCAACACCTCGGAGGCTAGGACCGTCACCGCGTGCCCCGCCGACAACTCGTCGGCCGTCGCCCGGAGCACGCTGACCAGGGCCGCTGGGAGCTCGATCTCGCGACCGTCGGGAAGCAGGATCGTGAGGCGGTCGGCGTCGGCGACTACCCGGCTCACCGCCGCCGCCCGTTCCTGATCATCCGGATCAGGCTCGACCCGCGTCGCCGCGCTGAGGGCGCTTGATCGCGCCATGTCCCCACCCCCTGCCGCAAGGGCATCCGAAATAACTGTAACCGATTTGGGTGCCTGGCGCTGGATGGTCTCGTGATCAGGCCGCCGGCTCGGTTCGCCAGCTGTGGCGGGGCTCGTAGCCGAGCACGCGGCGGGCCTTTTCGATCGACAGGAACGTGCCGTGGTCGCCGACGTCGCGGGTGATCGGGATGTCGGGGAAGACCTCGGCGGCCAGGTCGGCCGACTTCTGCGGCATGACCGAGTCGGCGTTGGCGATGATGAAGATGTCCATGCCGGTGGCGTCGAGTTCCAGTCCCAGCCGCACCGCCTGGGCGCCGTCGCGGGCGTCGATGTAGGACCAGGCGTTCCAACTACGCAGCCGAGGGTCTGCCGCATAGGACGGGAAGGCCGCGTAGTCGGCCGGCTCCATCACGTTGGAGAACCGCAGGCCGATCATCTTCAGCGCCGGGTTCCAGCGGCAGAACTGGGCCGCCATCTGCTCTTCCAGGTGTTTGGCCAGCGCGTAGGAAGACTGCGGCCGCGCCGGATATTCCTCGTCGACCGGCAGGTAGGGCGGGGGAACGTCGCCGAACGGCAGGCCCAGCAGCGTCTCGCTGCTCGCCCACACGACGTTCGTGATGCCGGCCGCGCGGGCCGCGGCGAAGACGTGGTGCGTGGCGGTGATGTTGTGGGTGAACGTCGCCGCGTTGGCGGTCAGGCCCGGTGCCGGGATGGCGCCCAGGTGTACGACCGCGTCGACCGACGCGTAGCGGTCTTCGATGCCGGCCAGCGCCTCGACGACCTGCCCGTAGTCGCCCAGGTCGATGCGGGTGAACGGGGCCACCGGGTCCGGCGACGGCACCCGGTCGACGTTGTGCACCTCGTACCCGTGCTCGATCAGCTCTCGCACGGCGGCACGGCCCAGTTTGCCGCTGCCGCCGGTCACCACGACGCGTGTTGTCATGCCGAGAAGTTACAGCGCCGCGCCGATCCGCTTCGCGTAGTCGTTGGCCTCGTCGTCGGACGCGTACCTCGTCCGCGGCCAGAAGAAGCCGCGCAGACCGTCGCCCTTGGTGCGCGGCACGACGTGGGTGTGCAGATGTGCCACCGACTGGGAGACCCGGTTGTTGATCGCCACGAACGAGCCGCCGGCGTTGAGGGACGACTGCACGGCCCGGTCAACGGCCTGCACGAACCCGAAATATCCGGACAAGGCGGAAGCCGGCAGATCAGACAAAACCACAAAATGCTCACGAGGTACGACCAGCGTGTGGCCTTTGAACACGGGGCGGGTGTCGAGGAACGCGACGCAATCGTCGGTCGATCCGACCACGAACGCGGGCACCTCGCCCGCCACGATGCCACAGAACACGCAGTCCGCCACCGACGAAGACTAGCCTCCATCCAATGACCTACGGTTTCGAGACGCTCGCCATCCACGCCGGCCAGGACCCGGAGGCGCGCACCGGGTCGGTCGTGCCGCCGATCTACCAGACCAGCACGTACGCCCAGGACGGCGTCGGCGTGCCCCGCGAGGGCTACGAATACAGCCGCTCCAGCAACCCGACCCGCGACGCCCTTCAGGAGTGCCTCCGCGCGCTCGAGGGCGGCCGCCGCGGCCTGGCGTTCGCGAGCGGGCTCGCCGCCGAAGACACCCTGCTGCGCACCGTGTGCCAGCCGGGCGACCACGTGGTGATCCCGGACGACGCGTACGGCGGCACGTTCCGGCTCTTCGCCAAGGTGGCCGAGCGCTGGGGGCTGACCTGGACCGCGGCCAGCATCCACCACATCGACACGATCCGGGCCGCGATCCGGCCGGGTCAGACGAAGGTCATCTGGATCGAGACGCCGTCGAACCCGCTGCTCGGCATCAACGACATCGCCGCCACCGCCGCGCTGGCCCGGGACGCCGGCGCCCTGCTGGTCGTCGACAACACGTTCGCGTCGCCCTACCTGCAGCAACCGCTGAGCCTGGGAGCCGACGTCGTGGTGCATTCGACGACGAAATACATCGGTGGGCACTCCGATGTGGTCGGCGGCGCGCTGATCGTCGGCGACGACGAACTCGGTGAGCGGCTCGCGTACAACCAGAACGCGATGGGTTCGGTCAACGGGCCGTTCGACGCGTGGCTGACCATGCGGGGCATCCGGACCCTGGGCGTGCGGATGGACCGGCACTGCGACAACGCCGAGCGGGTGGTCGACTACCTGCGCCAGCACAAGGCGGTCGCCGAGGTGCTCTACCCGGGCATGACCAGCCACCCGGGGCACGAAACGGCCGCCAAGCAGATGAAGCGCTTCGGCGGCATGGTCTCGTTCCGCGCGGCCGGTGGCGAGGAGGCGGCGGTCCGCATCTGCGAGAGCACCAAGCTCTTCGTGCTGGCCGAGTCGCTGGGCGGCGTCGAGTCGCTGATCGAGCACCCGGGCCGGATGACACACGCCAGCGCGGCCGGCTCCCCGCTTGAAGTTCCGGCGGATCTTGTGCGACTGTCGGTCGGCATTGAAACCGCTGACGATCTGTTGGCCGACCTGGAGCGCGCGCTCGGCTGACCACTTGAGACGATGCGGTGCGTAGGCCCGATGGGGAGGGTGGCCCGTGCCAGAGACTGTGCCGAGCTGGGTCGGCGCGACCGCGCGCCAGATCGCGCGCGCCGTGCGGCGCGGTGACACCACCGCGACCCGTGTCGTCGCCGATCATCTCGACCACATCGCCGCCGCCGACCCGGTCGTGTCCGCGTTCCGGACCGTCCGGGCCGGCGCGGCGATCGTCGAGGCGGAAGAGGTCGACGTTCTCGAAGACCTGTCGAGCCTGCCGCTGGCCGGCGTCCCGGTGGCGATCAAGGAGAACACGGCGATCGCCGGCGCGCCGATCTGGAACGGTTCGGCTGCCGCCCGGGCACCGATCGCGGCCGAAGACCACGAGGTGGTCCGCCGGTTGCGCGGCGCGGGCGCGGTCGCCGTCGGCCTCACCCGGATGCCGGAGTTGGCGCTGTTCGCGATGACCGACGACGAGACGGCGGTGACCCGCAACCCCTGGCGCACCGACCGCACGCCCGGCGGCTCGTCGGGCGGTGCGGCGGCCGCGGTCGCCAGTGGCATGGTGCCGGTCGCGCACGGCACCGACGGGCTTGGCTCGGTGCGCATCCCGGCCGCCTGCTGCGGCCTGCTCGGCCTCAAGCCCGGCCGCGACGTGGTGCCACGCGAGCTGGGCGCCGACGGCTGGTTCGGGCTCAGCGAGCACGGCGTGTTCGCCACCAGCGTGGCCGACGCGGCGATGGTCTTCGCGGTGCTCGCCGGCCGCCAGCCGGAGAAGCTGGTCGAGCCGGCCCGGCTGCGGTTCGCGGTGTCGACCCGCTCGCCGGTGGCCGGCATCCGGCCCGACGCGCCCAACCGCGACGCCGTCGCCGCGGCGTCGAAGGTGCTGGTCGGCGCCGGGCACGACGTGGCAACGATCGACCCGGTCTACCCGATGTCGTTGGGTTTGAAGGGCATGGCGCACTGGTTCGCCGCTGCTGCCAGCGACGCCGACTTCGACGCCCTCGACCGGGCCACGCTGCAGGGCCGCACCCGCCGGCACGCCGCGCTCGGCGACTGGGTCACCCGCCGCGGCTACGTCCGCCAGGACGACCGCGACGCCTGGCGCCAGCGCTCGATCGACTTCTTCACCGACCACGGCGTCGACGTGCTGGTCACCCCGGCGCTGGCCGCGGCACCCCCGGCGGCCGAGCGGTGGTCGGCCCGGTCGTGGCGGTCCAACGCGCTGACCAGCCTGCGTTACGCGCCCTACGCCGCGCCGTGGAACCTGGCCGGGCTGCCGGCGCTGGTCGTGCCGGTCGGCCTGCGCCCCGACGGGCTGCCGCTGGGCGTGCAACTCGTCGGGCCGCCCGGCAGCGAGACGCTGCTGCTGGCCGTCGCCGGCCAGTTCGAGCTGGCCGCGCCCTGGCCCCGGCACGCCACCTCCTGGCCCCGGGTCGCCGATCCGGCCGGCACCCCCTGATCGGCGTCGATATCGAGCCACATGGTTGACCTCCTCGCCGCGGAACGGACCGCAGAATCATCCGGTCCAAGATCAATGAAGCGGGGGAGGGTCATGAGCCAGGCGGTCTGGGAAGGGCACAAGACATATCGGGTACGCGGCGTCGGCATCGCCGCGGTCGCGGTGGTCGCGCTGGCGGCCGTGGGCAATGTGGTCTACCCGGCGATGCTGTGGGCAATCTGGAAGGGCGTCGACGCGGCGGTCGTCGCCGCTGACCTCGACGGCGCGATCGCGCTCGAAGACCTGACCACGGTGGTCTCTCTCGCCACCACGCTGGCCCAGCTGACCGCGCTGACCCTGACGATCATCTGGCTGTGGCGGGCCCGCAAGAACCTCGACGCGTTCCCCGACACGCAGCCCGTGCTCAGCCCCGGCTGGGCGATCGGCGGCTGGTTCATGCCGTTCGCCAACGCGGTCATTCCCGCTCGGCTGGCGGCCAACGTGGCCCGGCAGAGCAGCCGCGAGCGGTGGGTCAGCGCCCTGACCGTCGTCTGGTGGCTCGCCCTGGTCGTCACCTATGCCGTCGACCGGGTGGCGAGCACGGTGTTCGACAACCAGCCCGAGACCGGCGCGGACCTCGACGCGTTGGCGGACCAGTACCAGACCTTCGCCGCCGCCGAGACCGTCGCCGGCATCGCGGCCGTCGTCGCCGCGACCGCGTTCGCCGTCTTCGTGCCCCGGGTCTCTGCGGCGCAGGAGGACCGGATCCACCGCGGCTGGTACGAGGCGCAGAACCGGAACCTGCCCATCGACCCGAGCCCGGCGATCGGCGGGTGACGCGGGTTACAAGCCGGCCCGCCGCGCCGGCCGATGCCGGAAGTGCGACGATCGGGGCATGACGGACCTGGTCGGCCTCGCCGACGTCGAGGCGGCGCGGCAGCTCCTGGCCGGCGTCGTGCGAACCACCCCCCTCGAACCGTCCCGCCCGCTGAGCGCCCAGCTCGGCGGGCCGGGCTGGCTCAAATGCGAGAACCTGCAGCGCGCCGGTTCGTACAAGGTCCGCGGCGCGTACGTCCGGATCGCCCGGCTGACCGACGCCGAGCGTGCCCGCGGCGTGGTGGCCGCCAGCGCCGGCAACCACGCGCAGGGTGTCGCGCTGGCCGCCGAGATGCTCGGCACCAGCTCGACCGTCTTCATGCCCGAGGGCGCGCCGCTGCCGAAGGTCGCCGCGACCAAGGGTTACGGCGCGGCCGTCGAGCTGGTCGGCGCCACCGTCGACGAGTCGCTGGTCGCGGCCCAGGAGTTCGCCGACCGCACCGGCGCGGTGTTCATCCACCCGTTCGACCACCCCGACGTGATCGCGGGCCAGGGCACCGTCGCGCTGGAGATCCTCGAGCAGTGCCCGCAGGTGCGCACCATCGTGACCGGCGTCGGCGGCGGCGGGCTGGTCTCCGGCATCGCCGTGGCCGCCAAGGCGATCAACCCGCACCTGCGGGTGATCGGCGTGCAGGCGGCCGATGCCGCCGCGTTCCCGCCCTCGCTGGCCGCGGGCGAGCCGACCCGGCTGGCCAGCTTCTCGACGATCGCGGACGGCATCGCGGTCGGCTGCCCGGGCGAGATCACCTTCGCCCACGTCGAGAAGCTGGTCGACGAGATCGTCACGGTCACCGAGGAAGACATCTCGCGGGCGCTGCTGATGCTGCTGGAGCGCGGCAAGCTGGTGGTCGAGCCGGCCGGCGCGGTGGGCGTCGCGGCCCTGCTCGCCGGCGTGGTCGAGGCCGAGCCGCCGACCGTCGCGGTGCTCTCCGGCGGCAACATCGACCCGATGCTGCTGCGCCGGGTGATCGAGCACGGCCTCGCGGCCGCCGGCCGGTTCCTGCGGATCACGGTGCGCTGCGCCGACCGCCCGGGCCAGCTCGCCAACCTGCTCGGCCAGATCGCCGGCCAGGCGGCCAACGTGGTCGACGTGGTGCACCAGCGGCAGAACCCGCACCTGCGACTCGGCGAGGTCGAGGTCGCCCTGTCCGTCGAGACGCGCGGCGCCGAGCACTCCGACCTGGTGGTCGGCGCGCTGCGGGCCAGCGGGTACGTGGTGTCCTTCGGATGACCTGGTTCGCGGCGTACAAGCCGGATCGGCCATCCGCCGGCCCTTCCGTGCCGGTGCGCCGCGGCGGTCTCGACGACGTGCCGGGCTGCCTCGAACTCGCGGTCACCGTGCTCGGTCTCAACCCGGTGACGTGGGCCGACTCGCTGCGTGACAGCGCGACCGACGCTGATCGGATGCTGCACGTCGCTGAGGACGAAGGGCGGATCATCGGGTATGGCCGCAGCGCCCTGTACACGCCGCCGGCCGACGCGCCTGACAACGCGGCGCCGGCCGGCTGGTATCTGCTCGGACTGGTCGTCGACCCGGCCTACCGACGGCGCGGCGTCGGCCGGGCGCTCACCGTGGCCCGCATGGCGTCGATTTTCGAGCGCGCCGAGGCGGTCTGGTATTTCGCGAGAGCGCGCAATCAGGCGTCGCTCGACCTGCACACCGAGCTGGGCTTTGTCGAGGTGACCCGCGACTTCTGGTTTCCGGAGCTGACCTTCGAGGGCGGCGTGGGCGTGCTCGCGCGGGCCGAGCTGCGCTAGCCCTCGAACGGCGCGAAGGTGACCACGGTGACCTTGATGTCGGCGCCGCTCGGGGCCGTGTAGGTCACGGTGTCGCCGTTGTGTGCGCCGAGGATGGCCTTACCGAGCGCCGACTCGGGGCTGTAGACGGTCAGGTCGGTGGTCGCGGCGATCTCGCGCGAACCGAGCAGGAACGTCTCGGTGTCGTCGGCGTCGTCGTCGAAGTGGATCGTCACCACCGTGCCGGGCGCGACCGCGTCAGCGGTCGGCCGGTCGCCGACCTGCGCGGTGCGCAACAGCTCCTTGAGGTAGCTGATCCGGTGTTCCTGCTTTCCCTGCTCTTCACGGGCGGCGTGGTAACCACCGTTTTCGCGCAGGTCGCCTTCCTCGCGGCGGGCGTTGATCTCGGCGGCGATCACCGGCCGGGCCGCGATCAGCTCGTCGAGCTCCGCCTGGAGCCGGTCATGCGCGTCCTGGGACAACCATGTGACGGGAGCCCCGCGGTCGGTCGTGGACACAGACGATCTCCTTGGTTGGCGGGTGACAAATACGAACTTCCAACTTACCAGCGATCGACCATCGGGTGTCGCGCCCGAAACACCCGTTTACTGAGCTGGTACGCAGCGCAGGACTTCGCCGATCATGGCCTTCGCGGACGTCGTCATCCGCTGCGTCACCTGCGTGGTCCCGTCGCCGGGCTCGTCCCTGACCAGCACGTCCTGGGTGCCGACCACGGCGCCGTCCCTGGATCGGGCCCGCAGCACGCAGGTCGCCTGCCCACCTTCTGGGATGGTCACCCGGAACACCAGGGTAAGGCCGGTGTCGTCGATGTCGGTATAGGTCACTACCTGTGCGTCGTACGCCGGGTCCCCGTAGTTTTTGTAGAGCCGGACCGCTACGAGGCTGCCGACCAGCAGGGTGACCAGGGCGAGCCCGGCCACCAGCCACGGGCGGCGACGCTGCCGTTCGCGCCGGCGGCCATATCGGCCGGGCGGGAACACCGGAGCGGCCGGCGTGGTTGCTGAATGCGTCTCGGTCAACGGGGGCACCCCTCAGGCTGGCCCGACGGATTTCTGTCGGTGCGATCGGCCAGAATGGCAGGGTTCCATCCTCGCAGCCGAGGATGACCAGGCCCACGGCAGGTATGAGGGGGAGCAGGTTCGTGGCTGAGCAGTTGCGTCTGATGGCGGTGCACGCACATCCCGACGACGAGTCGAGCAAGGGCGCGGCGGCGTCCGCGCGTTACGTGGCCGAGGGGGTCGACGTCCTGGTCGCGACCTGCACCGGCGGTGAGCGCGGCAGTGTCCTCAACCCCAAGCTCGACCGACCCGACGTCTGGGAAAACATCAGCGAGATCCGCCGCGCGGAGATGGACGCGGCCCGGGCGATCCTCGGGGTCAAGCAGGCCTGGCTGGGCTTCGTCGACTCGGGCCTGCCCGAGGGCGACCCGCTGCCCCCGCTGCCCGAGGGCTGTTTCGCGCTCGAGCCGGTCGAGGTGGCCGCGGCACCACTGGTGCGCCTGATTCGCGAGTTCCGTCCGCACGTCGTCACCACCTACGACGAAAACGGTGGCTACCCGCACCCCGACCACATCATGTGTCACAAGATCAGCGTGGCCGCCTTCGAGGCCGCCGGCGATCCGGAGAAATACCCCGAGTTGGGCGAGCCGTGGCAGCCGCTCAAGCTCTACTACAACCTCGGCTTCAGCAAGGCCCGCGTGCTGGCGATGCACGAGGCGATGCTGGCGGCCGGGCTCGAGTCGCCCTACACCGACTGGCTCAAGGAGTGGGACACCCGCGAAGACAAGGGCGACCGGGTCACCACGCGGGTCGAGTGCGGCGACTACTTCGAGGTGCGCGACGACGCGCTGCGGGCACACGCCACCCAGGTCGACCCCGACGGCTTCTGGTTCCGGGTCCCGCTCGACATCCAGCGCAAGGTCTGGCCCACCGAAGACTTCGAGTTGGTCAAGTCGCTGGTCGACAGCCCGGTGCCCGAGTCCGACCTGTTCGCGGGCATCCGGGAGGCGGTGCGCGCCGCCTGAGGTGGCGGGCGTAGCGTGAGGGTCCCCCCGGTCGGAAGAGGAGTGTGTCGCCATGTTGTCGGTTGCCGGCGTGCTCGCGGTGAACAACTTCGGCGACACCCGGGAGGGCGGCCTGGCCGGCCCGACCGGGCTGCTCCTGATCATCCTGCTGGGCACCGCGACGGTCCTGCTGATCCGCAACATGAACAAGCGGCTCAAGCGGCTACCCGAACGCTTCCCCGGTCAGGATGAGAGTGTCGCGGATCCGACCGCCGCGAAATCTGTCGCAACGAAACCTGCCGCGCCGACTGACCGTTCCTGACCAGCACTGGATTCGTTCCAGACTGGTCATTCCGGATCTGACCAGGCACGACAGCGTTCATTGACGGTCAAAGCAGACGTCTACCCCCTGTTGCACCCACTCCGTTTGGCTTAGCCTTCCGCCGTGGGGACCCGTGTGGGTTTCCGTGGCGTGCGCGGAAGGGGGCCGCCGATGACGATCGCCGGCCGCTCCCGGCGCGATCTGTCGTTTGGCGATCATTGCCGAGGTCTCGCCGACCGTCCCGTGGGCGGGAGTCGGCGATGAGCGCGCTGCGTGCCGGTCTGTGGCGGGTGGCCCGTGGCTCCGGGGCAGCCGAGGTGCCGGCGCGGGCGCACGGCTTCACCGGCTTCCTGCTCGTGCTCGCGGCCGGCGCCACGACCGCCGGCCTGCTGCTGCCCGCGGTCGTCCCGACCGGCGACCCGCTGCCGGCCGCCGGCCGGTTCGCGATCGCCTGCGGCGTGATGGCGCTGGCGCAACTCGCCAGCCTCCGACTACGCATCGGCTCCGGTCGACTCTCCGTCAACTGGGGCGAGGCCGCGCTGATCATCGGCCTCTACACCGCACCATCGGGCTGGCTGCCCGCCGCGACCTTCGCTGGCGCCGGCGCCGCCTGGCTCCTGCTCTCGGTCTTCGCGAAGCTCCGCACGCCGCTCGAGGTCCTGCACATCGCGGCGTGCCAGACGGTCGCCGTCGCCGCCGCCGTGACGGTGGCCTGCCGCCTCGCCGACCCGATCGGCGCTCCGCTCACCCCGCCCCTGGCCGCCGCGCTGATCCTCGGTGCGCTCACCTACCTGCTGGTCGGCGCGTTGCTCGCGGTGGTCACGCTGCGGCTGGTGCATGGCGTCCCGCTGTTCGCCACGCTGCTGCGGGCGCTCAACGACAAGCTGCTGATGTTCGTCGGCAACGTCGTCGTCGGCCTGGTCGTGGTCGCGATGGTCCACGAGGACCCGCGCTGGCTGCTGCTGCTACCGCCGGCGCTGTGGCTGCTCCAGCAGACCTACGGCCAGCGGCTGCGCGCCGCCGACGAACGCCGGGCCTGGGAAGAGTTCGCCGGCGCGACCAGCGCCCTCAAGAAGCTCGACGAAGACGAGGTCGCCACCGCCGGCGTCGCCGGCGCCCTGCGGCTGCTGGTGGCCGAGCGGGTCGACCTCGACGTGGTCCGGATGGACGGCGGCTGGCGCCACTACTACGGCGACGCCGACGGCGGCAGCGGTGTCGACGACTCCGACGAGCGCCCGGCCACCGAGGACGCCGAGTCCACCCTGGTCCGCGAGCTGACCGTGCGGGGCCAGTTGGTCGGCCAGATCCGGGTCGCCCTCCCTCGGCCGACCCTGCCGTCCGCCCGCGACGAGTTCGCCCTGCGGTCGTTCGGCGACACGCTGGCGGTGGCGCTGCACGACGCGGTCACCCACCGCGCCTGGTCACTGCTGCGCGAACGCTCGTCGTACGACGCCGTCCACGACGCGCCGACCGGCCTGCTCAACCGGGCCGCGGTGATCGCACAGGGCGACGCCGCGCTGCGCCGCCTGAGCCGTGACCACCCGGTCGCCCTGGCGGTCGTCGATATCAACCGCTTCCGCACGGTCAACGACACCCTTGGCCACGCCGCTGGCGACGAACTCCTTGCCGCCGCGGCCGCCCGGATGAAGCTGCTGACCGGCCCCGGCGAGCTGCTCGGCCGGCTCGGAGTCGACCAGTTCGCGCTGCTGATCGCGGGCGTCGAACGGATGAGCACCTCGCGGGCCCTCGACCGGGCCGCCGAGCTGGTCGACGCCGTGGCGGCACCAACCGAGGTCCAGGGCATCCAGGTCGCGGTCGACGCGTCCGCGGGTGTGGTGGTCTCGGCCGCCGGCAGCGCCAACCTGCCGGAGCTGCTCCGCCGGGCCGACATCGCGCTGCGGCAGGCGAAGGAGGGCGGCGGCGGCAACACCGCCTGCTACGACCCGAGCCGCGACGAGAGCAGCACCGATCAGTTGACGCTGCTGGCCGAACTGCGCGAGGCCCTGCAGGTCGACGACCAGCTCGTGCTGGCCCTGCAGCCCGCGGTCGACCTGACGACGGGCGCGCCGACCGGGGTGGAGGCCCTGATCCGCTGGAAACACCCGCGGCGCGGCGTCCTCAAACCCGGCGACTTCGTGCGGGCGGCCGAGGAGAGCGATCTGCTGGGTGCGTTCACGCTCTACGTGATCGACAAGGCTCTGCAGGTGGCCGCCGACGTCGCCGCGCACGGCATGGATGTGCCGATCGCGGTCAACCTGTCCGCGCACAACCTGCTCGACCAGCACCTGCCCAACGCGGTGGCCGAGCTGCTGCGCCAGCACGACGTCACGGCCGACCGGCTGGTCATGGAGATCACCGAGACGGTCGTGATGAGCGACCAGGACGTGATCGACGAGGTCCTGGCCGGGCTGCGGTCGATGGGCGTGCGGATCGCGCTCGACGACTTCGGCACCGGGTACTCGTCGCTGGCCTTCCTCGCCCGCGTCCCGGTCGACGAGGTCAAGGTCGACCGCTCCTTCGTGATGCGGATGGCCGACTCTCCCCAGGCGGCGGCGATCGTCCGGTTCACCATCGGTCTCGGCCAGGAGCTGGGGTTGCGGGTCGTGGCCGAAGGGGTCGAGACGGCCGCCCAGCGGCTGGCTCTGGAAACCCTCGGCTGCGGTGCCGCCCAGGGCTATCACTTCTTCAAGCCGATGCCGGCGGACAAGATCGTGGCTGTGCTCAGTCAGCTCACCGATTCGGCCCGGGCGCAGGTCTTTCCGCTGCGTGCTGATGGGTCGGCCTGACCCTTCGCCCGCTTCGCTCCGGCCAGGGGTTGCGTCGGCGGCGTCGACTCTGCGGCGCCGTAAGTCGTTTGCGGTGGACCGCCGGGCGCAGAACCATAGCCGGCGTGGTGCGGACCTTCCTGCGAGCCGACGACCTGCGCGACGTCGTCGCCGACCAAACAGCAAGACGGCTGAGCACGCTGACCCGGCTGGCCGGTGGCACCAAGAAGGGCGTCTACCGACTCACGCTCGATGACGGCACCAGCCTCATCGCCTACGTCTGGGCCGAGGCCGAGAACTACTGGCCACCCGCGGCCACCGTGCCGGACGACCCCTTCACCGACGCCAACGGCCCCGACCTGTTCGCCGCCAACCATGCCGCGCTCAGCGCCGCCGGCGTACGCGTGCCGGGGTTGATCTTCTTCGACCGCTCCCGCCGGCACCTCGACGCCGACCTCGCGCTCGTCGAAGACGCGGGGTCGACGAAGCTGGAGGACCGCCTCGACGCCGAAGACGCGCCGCTGGCCGAGCTCGGCGCCGCCATCAGGCGGATGCACACCACGTTCGGCCCCCACTACGGCAAGCTCGCCGCCATCGGGTCGCAGGCCCGCCGCACGGAAGACATCATCCGCGACCGGGCCCTCACCGATCTCGACGCGGCCGCGGAGCGCGACAGCCGCCTCGCCGCCGCCCGGGACCGGATCGTCACCCACGTCGACGCCCTCTGGGCGGCGGTCAGACCACGCCAGACCTACGCGCTGGTGCACGGCGAACTCGGTCCCGACCACGTCCTGGTGACCGAAGCCAACGAACCCGTGCTGATCGACTTCGAGGGCCTGGCCTACTTCGACATCGAGTGGGACCACGCCTGGATCCAGATGCGCTTCGGCGATCACTACCGGCGGCTCGACCCGGTCGACTGCGACCCGGAGCGGCTCGAGTTCTACCGCTACGCCCAGGTGCTGTCGCTGATCGAGGGGCCGTTGCGGATCGCGAGCACCGACTTTCCCGACCGGCAATGGATGCTCGACCTGGCCGAGTGGAACATCGCCAAGGCGTTCGCGGCCGTGGGCCGCAGCGTGTGAAAGGCTGGAGGTGTGAATCGGCTCGGTGACGCCACCTCGCCCTACCTGCTGCAACACGCCGGCAACCCGGTCGACTGGTGGCCGTGGAGCAGCGCCGCCTTCGACGAAGCGAAGCGCCGCGACGTGCCGGTGTTGATCTCCGTGGGCTATGCCGCCTGTCACTGGTGTCACGTGATGGCGCACGAGTCCTTCGAAGATGCCGGTGTGGCGCGGCTGATGAACGACAACTTCGTCAGCATCAAGGTCGACCGCGAGGAGCGGCCCGACGTCGACGCCGTCTACATGACCGCGACGCAGGCGATGACCGGGCAGGGCGGCTGGCCGATGACCGTGTTCGCCGCGCCCGACGGCACGCCGTTCTTCTGCGGCACCTACTTCCCGAAGGCCAACTTCTCCCGGCTGCTCCAGTCGGTCACCAAGGCCTGGGGCGAGCAGCGCGACGACGTGCTGCGCCAGGGTGCCGCGGTCGTCGAGGCCGTCGGCGGGGCGCAGGCGCTCGGCGGGATCAGCGCGCCGATCACCGCGGAACTGCTCGACGCGGCCGCCGCGCAACTCGCGACCGACTACGACGGCGAGAACGGCGGCTTCGGCGGCGCGCCGAAGTTTCCGCCGCAGATGAACCTGCTGTTCCTGCTCCGCCAATACCAGCGCACCGGCAACCCGCAGGCGCTGGAGATGGTGCGGCACACCTGCGAGGCGATGGCCCGCGGCGGCATCTACGACCAACTCGCCGGCGGCTTCGCCCGCTACTCGGTCGACGCGCGCTGGATCGTGCCGCATTTCGAGAAGATGTTGTACGACAACGCCCTGCTCCTGCGCGTCTACACGCACCTGTGGCGGCTGACCGGCGACCCGCTGGCCCGCCGGATCGCCGACGAGACCGCCCAGTTCATCGTCCGCGACCTCGGCACACCCGAGGGTGGCTTCGCGTCCGCATTGGACGCCGACACCGACGGGGTCGAGGGCCTGACCTACTCGTGGACGCCGGCCCAACTCGTCGAGGCGCTCGGCCAGGAAGACGGCGCGTACGCGGCCGGCGTCTTCGGGGTGACCGCCGCCGGCACGTTTGAGAAGGGCGCCAGCGTCCTGCGGCTGGCCCGCGACATCGACGACGCCAACCCGCCGGTCGTCGACCGCTGGGCCGACGTCCGCGCCCGACTGCTCGCCGCACGCGCCAACCGGCCCCAGCCGGCCCGCGACGACAAGGTGGTCGCCTCCTGGAACGGGCTGGCGATCACCGGCCTGGTCGAGCACTACTTCGCCACCGGCGGCGCCGAGTCGCTCGACGCGGCCGTGCGCGCGGCGACGCTGCTGGCCGAGCGGCACGTGGTCGACGGCCGGCTGCGCCGGGTGTCCCGCGACGGCGTGGTCGGCGACCCGGCCGGCGTGCTCGACGACTACGGCGCCGTGGCCGAGGCGTTCTGCGCCGTGCACCAGGCCACCCTCGACGGGCGCTGGCTCGACCTGGCCGGCACCCTGCTCGACGCCGCGCTCGCGCACTTCCCGACCGGCAACGGCGGCTACTACGACACCGCCGACGACGCCGAGCGGCTGGTCACCCGGCCGGCCGACCCGACCGACAACGCGACGCCGGGCGGGCTCTCGGCGCTGGCGGCGGCGCTGACCAGCTACACCGCGCTGCGCGGCGAGCCCCGCTACCGCGAGGCGGCGGAGGCGGCGCTCGCCACGGTCGCCCCGATCGTCGGTCAACACCCGAGATTCAGCGGGTACGCGGCCGCGACGGCCGAGGCCCTGCTCTCCGGCCCGTACGAGATCGTCATCGCCACCCGCACCGACCCGACCGACGACCCGCTCGTCTCGACCGCCTACGAGTTGGCCCCGCCCGGCGCCGTGGTGCTGGTCGGCCCACCGGACGCGCCGGGCGTACCCCTGCTGGCCGATCGACCGTTGCTCGACGGTGCGGCAACGGCGTACGTCTGCCGCGGTTTCGTCTGTGATCGCCCGACGACGGCGGTGGCAGACCTCACCGCGCAGCTCACCCGCCGGTGAGGCCGGGATAGGCTTTTCCCGCCATGGATTCCCGCACCGGTTTGCCTGTCGTCGGCATGGTGGGCGCTGGCCAGCTGGCCCGCATGACCCACCAGGCCGCCATCGCCCTCGGCCAGTCGCTGCACGTGCTCGCGGCGCATCCCGACGACGGCGCGGCCATGGTCGCCGCCGAGGTACAGATCGGCGAGCACACCGACCTGACCGCGCTGCGCACCTTCGCCAAGGGCTGCGACGTGGTCACCTTCGACCACGAGCACGTCCCCGAGGCGCACATCCGCGCGCTGGCCGCCGAGGGCGTGAAGGTCTTCCCGTCCGCCGACGCGCTGGTCTTCGCGCAGGACAAGCGGCGCATGCGGGAACGCCTCACCGAGCTGGGCGCGCCGGTGCCGCGCTGGGAGCCGGTGACCTCGGCCGCCGACCTGGCCGCGTTCGGCGAGCGGGTCGGCTGGCCGCTGGTGCTCAAGGCGACCCGCGGCGGCTACGACGGGCGCGGCGTCTGGGTCGTCGACTCGCCCGAGGCGGCCGCGGAGGTGGTGGCCAGCGGCACCGAGTTGATCGGCGAGGAACTGGTCGACCTGCGCCGCGAGCTGGCGGTCCAGGTGGCGCGCTCGCCGTTCGGCCAGGTCGCGGTCTACCCGGTGGTCGAGACCGTGCAGCGCGACGGGATCAACGTCGAGGTGCTGGCTCCCGCGCCGCTGCTGCCCGAGGATTTCGCGGTCGAGGCGCAGAAGCTGGCGATCGACCTGGCGACCGCGCTCGACGTGGTCGGCCTGCTCGCCGTCGAGCTGTTCGAGACGCCCGGCGGCCTGGTCGTCAACGAGCTGGCCATGCGGCCGCACAACTCGGGTCACTGGACCATCGAGGGCGCCCGCACGCCGCAGTTCGAGCAGCACCTGCGGGCCGTCCTCGACTATCCGCTCGGCGACACGGCGCTGGCCGCGCCGGTCGTGGTGATGGCCAACGTGCTCGGCGGGCCGGCCGGCGGGATGTCGACCGACGAGCGCCTGCACCACCTGTTCGCCGAGGATCCCGGCGCGCGGGTGCATCTCTACGGCAAGCAGTCCCGGCCCGGCCGCAAGATCGGCCATGTGACGGTGCTGGGCGACGACCTGGTTTCGGCCCGCGCCCGGGCGGCGCGCGCGGCCTGGTGGCTCCGCGAAGGGACGCATCCGTGACGGCGGTCGGTCTGATCATGGGCAGCGACTCCGACTGGGCGACGATGCGCGCCGCGGCGGAGGTCCTCGACGAGTTCGGCGTCGGCTACGAGGTCGGCGTCGTCTCCGCACACCGCACACCCGACAAGATGATCGCGTACGCCCGGACCGCCGCCGACCGCGGCCTCCAGGTGATCATCGCCGGCGCCGGGGGCGCCGCCCACCTGCCCGGCATGGTCGCGTCGGCGACGCCGCTGCCGGTGATCGGCGTGCCGGTGCCGCTCAAATACCTCGACGGTATGGACTCGCTGCTCTCGATCGTGCAGATGCCGGCGGGCGTCCCGGTGGCCACGGTGTCGATCGGCGGTGCCCGCAACGCGGGACTGCTCGCGGTGCGCATCCTGGCCGCCGCCGACCCGGCGTTGCGGCACAAGATGATCGAGTTCCAGGCCGGGCTCGAGGTGCTGGTCGCGGAGAAGGAAGCCGCCCTCAGGGCGTCGCTGCGCCCGACGCCGTGATCCGGCTCCGGCTGGCCGCTGACCTGGACGGCTGCGTCGCGGCGCTGCGTGCGGTGCACGAGGCCGATTCGTACCCTCTCAACTGGCCTTCCGATCCTCGTTTGTGGCTGACGCCGGCGGGGCTGTCGCGAGCCTGGGTGGCCGAAGGGCCCGGCGGCGTGATCGACGGCCATGTCGCGGTCCGGCAGCCCGGCGAGTTGTGCCGGCTCTTCGTCGCGCCGGCCGCCCGCCGCAGGTCAGTGGGGCGCGCGCTGGTTTCCGCCGCGACCGCCTGGGCGACTGAGCGCCACGTGGGACTGACGCTCGACGTCGCCGACGAGCAGCGTTCCGCCGCCGTCGCCTTCTACGAGGCCACCGGCTGGCGGCACACGCACACCACCCAGGCCGAGTGGACGGCACCCGACGGGAGCCCGGTCGACCTGCGCCACTACGGCCGCTAGCGCATCCCGCGCAGGGTGCGGATGCGTTCCTGCGCCCGCCGCCGGTTCTCGTTGTTGGCGCCGAGGATCAGCAGGATGATGCCGATCGGGATCACGACGTAGTAGGGCCCGACCCGGGTGACCGTGAAGTGGATGGCCGAGATGCCGGTGACCACCGCGCCCACGATGACCGGCGCCTGCTGCTTGACCATCGCGCCGAAGATGAGGGTCGCGGCCGCGCCGACCAGCAGCAGCAGCTCGCGGGTGTCGGTGGTGTCGCTGGTGAGCACCAGCACCGTGGTCGGCAGGAACGCCGCGACCAGCGCCGGGCCGTAGGCCAGCCAACTGCCCAAAGACGGCCGCTGCCGGAGTTCGATCATGCCGGCCAGCAGCGCCACCGCCGCGAACGGCAGCGTGTAGGCCTCCAGCAGCCGCACGTTGACCAGGTGCATCAGCAGCCACCAGGCGGCCACCTCGCAGCCGAGGGCGGTGTAGAAGATGACCCGGCGGCGGGACGCGCGGCGGCCGGGCCGGCCGGCCGCGATGCCGAGCACCGCGCCCCAGGCGGCAAGCAGGCCGGCCAGGTGCGGCAGCGAGTCGAACGCCAGCGCGAACGCGATCAGGCCGGCCGCGTAGCCGCTCCACTCGACCGTGGTCGCCTCCTGCGCCGCCTCGGGACGGCGCAGCCGCGGCACCAGCGCCGCGCCGACCAGCAGCGCCGCGCCGACCGCGAGCACGCCGAAGGCCGACGTGGTGCGGGGCAGGCCGGCGACCAGGCCGAGGGTCAACACGAACGCCTGCGCCATGACCGCGGCGAACAGCCAGCCGAGGATGCGGGCCCGCTGCGTGCGCCCGTACAACGCGGCCACCGCACCGACGAGGACCGCGCTGCCGAGCGTCAGCAGCGTCATCGGCCGGGTCGCGAGGCTGCCCGACAACCCGGCGTTGCCGGCGGCCAGGCCGATCACGAAGGTCGCGATCCGGGCCGAGCGCAGCGACTGCGCCAACTCCGACTCCGGCGGCGGCGGGGTCAGGGCGAGGCCGATCATGGCCACCGCGAACACCGCCAGCGCCGCGCGGATGCTGTTGGGCCAGCCGAAGCCGAGCGAGACCGGCGTGATCAGGATGGTTACCGCGATGCCGGGCAGCACGACCGGGATCGCCCGCAGCGGGCGGCCGCGGGAGAACGCCAGCGCCGCGAGGCCGGCCGCGCTGGTCAGCAGCAGCGCGGAGAGCACATTGGACGGCTCGACCGCGTCGGGCGGCGGCGAGAGCAGCGCCTCCGGGGGGCCGGCCCAGATGTGGTTGACCACCTGCAGCGGCGCGAACAGCGACTCGACCAGGGCGGGGCCCAGGGCATAAAGGGCGAACAGCGTCCCGGGTACGGCGACCAGCAGCGCGCCCATCGCCGGCTCGACCGACCAGCGTCGGCCCGACAGCCCCGGGCTCCGGCGCCACGGTGCCCCGCCGAACGCGCTCCACCGGCGGACCCGTTCGGCCTCGCCGCCCGGCGAGACGGTCGCCCGGAGCAACTCGGCGAGGATGCCCAGCATGGCGGCCGCGGCCGCGTACACCCCGGGTGAGACACCGGTGGCCAGCGCGGTGCCGGCGGTGATCGTCGCACCGCCGGCCAGCCCGACGGTGGCATAGGGCAGGAAGGGCGCCATCCGGGTACGCGCCAGCGCGAGCAGCGCCATCCCCAGGCTGGAGCCGGCCAGGGCGGCGCTCAGCACCACGGCGGCCGAACTCCCCGCCGACGCGGCGAAGCCGGCCAGCGCGCCGGGCAGCGCGAGCAGCGCGCCACCGAGGGCGAGCCCGCCGATGGTGCTCAGGTGCGGCGGCGCGGCCACGTCGGCCAGCGTCTCGGCCGGGGCGGTCACCCGGGTCGTGCGCGGCCGGGTCATCGTGGCGGTCGCCGTGCCACTGCCGCCGGTGGGCGCACCCAGGTCGTCGTCGCGGCCGGGCGCGGGTGCCGGCCGCTCGGCCCCGGTGCGCGGGAAGAGCGGCGTGCGCCAGCCCGCGGTCGCCGGCCCGCCGTCGGGGCCGGCCACGACCGTCGAGGCGAGGGTCGCGACCACGGCGCCGATCAGCACGATGATGCCGAGCGCGGCCGCGGTGGTCCACGGCCGGACCACACTCGCGCCCACCGCGTGCAGGGCGACGGCGGCCGCCACCCAGATCCGGGCCAGGCCGGCGCGGGGGTCGGCGGCCATCACCGCCGCGACGCCGTAGATGGTGGCCACCGCGCCGCCGACGACGATCGGCGAGTACCAGGGGAGGCCGAGGGCGGCCGGCGCGCCGATCGTGGCCAGGCCGACGAACACCCCGGCCACGTCGTAGGACCAGGGCCGGGGCAGCACGATGGCGGCCGCGCCGGCGAGCAGCACGAGCGCCACCGGCGCCTGCCACGAGGCGCCGCCTCCGGTGCTGCCCGGCCAGCGGGTCAGGTCGGCGTCCCAGAGGGCGCCCGGGGTCGCGAGGATCCGCAGGCCGCCGGCGAGCGACTGGTAACCGGCGATCGCCGCGATCACGCCACCGCCGACCGCGATGCCCAGCGCCGGGCCGCGCCGCCAGTCTTCCGGCAGGGCGCGCACACCGATCGCGACGACCAGGATCAGCGCGGCCACGGTGGCGATCTCGCCGCCCGGTGCCAGGATCGCCGCGATCCGGGCCAGCGCGCCGATCAGGGCGGTGGTCGCCGCCGCCGACGCGTAGTCGGCACCGTCGAGCATCCGGTCGGCCCGGCGGCCGTGGTCGATCGACGGCGCCAGGAACAGCAGCACGGCGGCGACCAGCATGAGTGCGCCGACCAGCTTGTCGGCGACGGCCGCCTCGGGCGCGGCGAACGCGGCGGCCGCGACGCCCATCGTGCCGAGCACCGTGCCCACGGTCAGCGGGACGCTGAGGTGGCGCTCGGCGACCCGGTTGAGCGCCGCGAAGCTGAGCGTGGCGCAGACCGCGAGGAACGCGGTGGCGAGGATCGGCACCGTGGCCGTGTCGCCCGGCACGGTCGCGGCGACGAAGCTGGCCACCGCGCCGGGGAACGCGAACGCGGCACCGCCGGCCGCCCACTCGCCGACCGGCTCGGCGCCGGCGTTGGCGCGCAGCGTGGTGGTGCGGGCGGCGGAGGCGATGAGCGCGCCACTGGCGGCGATCAGGAACAGCACCGCGGCGCTGAGCGACGGCCGGGCGGCCGAGGCGCCGGCGGCGGCCAGGCCGACCAGGGCGGCGCCGACCGCGTGGGCGATGCCGGCCCGCGGCGTGCGGGCCCACAACCCCGCGACGCCGATGGCGATCGCGGCGACGGCGGCCGGCCACGGCGCGGCCGC
Source organism: Asanoa sp. NPDC049573 (assembly GCF_040676615.1). NCBI lineage: Bacteria > Bacillati > Actinomycetota > Actinomycetes > Micromonosporales > Micromonosporaceae > Asanoa > Asanoa sp. NPDC049573. The sequence continues at coordinate 516,165 of NZ_JBFAPI010000003.1, forward strand.
CCAGCCCAGGTGGAACGAGGCCGGCGCGGCCAGCGCGGTCAGCGCGGCGCCGGCGACCGCGAGTTCGCGGCGGATCTCGCGCGGCGCGGCCAGCACCGCCCCGATGGTCAGCAGGGCGGCGGCGACCGCGAGTTGCCACTGCGCGGTGCCGATGGACGCGGCCAGCCGGGCCTCGTAGCCGGCGAGGTCGGCCCGCCACATCGGCAGCGCGGCGTCGATCGGCGCGATGGCGGCGCGCAGCGTGTTGCCGGCGATCACCATGCCGATCACCAGCAGCGCGGCCGTGGAGGCGAGCTGCGGCCCCCGCCGGGAGTCGTCGGGCAGCGCCCGGACCGCCAGCCCGATCAGCGCGATGATCGCGGCGACCACGACCAGCGCGTGCCCGGGCAGCGCGACCGAGGCGACCCGGCCGGCGGCACCGATGATGGCCAGCGTCATGATCCCGCCGGCGACGTCGGGCAGCGGCCGGCGGCGCAGCGAGAGCGACCCGATCAGCCCGACGGCGGCGGCCACGACCAGGGCGAGGCCCGCGACGGTGGCGGTCGGCACGGTACGCGCGTCGACCAGCCCGGCCACGGCGTAGATGAGCGCGGCACCGATGGCGATGCCGAACAGCACCCAGGACATCTCCCGCAGCCATCGCGCGGTGATCGAGGTCTGCGGCGGCGGGCCGGACACGGGCGCGTCGGCCGGCCCGGAGTCGAGCAGCACCTCGGCTTCCTCGGCGGCGGCCTCCGGCCGCGCGCCCGGGGCGGGCTCGCCGTCGCCCCGCTGGTGCGGCGGGATCGGCGTCGAGATGATCCGGGCGACCTTCGGTCCGCCACCGCCGGCCGGCACCGCGCCCGAGCGGGAGCCGACGCCGAAGCCGGTCTCGTCGCCGCTCTCACCTGCCGCCGCGTCGGCGGCCCGGGTCTGTGTCGCAGGCCCGTCGTCTGCCATGCCGCCGGTCGCCGCCGCGGCGCCCGACCCGGCCGCGCCTGCGCCTCCCGGGCCTGCGGGGCCGCCGGCCGCCGACGCGCCGGAGTTCGCCTGGCCGCCCGAGCCTGCCGCGCCGCCGGTCCCCGCGGTGCCTCCCGGGCCTGCCGCGCCGCCGGTCCCCGCGGCGCCGCCCGGGCCTGCCGGGCCGCGGGTCGCCGCCGCGCCGGTCGCGTCCGTGCCGCCCGAGCCGGCTGCGCCGCCGGTCTTCGCGGCGGGTGCGCCCGTGCCCCCCGACTCCGTTGCGCTGCCCGGCGAGGCCCCCTTGCCGAACCTACGGGGCCATTGGAAGGCTCCCGGCCGGCCGGTCGCCGGCGCGTCGTCGACCGGTGGCGTAACCAGGCGACCGGACCAGGCCGGCGGGACCAGCGCCCCGAAGGCCGCGTACTGCCGGGCCAGCCAGACGTCGAGGGCGGCCACCGCCGCGAGCGAGAAGGCCCATCCGGTGGGCCCGGTGATCCAGCCGTGGGTGAGCATCGGGATCACCGGCTGGAGCGCAAGCACGGTGGCGTAGCGGGGCACGCTGAGCCCGGTGGCACCGGCGTAGACCGCGGCGATCGCGGCGGTCGCCGCGAACACGATGCCGGCGAACACCTCGCCCGGGACCGGTCCGTTCCGCACGTCGGGGATCAGGTAGAACGCGTACCCGATGATGGGGACGAACATCAGGCCGACCGCGGAGATGGTCTCGGCCGTCGAGCTCAACCGGCGGGCGCCGATGAACGGTGCGACGCCGAGCATCAGCCCGGCGGCGCCGATCAGGATCGCCAGGCGGCTGATCGCGCCGCCGGTGACGCCCGCGAAGACGACGGCCGCGGCACCGAGCAGCAGGGCGCCGAGGCCGAGGTAGACGTTTTGGATCTCGCGGGTCGACGCCTCGGGGCGCAGCCCGTCGTCATCGTCGAGATCCATCACCCGGGGTGGCGGGGGCGGCTCGGCCGGCGGGGCACCGCCGGGCTGTTGCCGCGGTATCCGCGTGCCGCGCGGACCGGCGGTGGGCGGCACGCCGGCGCCGGCCGTGGGCGGCCGGCGGAACACCCGGCGGCGCAGCACCCGGCGTGGCTTGCCGATCTGCTGCTTGAGCCGCTCCTGGTTGGCCGCGTTGAGGATGTCGCGCTGGAACTGCGCGGCCTGCATACGCTGTGCGAGCAGCCGCTGCTCGCGGGCGACCTGGATGTCCTGCTTGCGGATCTCGGCGATCTCGCGCTCGATGCGGGCCACCTCGTCGGCCCATCTGCCCTGCTCAGCGTTGCAGTAAGGGCAGCGGGGAGCGGGGTCGATCTCCCGGCCGCAGGAGGGACACGGATACCTTTCCATCGCACCTCTCCGCGGCAGGACAGTGACGCCTATACCGAAGCATGCCCATAGCGGACGTCGATTGAACAGTCCCTTTGGGCGTGTCCGGACGCGACACCCGAAATCGGTGACGTCCCTCCAATGTGAAAGGGCGCCCCCGGGTAACGGAACCCCGAGAGCGCCCTTCGGCGAAAAAGACCCTTACGGGCGACCCATCCCGCGGTAGACCCAGCCAGCCTGCGTCCACAGTGTGGCGTCGAGGCAGTTGCGGCCGTCGATGACCTTCTTGCCGGCGACCAGCTCGCCCAGGGCGACCGGGTCGGCGTTGCGGAAGTCGGCCCACTCGGTCAGCACGCAGACCAGGTCGGCGTCGCGGACCGCGTCGTTGAGGCTCGGCTCGTAGGTCAGGTCCGGCGAAGCCTTCTTCGCGTTGTCCATGCCCTCCGGGTCGTAGACCCGCACGTCGGCGCCGGCCTTGAGGAGCAACCCGGCGACGGCCAGCGACGGCGCGTCGCGGATGTCGTCGGAGTTGGGCTTGAAGGTCGCGCCGAGCACCGCGATCTTGGCGCCGGACAGGTCGGGGCCGGCCGGGCCGGAGCGGCGGCCGAGCAGGTCGGCGGCCAGCGTCAGTACCCGGGTGCGGCGGCGCAGGTTGATCAGGTCGACCTCGTGCAGGAAGCGCAGCGCCTCGCCGGCGCCCAGCTCCTGGGCCCGGGCCTGGAAGGCGCGGATGTCCTTGGGCAGGCAGCCGCCGCCGAAGCCGACGCCGGCCTGGAGGAAGCGGTTGCCGATCCGCGGGTCGTAGCCGATCGCCCGGGCGAGCTGGGTGACGTCGCCGCCGGCGACCTCGCAGACCTCGGCCATCGCGTTGATGAACGAGATCTTGGTGGCCAGGAACGCGTTGGCCGCGACCTTGACCAGCTCGGCGGTGGCGAAGTCGGTGATCACCAGCGGGACCTCGCGGTCCTCGGTGGCGGCGAGGTCGAAGACGCCCTTGTGCGCGGCGTACAGCAGGCCATTGGCCCAATCGCTCTTGACACCCACGACGATGCGGTTGGGCCGCAGCACGTCTTCGACGGCGAAGCCCTCCTGGAGGAACTCGGGGCTCCAGGCCACCTCGACGCCCAGCTCCGGTGCGACGTGCTTGCCGACCAGCTGCTCGATCCACTCGGCGGTGCCGACCGGCACGGTCGACTTGCCGACGATCAGCGCCTTGCGGCTCAGGTGCTGGGCCAGGCCGACCACCGAGGTCTCGACGTAGGTCAGGTCGGCGCCCATGCCGTCGGCCCGCTGCGGTGTGCCGACGCAGATGAAGTGGACGTCGCCGAAGTCGGCGGCTTCCTTGTAGTCGGTCGAGAAGCGCAGGCGACCCGCCGCGATATTGCGGCGCAGCAACTCGTCGAGGCCGGGCTCGTGGAACGGGACCACGCCGGCGGACAGGCCGGCGATCTTCGCCTCGTCGACGTCGAAACCGAGCACCTCGTAGCCGAGTTCCGCGTAGCAGATGGCGTACGTCGCACCCAGGTAACCGGTGCCGAGGAAGGTCAGCCGCGGGCGGGCGGCTCCGGACGGGGGCGTCACCGCCGCGATCGCCGGCATGGGCTGGGTGTTCGGGTACGGGATCGTCACGCCTTGGTTCTCCGCTCACGCTCGGCGGCGCCGCTGTGCGCCACGTCGTTGTCGGGGCTGGTCGCGCCAGCGCGGCGCGTCAGTTAGGACATCTGTTCTTGTCGCCCGCCGGAACGGGCTCGCCTGCATGCGCAGGCGAGGATAGTGCGTGAGCCTACCCACCGTGCATCCGAGCCAAGGTTACCGGCCGGTATTCTCGATGCTGGGCCGGATAGTCACATGCCCGACGCACGCTACCGGTGGCGCTCACCGCCGGCCAAGGGGAGGGCCGCAATCATGACAGACGGTTCGTTCGATGTTTACCAGATACCCGAAGAACACGGCATCATCCGCGCCGCCGTACGCGAAGTGTGCGATGCCAAGGTCGCGCCCAACGCGGCCGACGCTGACGAAACGGGCGAGTTTCCCAAAGCGTCCTACGAAGCGTTGCGTGCCGCCGACTTCCACGCTCCGCACATCCCCGTCGAATACGGCGGTGCCGGCGCCGACGCCCTCGCCACCGCGATCGTCATCGAGGAAGTGGCCCGCGCCTGCGCGGCCTCGTCGCTGATCCCCGCGGTCAACAAGCTGGGCACGATGCCGTTGCTGCTGGCCGGTTCCGACGCGGTCAAGGCCGAGTTCCTGCCGCCGGTGGCCCGCGGCGAGGCGATGTTCTCCTACTGCCTGTCCGAGCCCGAGGCGGGCAGCGACGCCGCGTCGATGACGACCCGGGCCGAACGCACCGCGACCGGTTGGGTGCTCAACGGCGTGAAGCGCTGGATCACCAACGCCGGCGTGTCGGAGTTCTACACGGTCTTCGCGGTCACCGACCCGACCGCGCGCTCCCGCGGCATCTCCGCCTTCGTGGTGTCCAAGTCGGATGCCGGCGTCTCGTTCGGCGCCCCGGAGAAGAAACTCGGCATCAAGGGCTCACCGACTCGCGAAGTTTATTTCGACAATGTGCATATTCCTGATTCGCGCCTCATCGGCGAACCGGGCACCGGGTTCGCCACCGCGATGCGCACCCTCGATCACACCCGGGTCACCATCGCCGCGCAGGCCGTCGGCATCGCGCAGGGTGCTCTCGACTACGCCCTCGGTTACGTCAAGGAGCGGCACCAGTTCGGCCAGCCGATCGCCGACTTCCAGGGCGTCCAGTTCATGCTCGCCGACATGGGCATGAAGCTGACCGCGGCCCGCGAGATCACCTACGCCGCGGCCGGCCGGTCCGAGCGCGGCGACGCCGACCTGACCTACTTCGGCGCCGCCGCCAAGTGCTTCGCCTCCGACACCGCCATGGCGATCACCACGGACGCGGTCCAACTCCTCGGCGGCTACGGCTACACCCGCGACTATCCGCTGGAGCGGATGATGCGCGACGCCAAAATCACCCAGATCTACGAGGGTACGAACCAGGTGCAGCGGATCGTCCTCGCGCGCCAGTTGCTCAAGGGCGTCATCTAGCCGCCGCCCGGCAGGGCTACAGCCGGCGGGTCGCGTCGGGGTCGGTCGGCGGGGTGGTCGGCGTCGAGTGCCCCGGCGGCGGGTAGGCCGCCGGCGGTGGCGGGGTGGCGTGCAGCCGCCTGGTCGCGTCGTCGTTCTCCTCGACCGCGTCGTCGTCGCGGCCACGCAGCACGGTGGTCTCCTCGTCGCCGGTCGTCAGCCGGGTCGTCTCGTCGCCGGTCGCGGGAGGCTTCGGCGGCATCTCGAACCGGGTCGTCTCGTCGGATGGCGCGGTGGCCGGTGCCGGCGGCGGGGGCGTCGGCGCGGGTGCGATCCGGGTCGTCTCGTCGGACGGCGCGAGGGCGGGCGCCGGCGGCGGGGGCGTTGGCGCGGATGTGATCCGGGTCGTCGCGTCGCTGGCGTCGGCCGCCTCGGTCGGGTCTGGTTGGCGCGGCACGTGCGGGGTGAACTGCGGCGGCGGCGGGGGCGGCGTGCCCGCCGCCGACGGCGTCCGCACCGACCCCTGATTGCGCGGCGGTGGCGCGGGTGGACCGGCCGGGCTCATTCCGGGCGGACCAGGCGTCGGGCCGGTAGGGCCGGGTGGCGGGCCGGTAGGGCCGGGTGGCGGTCCGGGAGGGCCTGACGGCGGGCCGGGGGTGCCTGGCGGCGGGCCGGGGGTGCCTGGCGGCGGGCCAGAGGTGCCTGGCGGCGGGCCAGGGGTGCCTGGCGGCGGTCCAGGCTGCCCCATTTGCGGCGCCTGCGGGGGCCCGGGATGCGCGAGCGGCGGACCTGCCTGCGCGGGGCCGGCTGGCCCGGGCGGCGCGGATACCGGCCCTGGCGCCGCGGATACTGGCCCCGGGCCGCCGGACGTCGGCGCCACCGGCGAGCCGACGCCCTGCCCGTAAAGCCCGGGCGGCGCGAAGGGATTGGCGGGTGACGCCGGCGCCGCGCCGACCCCGGGCGACGTCGGATAGGCGGAGTGCGCCGGCTGATAGGCCGGCGGCCAACCGACACCGGTGCCCGGATGGACCGCCGGCTGCGGCACCGGCACCGGATAGCGCCGCCACCGCCGCGGGCTGGTCACGGTCAGCAACATCAGGACGCCGACCACCGGACCGATGCCGAGGGCCGGGTTGACCAGCCCGGCCGGCCGCTCGAAGAAGTCGACCCGGAGCAGGTCGGCGACCAGCCCCTTGTCGAGCGCCACCCAGGCGCTGAAGGCGAGGAAGGCCAGACCGGCGACCGCCGGACCGACCGGCGACAGCCGGGTCAGCACGAGCAGGGTGAGCAGCACGCCGGCGGCGGCCATCGCCGCGAACCCGCCGATCAGTCGCAGGTCGACGTCACCGGCGGCGACCGCGACCTCGCTCGACCCGTAGCCGGCCAGCACCCAGATCGCAGGTGCGAGGACGAGCGACAGGACCAGTGATCCGAGATGACGCATCGGGCCTCCCTACGGGGTAGGTGATGCGCACCGTACCCCGGGAGGGTTCCGAACTCAGTCGCCTATTCGGCCGTACCGTCTGGCCGGTAGGGAGCAGGTGGTGACGCCCACGGCGACGATCCCGCGGTCGGCGCGTCACCGGGTCGGGTGGCACCGAACGACGCCGGCGGGTCGGCCGGCGGGTAGGCCAGCGTCGGCGGTCGCGAGTCGGGGTCGGCCGGCAGCCCGGTGAACAGGTCCGGGTCGGTGTCGTCCAATCCGGACCGACCCGAGCCGCCGGCGAAGGCGGCCGCCACCGGCCAGCGCCGCCAGCGCTGCAGGCTGAACGCCGCCATCGCGAGCAACAGGCCGAGGAAGAACAGCGTGCCGTTGTCGAGCGGCAGTCGCAGCGGCAGCGGGTCGCCGAACAGCCGCCAGCCGCCCGGCACCGCCGAGCGCACCCGCAGCGGCGCCACGAACATGCCGACGTAGGGCGCCATCAGCAGCAGCCCCGCGACCAGCGGGCCCAGTGGCGACCAGCGCAGGGTGGCGAGCACGCCGAGCGCGACGCCGGCGGCGCCGAGGTAGACCGCGGGCTCGATGAGCCGGGCCGTGTTGAACGTGGACGTATCCGCCCACGTGGTGATCGTCGAGGTCGATCCGTCCTGGCCGAGCGCGAGCAGGATCCAGACCAGCGGTGCGGCGACGATGCCGGCGAGCAGGCTCCAGAGATGACGCACGCGAGCACGGTACCGGAGCCTGTCGCTGACCGTGAATGTGTGCGCGGCACCCACATGCCCGCACCCCCGGATGGGGGAGGATGGCCGGATGAGCAACGAGGTTTTGTGGGCGCCACCCTCAGACGTGCGCGAGACCAGCCGGATCGGTCACTACCTGCGCTGGCTCGAGCGCGAGCGGGGTCTGGCCTTCGCCGACTACGAGGCGCTGCGGCAGTGGTCGGTCCAGGACCTGCCCGCGTTCTGGGGTTCGGTCTGGGACTACTTCGAGGTGGTCAGCCACACCCCACCGACCGCCACGCTCACCGACCGTAAGATGCCCGGCACCCGCTGGTTCCCCGGCGCCACGCTCAACTACGCCGAGAACGTGCTGCGGATGCCCGGTCGTTCCGGCGACGACCCCGCGGTGATCGCGCACGGCCAGACCCGCGCGCCACAGACGCTGACCAAAGATCAACTTCGGGATGCCGTACACCGCTGCGCCGCGGGCCTGCGCCGGCTCGGTGTGCGGCGGGGTGACCGGGTCGCGGCGTACGCGCCGAACATCCCGGAGACCTACGTGCTGATGCTGGCCACCGCCAGCCTGGGCGCGATCTTCTCGTCGTGCGCACCTGAGTTCGGCACCCGCAGCGTCACCGACCGCTGGCAGCAGATCGAGCCCAAGGTGCTGGTCGCCGTCGACGGCTACCGCTACGGCGACAAGCCGGTCGACCGCCGGGCCGAGGTCAAGGCGATCCGCGACGCGCTTCCGTCGGTCGAGCACCTGGTGCTGATCGACTACCTGGAGCCGGGCACCGAGTCGGGCTGGGCCGATCTCACCGCGCCCACCGACGAGCCGCTGACCTTCGCGGCGCTGCCGTTCGACCACCCGCTCTACGTGCTCTACTCCTCGGGCACGACCGGGCTGCCCAAGCCGATCGTGCACGGGCACGGCGGCATCCTGCTCGAACATCTCAAGATGCTGGCGCTGCATCACGACCTCGGCCCGGCCGACCGGTTCTTCTGGTTCACCACGACCGGCTGGATGATGTGGAACTTCCTCGTCTCGGGCCCGGCCGTCGGCGCGACGATCGTGCTGTTCGACGGCAACCCGGCGGCGCCGAGCCTCGACACCCTGTGGGCGCTGGCCGAAGACACCCGAATGACGTATTTCGGTACGTCCGCGCCGTTCCTGCTCGCTTGTCGCAAGGCCGAGGTGGTGCCGCGGGCCGATCACGACCTGAGCGCCCTGCGCGGGCTCGGCTCGACCGGTGCACCGCTGCCACCCGAGGGCTTCGCCTGGGTGTACGCGGCCGTCAGCGACACCCTGCAACTCCAGTCGCTGTCCGGGGGCACCGACGTGTGCACCGGCTTCGTCGGCGGCGTCCCGCTGCTCCCGGTGCGCTCCGGTGAGATCGCTTGCCGGGCGCTCGGCGCGGCCGTGGAGGCCTACGGCCCGGACGGCACCCCGGTGCTCGACCAACTGGGCGAACTGGTGATCACCGAGCCGATGCCGAGCATGCCGGTCGGCTTCTGGAACGACACCGACGGCAGCCGCTACCGCGAGGCCTACTTCGACGTCTACCCGGGCGTCTGGCGGCATGGCGACTGGATCACCATCAACGACCACGGCGGCTGCGTGATCACCGGGCGCTCCGACGCGACGCTCAACCGCGGCGGCGTACGCCTGGGCACGTCGGAGTTCTATTCGGTCGTCGAGGGGCTGCCGGAGATCGCCGACTCGCTGGTCGTACACCTGGAAGATGCCGAAGGCGGCGCCGGTGAGCTGCTGCTCTTCGTGGTCACCACCGACGGCCGCGATCTCGACGGCAACCTGACGGCCAAGATCGCCAAGGAGCTGCGCACCGCACTGTCGCCGCGGCACGTGCCGGATTCGGTCTACCGCGTTCCGGGCGTGCCGCGCACGCTCAGCGGCAAGAAGCTCGAGGTGCCCGTCAAGAAGATCCTGACCGGCTCGCGGGTCGACGACGCGGCCGCCAAGGGCGCGCTGGCCAACCCGGAGACGTTGGCGGCGTTCGAGAAGCTGGCCCGCGAGGGGGTCAGCTGAGGTCGCGGGTGACCTGCTCGCTCTCGATCCGGCCGGCCAGTTTGGCCCGGTCCAGGTTGCCGCACAGCACGATGCTGGCCCCGGCGGCCAACGGTGCGAGCAGCCATTCCCGCGGGTCGGGCCGGGTGGAAGCGTCGATCAGCACCCGGTCGCCCGGCTTGAGATCGAAGGGGTCGGCCGCGGTCCAGTCCGCGCTGCCACGGGGGTAGGCGCCGTAGACGTCGCCGAACGCCCGGACCGCGATCACGTAGTCCTGCCAGCCGGCCGGCACGTCACGCAGTGGAAGCGCGAGCGGGGCCAGCCCGAGCGCGTAGCGGTCGCCGGCCGGCCAGGCTTCCGCTTCGCCGACCCGGTCGGCGGCGGCGAACAGCACGTCGACCGGCCCCGGGGCGGTGGCCACCTCGACACCGGCGGTCCAGCAGCCGAGCAGCACGGCCGCGCTCTGCCAGTGTGGTGGTAGCAGCACGCCGGCCCGGTCGCCCTCACCCAGGCCGGAGCCGTCGACGAGCAGGTTGGCGGTCTTTTCGACCCAGTTGTCGAGAGTGGTGCCGGACAGCTCGGTGCGGTCGCCGGACGCGTCGTCGTACCAGGTCAAAAGCGGTCTTGTCGGATCTCGCCGGACAGCGGCGGCAAACATCCTGGCGATCTCGCCCCCGCCGGGCACCGTATTTTCCTCGGGCATCAAACGCACCTTACCCACTAGCCATCGATCGTTTGCCGTGTCGTGACGGTGTCACCGGCTCCGGCCCGTCGCTGGCCCAGCGTAGGCTTGCGCCATAGTGGCCTGGCACACACCGCACCCTTGAGGAGCCCGCACCGTGACTTCCGGTCCGCCCCGCGTACTCGTCGACGCCACCAGCGTGCCCGCCGACCGCGGCGGAGTAGGCCGCTACGTCGACGGACTGCTAGGAGCGCTCGGCAAGGTCATCGGCTCCGAGGTCGAGTTGGCCGTCGTGGGCCTGCGGACGGATGCGGAGCGTTACACCCGGATGCTGCCGGCGGCCGAGGTGGTCGCCGCGCCGGCCGCGGTCGCGCACCGGCCCGCCCGCCTCGCCTGGGAGCAGACCGGGCTGCCGCTGCTGGCCCAGCAGGTCGGGGCCGACGTGTTGCACTCGCCGTTCTACACCTGCCCATTGCGGGCCGGCTGCCCGGTCACGGTGACCGTCCACGACGCCACCTTCTTCACCGAGCCCGAACACTACGACAAGTCGCGCCGCACGTTCTTCCGCAGCGCGATCAAGACCTCGCTGCGCCGCGCCCATCGGGTGATCGTGCCGAGCAAGGCCACCCGCGACGAGCTGATCAGGCTGCTCGACGCCGACCCGACCCGGCTCGACGTGGCCTACCACGGTGTCGACCCGACCGCCTTCCACCCGCCGACGCCCGACGAGAAGGCCCGGGTGGCGGCCCGGCTCGGCCTGGCCGGCACCAACTACGTCGCGTTCCTCGGCGCCAAGGAGCCCCGCAAAAACGTGCCGAGCCTGATCCGCGGCTGGGTCAAGGCGGTGCACGACCGGCCCAACCCGCCCGCGCTGGTGATCGCCGGCGGCCAGGGGCACGACGACGACATCGACCGCGCGGTCGCCGACGTGCCGGGCCACCTGCGGCTGCTGCGCCCGGGTTACCTGCGCTACGCCGACCTGCCCGGTTTCCTGGGCGGCGCGCTGGTCGCCGCCTACCCGTCCTTCGGCGAGGGCTTCGGCCTGCCGATCCTCGAGGCGATGGCGTGCGCCGTGCCGGTGCTCACCACGCCGCGGCTGTCGCTGCCCGAGGTGGGTGGCGACGCGGTCGCCTACACCAGCGAAGACCCCGACCAGATCGCGCTCGACCTCGGCGCCCTCCTCGACGACGAACCCCGCCGCGACGCGCTGGCCAAGGCCGGCTTCGACCGCGCGAAGGAGTTCACCTGGGAGTCCAGCGCCGAGGTGCACATCGCGGCCTGGCAGCGGGCCCGGGCATGACCGACGCCGCACCCGACGTCCGGCATGATGTCGCGATGCACGCCGTCATCCTGGCCGGCGGCAGCGGCACCCGACTGTGGCCGCTGTCCCGCCTACACCAGCCGAAGTTCCTCCACCCGCTGTCCGGCAGCCCGTTGTCGCTGCTCCAGGCGACGGTCGAGCGGGTCGCGCCGCTGGCCGGCCCCGAGCACACGATGGTGGTGACCGGCGCCGCCCACGCGGCCGGCGTGGCCCGCCAGTTGACCGCGTTGCCCGAGGAAAACATCCTGGTCGAGCCCTCGGCCCGCGACTCGTGCGCCGCGATCGGCCTGGCGGCGGCGCTGATCGCCCGGCACGACCCCTCCGCGATCATGGGCGCTTTCGCGGCCGACCACCTGATCACCAACCCGGCCGGCTTCGTCTCGGTGGTGCGTTCCGCGGTGGCCGGTGCTCAGCAGGGCCTGTTGATGACCATCGGGATCACGCCGACCCGGCCGGAGACCGGCTACGGCTACCTGCGCTGTGGTGAAGCGGTCGGCCCCGGTCCGGTCCGGATGGTCGAGGCCTTCGCCGAGAAGCCGGCCTACGAGCTGGCCAAGCAATACCTCGAGGCCGGCGACTACCTATGGAACGCCGGCATGTTCGTGTGGCGGGTCGACGCGTTCCTCGCCGAGCTCGAACGCCAGCAGCCGTCGCTGCACGAGGGCCTGTGCCGGGTCGCGGCCGCCTGGGACTCGCCCACGCGCGACGAGGTCCTGACCGTCACCTGGCCGACCCTGACCAAGATCTCCGTCGACTACGCGGTGATGGAGGGCGCGGCCGCAGTCGGCCGGGTCGGCACGGTTCCCGGCGACTTCGGCTGGACCGACGTCGGCGACTTCCAGACGCTCGGCGACGTGCTCCCCGGCGACTCGCGCGGCAACGTGGTGCTCGGCGGCAACGACGACCACCCCGGCGAGAAGCCCGGCGTGCTGCTCCGCGACACCGACCGCCTGGTCGTGGTGCCCCATTCGGGCCGCCTGGTGGCCGCGCTCGGCGTCGGCGACCTGGTGATCGTCGACACGCCCGACGTCGTGCTGGTCTGCTCCCGCGAACGCTCCCAAGAGGTCAAACAGCTGGTAGAGGACCTCAAGGCGCGCGGCGACGAAGGCTTCTGCTGAGTAGTTCGCCTTTCCTAGTCTGGAACCCATGACCGCACCGCTGCGCCACGTGGAGCTGACCGTCGCCGGCAACGAGGCGAGCGACCTGCTGCCCGTCCTCTCGCCCGACCTGCTGGCGGCACACGGCGCCCGGCGTGGGTTGTGGACGGTGCTCGACGAGGGCCCGGTCGAGGCCTGCGTGGCGCTGCTCGTGCAGGCCGACGACGGCAGTTGGGCGGCGCACCACCAGGGCTTCGACGCGGCCCACGAGGCCGGACGCACCGAAGACGGCGAGGCGCTCGCACACCGCGACGGCTGGGTCTACGTGATCGGCTCCCACTTCGGGTCGAAGGCCGGCCCGCTGCGGCCGAAGCGGGCGTTCTTCGCCCGTTTCCGCGAGGCCGACGCCGCACACGGTGTCGTGCGCCTCGACGTGGTGCGCAACCAGTTCCGCCTGCACCGGGCGATCAACGACGCGCTGGCGGCGGCCGACATCTCGCCGTTGCCGCCGGGTGAGCGGGTGCATTCGCGTTTCATCGCGGAGACGCGGACGCGGGGCACGGCCAACGCCAAGAGCTGGGCCTCGCGCCTCGTCGCGGGCGATCTGCCGCTGAACGTGGAGGCGGCCGCGTTCACGCCGTCGGGAACGTTGCTGCTCGGCCTGCGTTTTCCGGTGACCACGGCCGGCGAGCCCATCATGGTGGAGATCGCCGGGGTCGAGGGGATGTTCGACGCCGACCCGCGTACGTGGCCGTCCGTCGTCCGTGCCTACGCCCTGACCGGTGTCACCCCGCCCGGCACGCTCACCGGCTTCCGCGCGCTGACCGCGACCCCGTCGGGTTTCGAGGCGGTGGTCGGCTCGATCGACGCGCTCGGCAAGGGCTCGGTGCTGCTCGACGACCACCCGACCGGTGGCGATGTCACCTGCACCCACGTGCGGTTCGCGCTCGGCGAGCACACCGCGGTGGTCGGCGAGGTGGTCGACGACCTGGCGCCGTTCCACAACGTCGAGGGCCTGGCGGTCGTCGACGGCGCGCGCGTCTACGTCACCGACGAAGACCACCGCATCGCGCTCTGGCACGACTAGTCGAGCATCGCCCGCCCGAGCGGGGTCAGGGTGTGCAGCATGGTGCTGCCGTCGCGGCGGCTGACCAGCAGGTTGGCGTCGCGCAACACGGCGGTGTGCTGGCTCGCGGCGGCGGGCGAGATGTCGAGCCGGCGGGCGATCTCGCTGGTCGAGGCGCCGTCGCCGACGACTTCCAGCACGCGGGCCCGGGTCCGCCCGAGCAGGGCGGCGAGCGCCCGCTGGCGGCCGGGCTCGGGCGGTTGGTCGAGCCCGCCGAGCCGCTCGACCGGGTAGACCAGCACCGGCGGAAGATCAGGATCGACCAGCGTCACCGGTGTACGCGCGCAGAAGAACGACGGCACCAGCAACAGCCCGCGTCCGTCGAGGTGCAGTTCCCGGCTCACCGGGTAGTGCCGCACTTCGAGCACCTGCCCGTCCCACCGCATGGCCGGCCGCAGGCTGGCCAACAGCCCGTCGGCTCCGTCGGCGAGCATGGCCCGGGCCCGCAGCCCCCGGTCGGCCTCGACCGCGTTCTCGATCCGGTTCCAATAGGGAGCGATCGCCAACGACCGGTAGGTCTCCATCGAGTCGGTGAGATGCCGCAGGGCGGCGGTGTCTCCGCGGGCCAGCCCCGAGACCCCCGGTGGCAGCCTGTTCCCCGCGGCGAGAATCGTCAGGTCGCGCCGCAACTGCCGGGCCGGCGTCGAGCGGATGGCGTCCAGGGCGGCCGGAAGCCCCGCGCGGCTGGCGAAGGGCGTGAGGAAGTCGGGAAAGTAGCCCTGCGGCGGGTTGAGCGCGAGGAGCAACCGCACGTCCTGCTCGGGATGCCGCAGCAGGGTCGCGACGTCGCGGCGCCAGCCGGCGAGCAGCGGATCCCGATCCCGCCGCCGGGCCCGGAAGAAATGCACGCTCAGAATCAGTTCCCACACCGGATCCGCCCCCGGCGCGACCCGCGTGCGCGCGACATCGTCACGGGAGAAGTAGATCCGCAGCACGGTGTCGTGGACTCCGGTGGCTGATGTCGCGGGCGGGAAGCTTCAGCGTACCGCCTGACCTCGATGTTTCAGCCTGGCCTGAATCTCCTCGCGCTCGACGCGCGCTTTCGCCATGCTCGTGTTAGCGCCCACATCGCCGGGGCGGCATTGCCGTCCGGCCGGCCACCAACGAGGGCCCGCGACCGCCAGGTCGTGGAGGTGGCGGCCGGAATACCTTTTGCGACGACCTCCCTCCCCAGGTCGCCGCTCCGGGCACCACCCGCCGCGACGCGGGGGCACGGCGGGTGGTGCCGGTCCCATTCCAGGGTCGGCGTTTGGACAGGTTGATCCGGGACGGGATCGCCGGTTGGATGCCCGCTCGCCGCAAGCGCCGGTGGCCGGGCCTCTCGATGCTCTCGTCGTTGCGCACCGCGGCATGACCTGCCTGCTCTTACTAGATCGCTCCCGGCCGCACTGACGTCGCCTCGCGCGCGATGCGGTCTCTCAGCGATTCACGCCGTTGCGCACCCGAACTCGACGACCGTTGCGGCGACGACGGTTGCGCGTGGCCGAACTGCTCAGCGCCCGCCGACGCTGGCCACCTCATCGCCGCTACGCACCCGGCGCGCCGGCCACCCGACGCCGCCGACCATGTCGTCGCCGCAACGCCCCGCCGGGCCGCTCCGATTGTCGCCGACCACGTCGCCGCAACGCCCCGCCGGGCCGCCCCGATTGTCGCCGACCACGTCGCCGCAACGCCCCGCCCGGCCGCCCCGATTGTCGCCGACCACGTCGCCGCAACGCCCCGCCCGGCCGCCCCGATTGTCGCCGACCACGTCGCCGCAACGCCCTGGCCACGTCACCACCGCAACGAACCCCGCCAGGCCGCCCCGATTGCCGCGGCCACGCGACCGCGTGTCCCGCGTCTGGCTGCGGCCTGCGGGCCGTACGTGCCGGGTCGCGGCTATACGAGGTTGCCCGTGTTGGCCATTCTCGGCACCTGTTGATCAGATTGTCCGTCGGCTGCGCGCCTGTGAGGTGGGTACATCGGGCCGCAGCGTCGGGCGTCGCCAGAGGTCCAGATAGCGCCTCAATCAGGTGGCGGGACGTGTTGCTGGGCGGGGCCTAGGAACTCTCGTCCATCAGGACCCGCCGATGCGCAAAAGATCGGGGGCAGCGGTCCGGCTGGCGCCGGGACCGCTGCCCCCGATCGGTGGTGCGGGTGGCCGTCAGTGCATGTCGGGCCGGGTGGGTTCGTCGTCGGCCGAGGACGGCGGCGGAGCTGAGCCGGCGCTCGGCTGCTGGCTGGCCGGGTTGATCACCTGGGTCCGGTCGCCGTCGCTCGTGGGGATCGGTGCCGTGGGCGGGTCGGCGATCGGTGCGGCCGGGGTGGCGGCCGGCGGGGCGGTGATCGTCTGGGTGGCCTGCGGCGACTGCGCGCCTTCCGGACCCGGGACCGGCGGCCAGGTGGCCGGCTCGGTCGACGGCGCGGACGCCGTCGGGGTGGAGCCGCCCGGCGGCGGGTAGGCCCCGGGCTGCCCCGAAGCGCCGGTGGCACCCGGTGCGGTCTGGGTGCCCGGGCCGCCGAAGGTCGGCGGTGCGGGCGGCGTCGAACCCGGGTAGGCCGGCGGCGGCGGGTAGCCGGGCTGGCCGTGGGCGGCAGGCGTGCCGTACCCAGGCTGGCCCTGGCCCTGGCCCATCGGGCCGGGACCGGCCGGCGGGTAGCCGCCGGGCGCGCCCGGAGTGCCATAGACGCCGGGCTGGGCCTTCGGCCTCGGCACGTAGTAGAGCGTCCGCCAGATCTTGTAGATCAGGAAGCTCGCGGCGGCGAAGATGCCCGCGTAGGCGATGCGGACCAGCAGCCCGGTGAAGGCGGCGCGGACCTCGCCGTCGACCAGCGACCCGAACAGCCAGGCCAGCAGGGCGATCACGCCGAAGACCGCGGAGACCGCGTATTCGACCAGGGCGACCTGGGTCACCAGCTTGGCCCTGGGCACCGCCGGCTTGAGGTGTGTGGCCAACAGCACAGCGAGCAGTGGCAGGACGATCGCCTCGATGCCCGCGAAGTCGAAGAAGCTTCCGCCGGCCCGGCTGGAGAACCCGACATTCGCTGAATAGGGCACTAGCAGGTCTATCAGGCCCACGAAGAGCAGTACGGCGTTGGCGCCGACGAGGACCAGCGCGATCAACTCGCGCCAAGGCTTGGTGATCTGATTGGCCGAGGTCTGTTCGTTTGGCCCGGCCTCGGGTTGGGTGGTCACGGCTCCCCCTGGGGCGATGACGGAAGATGGCTTTCGTGAGCGTAGTCGCCCGAGCGTCGCAAAGCCGGCAGTGTAGGTAAGGATTGCGATATGCACATCGTCGTTTTGGCTGGAGGTATCGGCGGGGCGCGGTTTTTGACCGGCGTCCGGGCCTATGCCCGCGACATCGGCGCCGAGGTCACCGCTGTGGTCAACGTCGGCGATGACGTGACCATGCACGGCCTGCGGATTTGTCCCGATCTCGACAGCGTCATGTATACCCTGAGTGGCGCCGCGGACCCAGAACGCGGTTGGGGCCGGGTCGGTGAGACCTGGGCGGTGAAGGCCGAGCTGGCCGCGTACGCCGCCGAGCCGACCTGGTTCGGTTTGGGCGACAAAGACATCGCCACGCACCTGGTGCGCAGCCAGATGCTCAACGCCGGCTACCCGCTCTCGGCCGTGACCGAGGCACTGTGTCAACGCTGGCAACCTGGTGTGCGTTTGCTGCCAGCCACCGACGACCGGGTCGAAACGCACGTCGTGGTCGATCTCGACGGCGAAAAGGCGATCCACTTCCAGGAATGGTGGGTACGCCACCGAGGCGACGTGCCCACCCGCCGCTTCGTCTTCGTCGGCGCAGAGACCGCCAAGCCGGCCGCGGGCGTGCTGGAAGCGCTCGCCACCGCCGACGTGGTGCTGGTCGCACCGAGCAACCCGGTCGTCAGCATCGGCCCGATCCTCGGCGTGCCCGGCCTGCGCGACGCGCTCGCCGGCGGGACCGCACCCGTGATCGGCGTGTCGCCGATCATCGGCGGCAGCCCGGTGCGCGGCATGGCCGACAAATGCCTCGCCGTGCTGGGCGTCCCGTGCACCGCGGCCGCGGTCGGCGGCCTCTACGGCGCCCGGGGTGCCAACGGCATCCTCGACGGCTGGCTGGTCGACAGCACCGACGCGGGCGCCGAGGTGCCCGGTGTGACGGTCAAGGCCGTTCCACTCTGGATGACCGACGAGCAGGCGACGGCCGAGATGGTCCGCGCGGCGGTCGACCTGGCATGACCACCACCGCCGCTGGTTCTGGGAACGTTGCCGGGCTCGGGATGGTTGCCGGGTCTGGGATCGTTGCGGGTGTCGGGATGAGCGCTGTCGATCAGACGGCGGCTGGCGGGGGAGTGGGCATGCGGCTCGAGGTGTTGCCGGTCGAGGGCATCGGCGACGTGCGACCCGGCGACGACCTGGCGGCGGCGATCACCGCCGCCGCGCCGTGGTTGCGCGCCGGTGACGTGCTGGTCGTCACCAGCAAGATCGTGTCGAAGGCGGAAGGCAGCCTGGTCGACGTGCCCGTCGACGGCGACGAGCGCACCGTGGCCCGCGAGGAGGTGCTCCGCGCGGAGACCGCCCGCCCGGTGGCCCGCCGCGGTCAGACCCGCATCGTGCAGACCCACCACGGCTTCGTGATGGCCTCCGCGGGCATCGACGCGTCCAACGTCGATCGCGCTCACCTGGTGCTCCTTCCCAAGGATCCGGACGCCTCCGCCCGCGCCCTGCGCGCCACGCTGCGCGAACGGCACGGCCTCGACGTCGCCGTAGTGATCTCCGACACGATGGGCCGCCCATGGCGCAACGGCCTGACCGACGTAGCCCTCGGCGCCGCCGGCGTGCCGGCCATCCGCGACCACCGCGGCGAGGTCGACCCCTACGGCAACGAGCTCTCCATCACCCAGATGGCGGTGATCGACGAGCTGGCCGCCGCCGGCGAACTGGTCAAGGGCAAATGCGCCCAGGTGCCGGTAGCCGTCGTCCGCGGCTACCTCGACGCACCCCTTCCGGCCGCCGACGGCGACGGCGCGGCCGTGCTGGTCCGCGGCGCCGACCAGGACCTCTTCTCGCTAGGCACCGCCGAGGCCCGCGCCGAGGGCCTCCGCGCCGCAGCCCGGCTCGCGGACGACGGCCAGCCGCCGTTCGTGCAACTCGACGAGACGGACCTGGCCAAGTCTGTCCGCCGTGCATTGACCACCATCGCCGGCAGCGCTCGGACAACCTTCGAGGTCGCCGCCGAACCAGGCCAGCCGAACGCCGCCGAACCAGGCCAGCCGAACGCCGCTGAACCCGGCCAGCCGAGCGCCGACGAACCAGGCCACCCCGACGGCGCTGAACCGGGCCAGCCGAACGCCGCTGAACCCGGCCAGCCGAACGCCGCCGGACCCGGCCAGCCCGACGGCGCTGAACCGGGCCAGCCGAACGCCGCCGAACCAGGCCAGCCGAACGCCGCCGGACCCGGCCAGTCGAACGCCGCCGAACCAGGCCAGCCGAACGCCGCCGAACCAGGCCAGCCGAACGCCGTCGGACTCGGGCAGACCGCCGACCGCTACCGGGTCCGCTGTCGACCGGCGGCTCCCGGTGGCCCGGCTGCCCTGGTCTCGCTCGGCTCTGACGTGCACCGGCTGCGTGCCGCGCTTGCAGCCGAAGGGGTCGGCTCCACGATGGATGTCGTGGCGGACGGCGACGGGCCATTGGTCGTGGTGACTGTCGGCTGAGGTGTTGGCTGCGTTCCGCTCATACCTCTTCATCGGATCGGGGCGGCCGGCCGGTTCACGACTACGCAAGATTTATCCCGGCGTCCAAGTGACAGTCACCACGGAAAGCTGTCGGTGGCAACGCCTACGCTTCAACGGTGGCTGATCTGATCCCGACCGCGCCCACGCCGCCCACTGCCGCGAGCATCCGGCGGGCGCTGGCCCGTGCTGCCGACGGCAAGGCGCTCGACCTCGGCGAGGCGGCCGACCTGATGGCCGCGCGCGGCGAGCCGCTCGACGAGCTGCTGCGCATCGCCGGCACCATCCGCGACGCCGGGTTGCGCGACGCCGGCCGGCCGGGCGTCGTGACGTACTCCCGCAAGGTCTTCATTCCCTTGACCCGCCTCTGCCGGGACCGTTGTCACTACTGCACGTTCGCCACCGTGCCGCACCGGCTGCCGGCCGCGTTCCTCGACCGCGACGAGGTCGTCGCCATCGCGCGGGCAGGCGCCGCACAGGGGTGCAAAGAAGCGCTGTTCACCCTCGGTGATCGCCCTGAGGAGCGTTGGCCGGCGGCGCGTGAGTGGCTCGACGCGCGTGGCTACGACTCGACGCTCGACTACGTGCGCGCCAGCGCGATTGCCGTGCTCGAAGAGACCGGCCTGCTGCCGCACCTTAACCCGGGCGTGCTGAGCTGGGCCGAGCTGCAGCGGCTCAAGCCGGTCGCGCCGAGCATGGGCATGATGCTGGAGACCACCGCGACCCGGCTGTGGTCCGACAAGAGCGGGCCACACTTCGGCTCGCCCGACAAGGAGCCCGCGGTCCGGCTGCGGGTCCTCGACGACGCGGGCCGGGTCGGCGTGCCGTTCACCACCGGCATCCTGATCGGCATCGGCGAAAACCTGGTCGAGCGGGCCGACGCGCTGTTCGCGATCCGCCGCACGGCCCGCGAATACGGCCACATCCAGGAAGTCATCATCCAGAACTTCCGGGCCAAGCCCGACACGGCGATGCGCGGCATGCCCGACGCCGAGCTGCACGACCTAGCCGCGACGATCGCCGTCGGCCGGATCATCCTCGGCCCGGGCGCCCGCATCCAGGCGCCGCCCAACCTGATCGAGGGCGAATACGACCTGCTCCTGCGCGCCGGCATCGACGACTGGGGCGGCGTCTCGCCGGTCACCCCCGACCACGTCAATCCCGAGCGGCCCTGGCCGATGATCGACGAACTCGCCGCCCGGTCGGCCGCGTCCGGCTTCACGCTGCGCGAGCGATTGACGATCTATCCGGAATACGTGCGGCGCGGCGACCCCTGGCTCGACCCCCGCCTGTCCGCGCACGTCGCGGCGCTCGCCGACGCCGACACCGGCCTGGCCATGGAGGGCACGCTGCCGGTCGGCCGGGCGTGGCAGGAGCCCGACGAGGCGTTCGTGCCCGGCGGCCGCACCGACCTGCACAAGACGATCGACACCACCGGCCGCACGGGCGACCGCCGCGGCGACTTCGACTCGGTCTACGGCGACTGGTCCGAGATCGCCGGCCGAATCTCACCCGAGGCGGTCGAGCTCGGCACGGCAGGCGGCGCCGGTCGGGCGCGGTCCGAGGCGGGCAGCGGCGCCGCTGAGCGGGCACGGTCCGAGGCGGGCGGCGGCAATGCCGGGCGGGCGCGGTCCGAGGCGGGCGACGGCGCCGCCGGCCGGGCGCGGTCCGGGGCGGGCGACGGCGCCGCCGGGCGGGCGCGGTCCGAGGCGGGTGGCGGCAATGCCGGGCGGGCGCCGTCCGACGTCCTCGCCGGCCTTCGTCTAGCCGCGACCGACCCCGCGGCCCTGCTCGACGAGCGGCACGAGGCGGCCACGATGGCGCTGTTCAACGCCGACGGCACCGCGCTCGACGAGCTCTGCCGGATCGCCGACGACGTCCGCCGCGACACCGTGGGTGACGACGTGACCTACGTGGTCAACCGCAACATCAACTTCTCCAACGTCTGCTACGTCGGCTGCCGGTTCTGCGCCTTCGCACAGCGCGAACGCGACGCCGACGCTTTCCGCCTCTCGGTCGACCAGGTCGCCGACCGCGCCGAGGAAGCCTGGGCGGCCGGCGCCACCGAGATCTGCATGCAGGGTGGCATCGACCCGAAACTGCCGATCACGGCGTACGCCGAGATGGTCCGCGCCATCAAGCAACGCGTGCCGGGCATGCACGTCCACGCGTTCTCCCCGATGGAGATCGTGACTGGCGCCGCCAAGGGCGGCATGTCGGTTCGCGACTGGCTGGAGAACCTCCGCGACGCCGGCCTCGACACGATCCCCGGCACGGCCGCCGAGATCCTCGACGACGACGTCCGGTGGGTGCTGACCAAGGGCAAACTGCCGGCCGCCACCTGGGTCGAGGTCGTCTCGACCGCCCACGAGCTGGGCATCCGATCCAGCTCCACGATGATGTACGGGCATGTCGACCACCCCCGCCAATGGCTCGGCCATTTCCGGGTGCTGGCGTCGGTGCAGGACCGGACGGGCGGCTTCACCGAGTTCGTGGCCCTGCCGTTCGTGCACACCAACGCGCCGATCTACCTGGCCGGCATCGCCCGCCCGGGCCCGACATGGCGGGAAAACCGGGTCGTGCACGCGATGGCCCGGCTGCTGCTGCACGGCCGCATCGACAACATCCAGTGCTCCTGGGTCAAGCTCGGCGACGAGGGCACGGTCGCGATGCTCAACGGCGGCTGCAACGACCTCGGCGGCACGCTGATGGAGGAGACCATCTCCCGGATGGCCGGGTCGGCCAACGGCTCGGCGCGCACGGTCGAGCAGCTCAAGGCCATCGCCGCCGCCGCCGGCCGCCCGGCCCGCGAACGCACGACCGCCTACGGGCTGCACTGACGTCGCGACCCCGCCGCCGACCGCCCGCCGACCGCCCGGCGCCCGCCTGCCGCCCGGCGCCCGCCCGCCGCCCGGCGGAAAGGCGATCAGGCCCGACCGGGTAGCCAGTCGTAGACCTGACCCGGCACGGCGAACCACGCCGGTGCCGCGTCATCGAGCGCCGTCTCGATGCGCAACCGGTCGACCGCGTCCAGCTCAGGCAGCGCGGCTAGCGAAAACCAATCCACGGCCGTCGACTCCTCGTCGTTGACCACGGCCTCCCCGCCCACGGCCCGACACCGGAACCAGACAGTGAGGTACTGACAGAGATCTCCATTGGGATACGTCACCTCGCGCAGGGCCACCCCAGCCAGCCGCTCGACAGCGATCCGCACCCCGGTCTCTTCGAACACCTCACGAACGGCAGCCTCCGCCGGCTGCTCCCCAGGATCGACCGCTCCCGCGGGCAGCGACCACTGGCCGTTGTCCGACCGCTGCCCCAGCAAAACCCGCCCGCGATCATCGACCACGACCGCACACGCGCTCGGCAGCATGAGCAGACTGGTCCCAACGACGCGCCGCAGACCGCCCACGTACTCCGAGATCGCCACGACCCGCAGCGTAGGTGCCGTTTGCCAGCCAACCCACTGCGGGTACACAGCGTCCACCTTGCCGCCAAGGTCCACTCTGGGGTCAGCCCCCGACCGGGGGACTAGCCGAGGCCGGGTGGATCAAGGGAGGACTGTCATGGTTTGATTCGTTATGTGCGGTTGTGGGATCGGGCCTGGTGGGAATCTCGGTGATCGAGCGTTACCCGGCCGGGGGCTGGATCGGTAGGGAGCCAAAGGGCCACGGCGCAATCCCGCGAGTCGTGCACGGCACGCCGGTGAGTGGGCCTATTTATCAGGTTCCGCTTGACGACGCACGCATTACACGCGTGTAATTTCACTGGGGTCGTTCGAACGGGACATGACAAATAGGACCGTACGGGCGAAAAAGTAGGGCCTTCCGCGAGGGGGTTACGTCGGCCGCTGGGCCGGCGTGCGAAAGGAGGCAAACGTAATGGATGGCCGTGTCGAGGGCGCCGACCTGCTCGGCAACGCGCCGGAGTGGCAGGAGCGGGCGCTGTGCTCGCAGACCGACCCGGAAGCGTTCTTTCCCGAGAAGGGTGGTTCGACCCGCGAGGCCAAGCGCATCTGCTCGCGCTGCGACGTCAAGGCCGAGTGCCTCGAATACGCGCTCGGGCACGACGAGCGGTTCGGGATCTGGGGCGGGCTGTCGGAGCGGGAGCGCCGCAAGCTGAAGCGCCGCGTCGTCGCCTGACCTAACCCGCACCAGGGCAAGAAGCCGGCCGCGCCGGGGCGGAGGGGGAACCCGCGAGGAGCGGCACAACAAGATCTATGACGGGACCGAGGGCCACCATCGTTCGCGATGCGGGCCCTCGACCGCATCCAGGGTGCTCAGCTCAGCTCGTCAGGATCCAGCCCGAGCAGATTGGCGACCTGCTCGATGATCACGTCGTGCACCAGATCGGCGAGGTCGTCATGGTCCATGGCCCGAAACTCCAGCGGCCGCCGATAGAGCACGATCCGCGGCGCCATGTCGGCCCGGCCGGGGCGCCCGGGCAACAGCCGGGCCAGCGGCACCTCGCCGTCTTCGAGCACGTCGGTGTCGTAGACGTTCAGGTCCGGCGGCACGTCTTCGACCGCGAACTCGACCCCGGCGAGCTCCTTGGCGAACCGGTGCTCGAGGCTCTCGACCGTATCCAGGACAAGATCATCAAAGATCTCCGCCTTGGTGCGGGCCAGGGGCACCGTCGCGGGGACCAGTCGCCCCCGCAGCCCGCGACCATGACGGTCGCGACGCCGGCCGGACGGCGGGCGGCGGTTGGCCGGGCTGGTCATGGCGCACCTCCTGGGGAAAAGCAGCCTCAGCCTAGCCCTGCGATCGGCGTGTCGCGGCGCAAGGCGGGGCAACGCCCGGGCGGGGGCGATAACGTGCCGCCGTGAGGTCTCCACGGCGTTGCTCCAGAAACGGCTGCCCCCGGCCGGCTGTCGCCACGCTGACCTACGTTTACCACGAGTCGACCGCGGTGGTCGGGCCCCTCGCCCAGTTCGCCGAGCCGCACACCTACGACCTGTGCGAGACCCACGCCCGCTCCCTGACCGCCCCCCGCGGCTGGGAAGTAGTCCGCCACGAAGGCGCATTCGACCCACCCCCACCCACAACCGACGACCTGGTCGCCCTGGCCGACGCCGTCCGCGAAGCAGCCCGCCCAGGCCGCTACGACGACTTCGACGACATGCCCCACGCCGGCCACCACCAAGGCCGCCGCGGCCACCTCCGGGTCATCCCGCCAAGCCAATAACCAGGACCTAACCGGCATTTCGCCGACGATCCGAACCCATGATCCTTTCCCGGGTCCGCGGTGGTCCGGACCGTCGCTCCCGCCGGAGACCGGGCCGGGCCCTAGGGGGCCCGTCCCTGCCAGGCCCGCGCCACACAACCAAGACCCAGCTCGACCACCGCCCGCGACCGCCCCCACGCCATGCGGAAGCGCCGAGGCCCGGTCCGTGGGGTGAGGCCTGTCCGTGGGGTGAGGCCTGTCCGTGGGGTGAGGCCCGGTCCGTGCGGCGGGACCCGGTCCGTGCGGCGGGCCCGGTCCGTGCGGCGGGACCCGGTCCGTGCGGCGGGACCCGGTCCGTGCGGCGGCCCGGTCTGTGCGGCGCTCGCGATAGCTCGCCGCCTCGGCCAAGCCGCGGTCGCGGAGCCGCGACCAGCGCGAGTCGGCTAGTGGCCGATCAGGCGGTCGATCACGGCGGCCCGGCGGGAGGCGCGGCCGGTGCGGGATTCGGCGGCGTCGGCTGAGGCGGTTGCGCGGAGTGCGGTGTTGATGCCGAGCCAGCGCAACGGTTCCGGCTCCCAGCCCGGCGACCGATGCCCCACCCACGGCAGCGAGACCAGCTCCGACGGCCGCTCCAGGATCAGGTCGGCCAGGGTGCGGCCGGCCAGGTTGCTGGTGCCTACCCCGTCGCCGACGTAGCCGCCGGCCCAGGCCAGGCCCGACGAGCGGTCCAGGCCCACCGACGCCGTCCAGTCCCGCGTCACGCCCAGTGGGCCGCCCCAGGCGAACTCGATCTCCGCGACCGGCCCGAGCACCGGGAACAGAGCGCCGAGCGTCCGGCGGAGGGCGAGGAAGACCGCCGGCTCCTGGTCGTACGACGCGGACACCGACGAGCCGAAATGGTAGGGCGCGCCCCGCCCGCCGAACGCCAAGCGCCCGTCCGCCGTCCGCTGCCCATAGATGATCAGGTGCCGGAAGTCGCTGAACGTCTCCCGGTCGGCCAGGCCGATCGCGTCCCACGCTGACGCCGGCAGTGGCGGTGTGGCCACCATCAGCGAGTAGATGGGCGCCACCGCGCGCCCGTACCCGGGCAGCCCGGCCGTATATCCCTCCGTCGCCCGCACCACCACCGGGGCCCGCACCGTCCCGAACGGCGTCTCCACGGCCCCGGGCCGGAGGGCGGTCACCGGCGTCCCTTCGTACACAGCGACGCCGCGCGCGGCGACCACCGACGCCAACCCGCGCACCAACGACGCCGGCTGGATCGCCGCGCAGTGCGGTGTGAACACCCCGCCCAGCACCGACGTGGCCCCGAGCCGGGCCGACGCGGCCGCCGCCGACAGCAGCGTCACCTCGGGAAACCCGAACGAAGCGGCGGACGACACCGCGGCGGCGGCCCGTGACAGCTGCGCCGGCGACCGGGCCACCGTCACCGTCCCACCCTTGTGGAAGGAACAGGCGATCCCCTCGGCGGCGCAGACCCGGCCGACCTCGTCGACCGTGGCGTTCATCGCCCGCTGAAAGGCGACCGCGGCCGCCCGCCCATGACGCCGCGCCAGCGTGGGCAACGACGACGGCAACAGCGCCGAGCACCAGCCGCCGTTACGCCCGGACGCGCCGAACCCGGCATACGACTGCTCCAGCACCGCCACCCGCAACGACGGCGCCGCCGCGCTGAGGTAGTAGGCCGTCCACAGCCCGGTGTAACCGGCGCCGACGATGGCGACGTCCACCGAGGTCGACCCCGGCAGCGACGGACGCAACGCCGGCGGTGCGCCCATCCATAACGAGATCACAGGCGCTGCCACGCCTCCGTCAGCACCGTCCGCAGGATCTGCTCCATCTCGTCGAACTGCTGCTGCTCGCAGATCAGCGGCGGCGCCAACTGCACCACCGGGTCACCGCGGTCGTCGGCCCGGCAGTAGAGGCCGGCCTGGAACAACGCCGTCGACAAGAACCCGCGCAACAGCCGCTCCGACTCGGCCTCGTCGAACGTCTCCCGGGTCGTCTTGTCCTTGACCAGTTCGATCCCGTAGAAGAAACCGTCACCGCGTACGTCGCCCACGATCGGCAGGTCCAGCAGGCGCGACAACGTCGAGCGGAACGCGTCTTCCAGCGACCGCACGTGCCCGGTCAGGTCTTCCCGCGCGAACACGTCGAGGTTGGCCAGCGCCACCGCGCACGACACCGGATGCCCGCCGAACGTCACGCCGTGCGCGAACATCGACGACGACGACAGGAAAGGCTCGATCAGTTCGTCGCGCGCGATCATCGCGCCCAGCGGCGCGTACCCGGAGGTCAGGCCCTTCGCTGTGGTGATGATGTCGGGCTGGTAGCCGTATCGTTCGGCGCCGAAGTAATAGCCGAGCCGGCCCCAGGCGCAGATCACTTCGTCAGAAACCAGCAACACGTCGTACGCGTCGCAGATCTCCCGCACCCGCTCGAAATACCCGGGCGGCGGCGGGAAGCAGCCCCCCGAGTTCTGCACCGGCTCGAGGAACACCGCCGCGACGGTCTCCGGACCCTCGCGCTCGATGGCCCGCCCGATCTCGTCGGCCGCCCACCGGCCGAAGTCGAGCAACGAGTCGCCGTGCTCAGGCGCCCGGTAGAAGTTGGTGTTCGGCACCTTGATCCCGCCCGGCACCAGCGGCTCGAAGTCGGCCTTGATCCCCGGCAGCCCGGTGATCGACAGGGCGCCCATCGACGTGCCGTGATAGGCGATGTGCCGGCTGACCACCTTGTGCTTGTTGGGCTTGCCGACCCGCTTGTAGTAGGCCCGCGCCAACTTCCACGCCGCCTCGACCGCTTCCGAGCCGCCGGTCGTGAAGAAGACCCGGTTGAGGTCACCCGGCGCCAGTTCCGCGATCCGCGACGCCAACTCGATCGCCGTCGGGTGGGCATACGACCACAGCGGGAAGTAGGCCAGTTCCGCGGCCTGCTTGGCGGCGGCGTCGGCAAGCTCGGTGCGCCCGTGGCCGGCATTGACCACGAACAGGCCGGCGAGCCCGTCGAGGTAGCGGCGGCCATGCGCGTCCCACACATAGGCGCCGTCGCCGCGGACGATCGTGGGCACCTCCCCGTCGCGATAGCTGGACATCCGGGTGAAGTGCATCCACAGGTGGTCGGTGGCGTTGGCCATCGGATTCCCCATCGCGTCGTCGTGCGGACCCTGGTGGGCCCACAGCACCTACCACGGTTATCGCACGAGATCGCGCATACTCGCAAGGGTTTACGTCAGTCAACACCGCTAGATGCGACGAAATCCGAAGCGGAAGCGGGCTACGCCGTGCCCCACGTGTAGGTCTGCTTGCGCAGTTTGAGGTAGACGAACGCCTCGGTCGACACGACGCCCTCGACCGCGCGCAGCCGTTTGAGGATCTCCAGCAGGTGGTCGTCGTCGCGGCAGACGACCTCGCAGAGCAGGTCGAACGAGCCCGCCGTGATCACCACGTAGTCGACCTCGTGCAACTCGGCCAACCGGTCGGCCACCTGCTCCAGGTCGCCGGAGATGCGCAGCCCGATCATGGCCTGGCGCGGGAAGCCGAGTTGGAGGGGATCGGTGACGGCGACGATCTGCATCACCCCGGCGTCGAGCAGCCGCTGCACGCGCTGCCGGACGGCCGCCTCGGAGAGGCCGACCGCCTTGCCGATCGTCGCGTACGGCCGCCGCCCGTCTTCCTGCAGTTGTTCGATGATCTGCTTGGCGACGTCGTCGAGCAGCGCGTGGCTGGCCCCGTCGCGGACCGCCACCCGCCGCATCCCGGCGGCGGCGGTGGAAGCCGGACCGGCCCCGTTGCCCGACATGCCCATCTAAGGTTCCTCCTCATTAACGGCACGGCGTTACACCGACAAGTCTTCCGTATTTCGTCGTCAACTACGAGAGCGGCAACGGAATCCCTTGTGACAAGGGTTATCGCATGTCAGGATCGGTCGTCGTCTAGCTATCCCCCCGACTAGGCCGAACCGGGAGCCCCCGATGCGCTACCGCTCGCACCCGCCGTTGTCGCCAGAGGCAGCGGCTTTGCTTTCGACCACGCGCTCCTCCCTTTCCCGTCGCACGCTGATGCGCGGCGCGTTCGCTGCCGGCGGCCTCGCGCTGACCGGCGGCGCCCTGGCCGCCTGCGGCACCAAAGGCGCACAGCAGACCGAGGCCACCTGTGTCAGCGAAGATTCCTCCGCCACCGACAAGCGGCTCATCGTCTCCAACTGGCCCCAATATATCGACGTCGATGAGAAAGACGAGTCGAAGCGCCCGACGCTGGCCGCATTCGAGGCCAAGACCGGCATCGCCGTCAGCTACACCGAAGACATCAACGACAACAACGAGTTCTTCGGCAAGGTGCAGAACCAGCTGACCGCCTGCCAACCGACCGACCGCGACGTCATCGTGCTCACCGACTGGATGAGCGCGCGCATGATCCGGCTCGGCTGGCTGCAGAAGCTCGACCTCACGAAGATGCCCAACTACTCGAAGAACCTGCTGCCCTCGCTCAAGGGCCGGCCCTTCGACAAGAACAACGAGTACGCGGTCCCCTGGCAGTCGGGCCTCGCGGGCCTGGCCTACAACGGCAACGTCACCAAGGAGATCCGCAGCGTCGACGACCTGCTCACCCGCCCCGACCTCAAGGGCAAGGTGACCGCGTTGACCGAGATGCGCGACACGATGGGCCTGATCCTGGCCTCCAACGGCCACGACCCGTCCGACTTCACCAAGGCGCAGTTCGACGACGCGATCAACAAGCTGCAGAAGGCGGTCGACGCCGGCCAGATCCGCCGGTTCACCGGCAACGACTACGCGCCCGACCTGGCCAAGGGCGACATCGCCGCGTGCATCGGCTGGTCCGGCGACATCATCCAGCTCGGTCTCGAAGACCCCAAGGTGAAGTTCGTCGCGCCGGACGCCGGCGTGATGCTCTACTCCGACAACTCCTCGGTGCCCAACAAGGCCGCGCACAAGGGCAACGCCGAGCAGTTCCTCGACTACTACTACGACCCGGCGGTGGCGGCCGAGGTCGCGGCCTACGTCAACTACATCTGTCCGGTCAGCGGCGCCAAGGAAGCCATGGAGAAGATCGACCCCGACCTGGCGGCCAACCCACTGATCTTCCCCGACGACGCCCTGCTGAAGAAGGCCAAGGTCTTCAAGGCACTGACCGAAGCCGAGGAACGGGAGTACGAGGCCGCGTTCCAGAAGGTCATCGGAGCCTGACATGGTGACCGCTTCCGAGGCCGGCGACCTGCGCATCACCAACGTCACCAAGCGGTTCGGCCAGTTCACCGCCGTCGACGACCTGAGCCTGACCGTCCCGCAGGGCTCGTTCTTCGCGCTGCTCGGTGCCTCCGGCTGCGGCAAGACCACCACGTTGCGGATGGTGGCGGGGCTCGAGGAACCGACCGCCGGCGAGGTGCGGCTCGGCGACCGCGACATCACCCGGCTGCGCCCCTACCAGCGCCCGGTCAACACGGTCTTCCAGAGCTACGCGCTCTTCCCGCACCTCGACGTCTTCGAGAACATCGCCTTCGGGCTGCGCCGGCGCAAGGTCCGCGAGATCGCGCCGCAGGTCGAGCGGATGCTGGCGCTGGTCCAGCTGGAGGGCTTCACCAAGCGCCGGCCGGCCGAGCTCTCCGGCGGCCAGCAGCAGCGGGTCGCGCTGGCCCGGGCACTGATCAACCACCCGCAGGTGCTGCTGCTCGACGAGCCGCTCGGCGCCCTCGACCTCAAGCTGCGCCGGCAGATGCAGATCGAGCTCAAGCGGATCCAGACCGAGGTCGGCATCACGTTCGTGCACGTCACCCACGACCAGGAAGAGGCCATGACGATGGCCGACACGGTCGCGGTGATGAACGCCGGACGGATCGAGCAGCTCGGCCGGCCCGCGGAGATCTACGAATACCCCGCGAGCCCGTTCGTCGCGAACTTCCTCGGCCAGTCCAACCTGCTCGCCGGCGACGTCGCCGGCCGGTCCGGCGGCGACGTGCTGGTCGAGGCCTACGGGCAGCGGTTCGCCGTGCCGGCGGTGCGGGCCCGCGCCGAGACCGGGCCGGTCTTCCTCGGCGTACGCCCGGAGAAGTTGGCTCTGGTCTCTTCGACAGGCGACGTCCCGTCAGGCCACCAGTCGGTCAGCGGCGTGATCACCGATTCGTCCTATGTCGGCGTCAGCACCCAATACCTGGTGCGCACCGGCTGGGGCACCGAGCTCGCGGTGTTCGCGCCCAACGGCGGCTCGGCCGCACCGCTGCCGGTCGGCGGCGAGGTGACCGCGCACTGGAGCCCCGAGCACGCGTTCCTGCTCCACCGCGAGCCGGGCGAGGGCGACCGCACCACGCCGGAACTCGACACACCCGACGCCGTCGGGGCCGTCTCGTGAGCGAGCGCAGCGAGCGAACCAGCCGGCTCAGCAGTCAGGGCGAACAACGCCCGACCTCCCGAAGCGGGGTCGGGACGTGAGCCTGCTGACCGGCGTCGGCGCCCGGCCGGTCGAAGCACCCACCGCCGCCCCCGAGCTGTCCCGTGGCCGCCGCCGCTGGCTGCCCTACCTGCTGCTGCTCCCCGGCTTCGCCTGGCTGGTGCTGTTCTTCGTCGTGCCGACCCTGCAACTCGGCGCGACCAGCCTCTACGACCCGTCGGGCTCGGTGACCACGGGCTACGCGATGACGTGGGAGTTCGGCAACTACCCGGACGCGCTCGCGTACGCCTGGCCGCAGGTGGTCCGCTCGTTCGCCTACGCCGGCATCGCCACCGTGATCGGCATCGTGATCGGCTATCCGCTGGCCTACGCCATCGCGCAGAAGGCCGGCCGCTGGAAGAACCTGCTGCTGGTCTGCGTGGTCGCGCCGATGTTCACCAGCTTCCTGGTGCGCACGCTGGCCTGGAAGACGATCCTGTCCGACAACGGCTGGCTCGTGCACGTGTTGCGCGATGTCGGCCTGCTCGGCGCCGACGGCCGCCTGCTGGCCACGCCGGTGGCGGTGGTGCTCGGCCTGACCTACAACTTCCTGCCGTTCCTGGTGCTGCCGCTCTACGCCAGCCTGGAGCGGCTCGACACCCGGCTGCTGGAGGCGTCCGGCGATCTCTACGCCAGCCCGGCCCGCACCTTCGTCCGGGTCACCCTGCCGCTGTCGATGCCCGGCCTGGTCGCCGGCACGCTGCTGTTCTTCATCCCGGCGGTCGGCGACTACATCAACGCCGCGCTGCTCGGCAACACCAACACCGCGATGGTCGGCAACGTGGTCAACTCGGCGTTCCTGTCGCGCCAGCAGCCACCCCAGGGCGCCGCGCTCTCGTTCCTGCTGATGGCGCTGATCCTGGCGATCGTCTTCACCTACGTACGCCGCGCCGGCACGGACGAGGTGGTCTAGCGATGACCGCACGAAGCGGGGCCGCGGAAGCGGCCCGGGTTCGGAGGACCCCAGCTGGCATGGGTTACCGGATCGGACGTTGGATTGCCGACCACTGGGTGCTCGCCGTCGGCCTGATGGTGCTGCTCTACCTGTTCCTGCCGATCGCCGTCGTGGCCGGGCTGTCCTTCAACCAGCCGTCGAGCCGGCTGTCCTACGACTTCAACACGTTCACCACCAACAACTGGACCGACCTGTGCGGCCCCGCCGACCTGTGCGCGGCGCTGCAACGCTCGGCCTGGATCGGCCTGCTGGCGACGGTCGGCTCGACCGTGCTCGGCACGTTGATGGCGTTCGCCCTGGCCCGCCACCAGTTCCGCGGCCGGACCACGACCAACCTGCTGATCTTCCTGCCGATGGCGACGCCCGAACTCGTGATGGGTACCTCGCTGCTGGCGCTGTTCACCGCGGGCGGCGTACAACTGGGCTTCGTCACGATCCTGATCGCGCACATCATGTTCTGCGTCTCGTTCGTGGTGGTCACGGTCAAGGCGCGGCTCGCCGGCATGGACGCCCGGCTGGAAGAGGCGGCGATGGACCTCTACGCCACGCCGTTCCAGACCTTCCGGCGGGTCACCCTGCCGCTGGTGCTGCCCGGCATCGTCGCCGCCGCCCTGCTCGCGTTCTCCCTGTCCTTCGACGACTTCATCATCACGAACTTCAACTCCGGGAACACGGTGACCTTCCCGATGTACGTTTGGGGAGCCAACCAGCGCGGCATCCCGCCGCAGGTCAACGTCGTCGGGACGGCGATGTTCGCGATCGCACTGCTGCTGGTGCTGGCGACCAACGTGCGACGGCGGCGGGGGGCGCGGGTGGCATGAACGTCGGTCGGGCGCTCGCGGACGCGCAGCCCCGGGTCTTCTGGCTCGACCGTCCCGAGCGCCCGGATCCGCTGCCGCCACTCTCGGCCGACATCTCGGCCGACCTGCTCGTGGTCGGCGGCGGCTACTCGGGACTCTGGGCCGCGTTGCAGGCGAAGCAGGACGACCCGGGCCGCGACGTGGTGCTGATCGAGGCCGGCACCTGCGGATGGGCGGCGTCGGGCCGCAACGGCGGCTTCTGCGCGGCGTCACTGACCCACGGCCTGGCCAACGGCGCGGCCAGATTCCCGGCCGAGATAGCGACCTTGGAGACCCTGGGCCAGGCCAACCTCGACGCCCTGTTGGCCACGATCGCGCTGTTCGACATCCGCTGCGACGTCGAACGTACCGGCGAGATCGAGTTGGCCACCGAGCCACACCACGTGGCCGAACTCGCGTCGGGTGCGGCGCTGGCCCGGCGCCACGGCCACGACGTGCTGGTGCTCGGCCGCGACGAGGTGCGGGCCGAGGTCGACTCGCCCACCTACCTCGGCGGCGTCTGGCACCGCGACCGCACGGTCATGCTCGACCCGGCCCGGTTGGCCTGGGGTCTGCGGGATGCCTGCCTTTCGCAGGGTGTGCGGATCTTCGAGCACACCCGGGTGACCAGGCTGGCCCGGGCCGGGGCCGGGGTGCTGGCGTGGTGCGGCCCGGCCGGCTCGGTGCGCGCCGGTGGGGTGGTGCTGGCCGCCAACGCGTTCCCGCCGTTGCTGCGCCGGCTCCGCAACTATGTCGTGCCGGTCTACGACTACGCGCTGGTCACCCGCCCGTTGACCGCCGGTGAGCTGGCATCGATCGGCTGGCGGCACCGGCAGGGGCTGGCCGACTCGGGCAACCAGTTCCACTATTACCGGCTGACCGCCGACAACCGGATCCTGTTCGGCGGCTACGACGCGGTCTACCACTTCGGCAACCGGATGGCGCCGTCGTTGTCGCGCGACGCGCCCACCTATGCCACGCTGGCCCGGCATTTCTTCGAGACGTTCCCGCAGTTGTCCGACGTCACGTTCACCCACCGCTGGGGCGGGGTGGTCGACACGTGCGCCCGTTTCTGCGCGTTCTTCGGCACCGCGTTAGGCGGCCGGCTCGCCTACGCGACGGGCTTCACCGGCTTGGGCGTGGGCGCCACCCGGTTCGGCGCGCGGGTCGCGCTGGACCTGCTCTCCGGGGCGCCAACCCCATTGACCACTTTGGACTTCGTACGCAGCCGCCCGGTCCCGTTCCCGCCGGAACCGTTGCGCTCCCTGGTCATCAACGCGACGCGCCGGTCCATGGCGTACGCGGACGCACACGAGGGCCGGCGCAACCTGTGGCTGCGTACCCTCGACAGATTCGGTTTGGGGTTCGATTCCTGATGCGTGTCCTACAGATCGGAGCCGGCGGCGTCGGCGCCGCGGCCGCCGCGATCGCCGCCCGCCGCGGTTTCTTCACGTCCTGGACGGTGGCCGACTATTCCCTTTCTCGTGCGTCGCGCGTCGTCGCGGCGGTGAACGACCCGCGCTTCGTGGCGGCCCAGGTCGACGCGTCGTCGGCGACGGAGGTGCGCGACCTGGCCGCCGGCGCGACCCACGTCTTCAATGCGGTCGACCCGCGGTTCGTCATGTCCATCTTCGACGGTGCGTTCGCGGCCGGCGCCGACTATCTCGACATGGCGATGTCACTGTCGGAGCCGCATCCGACGGCGCCGTACTCGTCGACCGGGGTGGTGCTCGGCGCGGCCCAGTTCGCGACCGAGTCGTTGTGGCAGGAGGCGGGGCGGCTGGCCCTGGTCGGTATCGGCGTCGAGCCAGGCCTGTCGGACATCTTCGCGCGCTACGCGGCCGACGAGTTGTTCAGCTCGATCTCCGAGATCGGCGTGCGGGACGGCGCCAACCTGGTGGTCGACGGTCACACCTTCGCGCCGTCGTTCTCGATCTGGACGACGATCGAGGAGTGCCTGAACCCGCCGGTGATCTACGAGAAGGAGCGGGGTTGGTTCACCACGGAGCCGTTCTCGGAGCCGGAGGTGTTCGACTTCCCCGAGGGGATCGGCCCGGTCGAGTGCGTCAACGTGGAGCACGAAGAGGTGCTGCTGATCCCGCGCTGGGTCGACGCCGAGCGGGTGACGTTCAAATACGGCCTCGGCGCGGAGTTCATCTCGGTGCTGCGCACGCTGCATGTCCTCGGTCTCGACTCGACGGCACCGATCCGGGTTGGTGACGTGTCGGTCGCGCCGCGCGACGTGGTCGCGGCCTGCCTGCCAGACCCGGCGTCGCTGGGCCCGCGGATGCGCGGCAAGACCTGCGCCGGCACATGGGTACGCGGCGTCGGCGTCGACGGCGCGCCCCGCGAGGTCTACCTCTACCACGTGGTCGACAACGAGTGGTCGATGCGCGAGTACGGCCACCAGGCCGTGGTCTGGCAGACAGCGGTCAACCCGGTGGTCGCGTTGGAACTGCTGTCTGAGGGTGCGTGGTCGGGGTCGGGCGTCCTGGGGCCGGAGGCGTTCCCACCGAGGCCATTCCTGGACCTGCTGGTGGCTTACGGCTCCCCGTGGGCGATGCGCTGATCCCATTCCGCCTCTGACCTGGGTTTGCTCTGCTGCCGGATAGGCAGCACCGCTGCGCCGAGCGCTGCCTATCTGGCAGCAGAGCAAGGACCTGGCCTGTTTCTGTCGCCTTGCTCTGCTGCCCTACAGGAAGCGCGCTGGTCGCGGGCTGCTTCCTATAAGGGTGCAGAAGAGGTCCGGCATTTCCGCTCAGAGCGAACCGCCCGCTACTGTCCGGCCTCCCGTAACGGTGTAATGCTGTAATCAAGTAAGCAGCAACGCGGGAGGTGTGCCATGAGGGGTTTTCGGGGCCCATGGGAAGGGCAGCGCGGCGGGCGGGCGGAGCCGCCACCGGCCGAAGGGCTGGCCGCCTGGATCACCGGCGCGGTGCCGGATGGCTGGTTCACCGAGCCGCCGGCCGTCACCATCGACCGTGACGAGGTCATGATCATTGGTCGGTTGCCGGAGCCGCAGCTCGGAGCCGACGCTTCCGATGCCGACCGCGCGTCGGCCGAGCAGGGCCGCATCGCCCAGCACCGGGAGGACACCCGGGAGCAACGCATCAAGATCGCTCAGCAGGTCGAGCACCGGTGGCGCCGCAAGGTGAGCTGGGGCGCGGCAACCGGCGGCACCGAGGCCTTGTTCACCACGTTCTCCGCGCCGGTCATGACGCGGCTGCGGCTCAACGACCGCCAGGTCCTCGACACCTTGATCGACGCCGGCGTGGCCCGCAGCCGCTCCGAGGCGTTGGCGTGGTGCGTCCGCCTGGTCGGCGAACATGCCGACCAGTGGCTCACCGAGCTCCGCGACGCCATGGGCGCGGTGGACGAACTCCGCCGCCGCGGCCCAGACGCCGGCGAGGCCTAAGCGCCTGCACCACCGAAGGTCAGCGGCTCAAACAAACGGCCCGCGCCCGACCCGCCCCACCCGGGGGCGTGGCGCGGGCCGTGCGCCTTCACGGCGGGTCCGGCATGAACCCCGGCCCCGGCCCCGGCCCAGGCCCCCGGCCCCCGGCCCCCGGCCCCGGCCCCGGCCCCGGCCCCGGGCCCGGCCCCGGGCCCGGCCGCGTTGCCGCAACAGTCAACCCGCTAAAGATCCAACCCGGTCAACACCATCACCCTCGGTTCGGTGTAGTCGTCGATCGCGCTGCGCAACCCTTCGCGCCCCACTCCCGACCCCTTCACGCCGCCGTACGGCATCTGGTCCGCGCGGTAGGACGGCACATCCCCGACGATCACGCCGCCTACCTGCAGGGTGCGGTGGGCGGTGAAGGCCGTCTGCAGGTTCCGGGTGAACACTCCCGCCTGCAGGCCGTACGCCGAGTCGTTGATCGCCGCGAATCCGGCCTCGTCGTCGGTGACGGGGGAGACCACCAGCACCGGCCCGAAGACCTCCTCCTGGCTGACCTTCGCGTCCTTGGGCGCCCGCGAGAGCACCGTCGGCGGATAGCTCGCGCCCTCGCGCAGCCCGCCCAGCTCGAGTGTCGCACCGGCCGCGATCGCCTCGTCCACCCACGACTCGACCCGCTGCGCCGCCGCCTCGGTGATCAGCGGGCCCACATCGGTGGTGTCGGCGAACGGGTCGCCCGTCTGCAGCGCGGAGACGGCCGCGACCAGCCGGGGCAGGAAACCGTCATAGATCCACTCGTGTACGAACACCCGCTGCACCGCGATGCAGCTCTGCCCCGCCTGGTAGTTGGAGAACGTCGCGATCCGCGACGCCGCCCAGGTCAGGTCCTCGTCGGCCGTCCAGTCGGCGCACAGCAGCACCGCCGCGTTGCCGCCCAGCTCCAGCGTGACGTGCTTGTCGGGGGCGGCTCGGCGGATCGACGCGCCGACCGGGCCGGAGCCCGTGAAGCTGACAACCGGCAGCCGCGGGTCGGAGACCAGGTCGGCGGCCCGCTCGTTGGGCAGCGGCAGCACCGAGAACATGCCCTCCGGCAGGTCGGTCTCGGCCAGGATCTCGCCCAGCAACAACGCGCTGAGCGGCGTGGCCGGCGCCGGCTTGACCACGATCGGCGCGCCGGCTGCGATGGCCGGGGCGACCTTGTGCGCCACCAGGTTGAGCGGGAAGTTGAACGGCGAGATGCCGAGGACCGGACCGCGCGGGAATCGGCGTACGACGGCCAAGCGTCCCGTCGCCGCCGGGTCGGTGTCGAGGCGCTGCAGGTCGCCGGCGAAACGGCGGGCCTCCTCGGCCGCCCACCGGAACGTCGACACCGCCCGGGCCGCCTCGGCCCGCGCCCACTTCAGCGGCTTGCCGTTCTCCGCCGTGATCAGGCGGGCGACTTCCTCCGACCGCGAGGCCAGGCGCTGCGACACGTGGTCGAGCGCGGCGGCGCGGGCGTGCGCCGGCAGGGCGGCGGCGGACGGGGCGACGGCGGCCGCCGCGGCGACGGCGCGTTCGACCTGCGCGGGCGTCGCGTTGGTGGTGGCGCCGACAGCATGGCCGTCGAAAGGATGCCGGATGGTCACCGGGTCGGCTCCGTGCTCAGGGCGGCCGGCGACGTAGAACGCGACAGGGTCCACGGCGGCAGCCTAGCTCAGCTGGCCATCTTCGCGGAAACGGTGGCGGCAGGCCTTGTCAGCAACGGATTCAGTCGCGAGGATGGCACATGGGTTGCGAATACGGCAGCCCTCCCGATGGCCCGCTTCCACGCCTGGAGACGCCACGATGAGCGACAAGCAACAGTTGCGCAACTTCGTCAACGGTGACTACGTCGACCCGGTCGACGGCAACTTCAGCGACCTTGTCGACCCGTGCACCGGTGAGGTGTTCGCGCAGGCGCCGGTCTCCGGCGCGGCCGATGTGGACCGGGCGATGACCGCGGCCGCGACCGCGTTCGAGAGCTGGCGTGACGTGACCCCGGCGCAACGGCAGCTCGCGCTGCTCAAGTTCGCCGACGCGGTCGAGTCGCGGGCCGCCGACCTCGTCGACGCCGAGGTCCGCAACACCGGCAAGCCCCGCCAACTCACCACCGACGAGGAGCTGCCGCCCGCCGTCGACGAGCTGCGCTTCTTCGCCGGCGCCGCCCGGATGCTCGAAGGGCGCTCGGCCGGCGAATACCTGGCCGGGCACACGTCGTACGTACGCCGCGAGCCGCTCGGCGTCGTCGGCCAGGTGACACCCTGGAACTACCCGCTGATGATGGCCATCTGGAAGATCGCCCCCGCTCTCGCGGCCGGCAACTGCGTCGTCCTCAAGCCGAGCGACACGACGCCGGTCAGCTCGTTGATGCTCGCCGAGATCGCGTCCGAGTTCTTCCCGGCGGGCGTCTTCAACGTCGTGACCGGTGACCGCGACACCGGCCGCGCGCTGGTCGCGCACCCGGTGCCGCAACTCGTCTCGATCACCGGCTCGACCCGCGCCGGGCGGGAGGTGGCCGCCGCGGCCGCGCCCGACCTCAAGCGCACCCACCTGGAGCTGGGCGGCAAGGCGCCGGTCGTGCTCTTCGACGACGCCGACGTGGCCGCGGCGGCCGAGGCGATCGCGGTCGGCGGCTACTTCAACGCCGGCCAGGACTGCACCGCCGCGACCCGGGTGCTCGCCGGGCCCGGCATCCACGACGAGTTCCTCGCCGCGCTGGTCGAGCAGGCCCGCGGCACCAAGACCGGCGGTCCCGACGAGGAAGACGTGCTCTACGGCCCGCTCAACAACGCCAACCAACTCGGCCGGGTCACCGGCTTCGTCGACCGCCTGCCCGACCACGCTTCCCTCGAGGTCGGCGGCGCGCGGGTCGGCGAGCGCGGCTTCTTCTACGCGCCGACGGTCGTCTCGGGCGTCCGGCAGGACGACGAGGTCATCCAGGACGAGATCTTCGGTCCGGTGATCACTGTGCAGCGGTTCACCGACGAAGACGAGGCGGTCCGCTGGGCCAACGGCGTCGAATACGGCCTGTCCGCCTCCGTCTGGACCCGCGACCACGGCCGGGCGATGCGGATGACCCGGCGACTCGACTTCGGTTGCGTCTGGGTCAACACCCACATCCCCTTCGTGTCGGAGATGCCACACGGCGGTTTCAAGCACTCGGGCCACGGCAAGGACCTGTCGGTCTACAGCCTCGAGGACTACACCCGGGTCAAGCACGTGATGCACAACCTGGAGTCCTGATGACCTCGCACGACCTGCACAAGCGCCGGTCGGCTGCGGTGGCCAGAGGCGTCAGCTCGGTCATCGAATCCTATGTGGACCATGCCGGCGGTGGCACGCTGACCGACGTCGACGGCAAGGAGTGGATCGACTTCGCGTCGGGGATCGCGGTGACCTCCGTCGGCAACGCGGCGCCGCGGGTGGTCGCCGCCGTGCGGGCACAGGTCGAGCGCTTCACCCACACCTGCTTCATGGTCGCGCCCTACGAGCAGTACGTCGCCGTCTGCGAGATGCTCAACGCGCTGACCCCGGGCGACTTCGACAAGCGCTCGATGCTGGTCAACTCCGGCGCCGAGGCCGTGGAGAACGCGGTGAAGATCGCGCGGCACGCGACCGGACGCACGGCGGTCGTGGCGTTCGACCACGCCTACCACGGCCGCACCAACCTGACGATGGCGCTGACCGCGAAGAACATGCCCTACAAGCACCGCTTCGGCCCGTTCGCCGGCGAGGTCTACCGGGTGCCGATGTCCTACCCGCTGCGCGACGGCGGGCTGTCCGGCGCCGACGCCGCTGCCCGCGCGATCGACCTGGTCTCGTCGCAGATCGGCGCCACCAACGTCGCCGCGGTCCTGATCGAGCCGATCCAGGGCGAGGGCGGCTTCGTCGTGCCGGCGCCCGGGTTCCTGCCGGCACTGTCGGCGTGGGCGCGCGAGGCGGGCGCGGTGTTCATCGCCGACGAGATCCAGACCGGGTTCTGCCGTACGGGCGACTGGTTCGCCTCGTCCCACGAGGGCGTCGTGCCCGACCTGATGACCCTGGCCAAGGGAATCGCCGGCGGCCTGCCGCTCGGTGCGGTGACCGGGCGGGCCGACATCATGGACGCGGTGCATCCGGGCGGTCTCGGCGGCACCTACGGTGGCAACCCGCTGGCCTGCGCGGCGGCCCTGGCCTCGGTCGAGACGATGCGCGACCTCGACCTGGTCACCGCCGCACGGCGGATCGACCTGACGATGGGCGGCCGGCTCCGCGATCTGGCGGCCGAGGACCCGAGGATCGCTGAGGTACGCGGCCGCGGCGCCATGCTCGCCGTCGAGATCACCCAGCCGGGGACGCTCACCCCCGACCCGGTCACGACGGGCGCGGTGTCGGCCGAGTGCCACCGCCGGGGGCTGCTCACGCTCACGTGCGGCACCTACGGCAATGTGCTGCGCTTCCTGCCGCCGCTGGTGATCGACGACCGCACGTTGGAACGCGGGCTGGATACCCTCGTCGCCGCCTTCGCCGCGGCGTAGGGCCCGCGACCGGCGCCGCGCACGCGGTTCACGACGACGTGGTCAAAGGCCGTCGGTGCCGCGCAGCGTTTCCAGGGCGGCGCGCAGCGAGCCGGGATCGACCGCGAATCCTCGGCTGTAGGGCAGCTCCACCTGGTAGAGCACGAAGAGCATCAGCGCCACCATGCCGCCGAGCGCGGCGAACATGAGTCCATTGGGGACCGTTCGACGGAGCCCGAACAAGTAGAGGAATCCGACGCTCACCAGAGCCCCGCCGAGCAGGATCGGCCACAGCGGCGCCGGCATTCGCGAGTCGGCGTCGCCGATCCGGGCCCGCCGCGCGGTGGCGGCGGTGCTGACCTGGGCGACCAGCATCTGGTGTGCGGCCTGCTCGGCGTCGCCCTCGGGCCGGATCGTGTCGACCCGCTCGCGCAACTCCGTCGACAACCCCTCGGCGGTCATCGTGCCGCTGTGGGCCGTACGCAGGTGTTCCCACTCGGAGCCGCCGGCCACCTGGAGATAGCCGACGATCAGCCGCCGCACGTCGTCTTTGTCGGCACCCGAGAGGCGGTTGGCCGACCAGTAGGCCTCGACCAGGCTGCTCGCCTCAGCCTCGGTGTTGCTGGCGACGTCGGCGCGCGGCTCCCACACCGCGATGGCGGCGATCGCGATCAGGATCGCGTACACCATGCCGATCGTCGAATAGACCGTGCCGGCCGCGTCGCCGTCGGCGACCCGCCAGCGGCGCGGCACATAACGGGACACCATGGCGAACCCGACCATCGACGCGAGCGCCGCGGCGAGCACGACGGCGATGCCGGCGAGCAGGACGTTCATCGACTTCCTCTCTTGGCCGCCGCCCGGGCGGCGACGGAGGCGGCGGGCACGAGCAGCCCGAGAAACACCGACCAGGTCAGCGGGATCCCGTCGGGTTCGCGCGGCGCGGTGATGGCGACCGGGTGGCGGCGCCGGGGCTGCGCGGGCAGCGGCGTCGCGGGAACGCCGGGCACGGGCAGACCGGCATCGGGTACGGCCGGCCCGGCCAGGTTCCGGATGTCGAGCGGTGCCTTGTCCGGCGCGGCAGCGGGCACCGTGATCAGGTGGTCCTCGACCTCGCCGCTGTCCGCCGGGCCGGTCGGTTTCGGGGCGGGCGCCCGATAACCCCGCGGGCCGCCGTAGAGCCGGATGCGCACCGTGGACCGGGTCGCGTTGATGCGCGGCTTCGGCCAGGTCAGCGTGACCCTACGGGCGGCGCCACCGGGCTTGACCGTGGCCGTGGCCAGGTCGCGCTCGTCGAACCTGCCGTTGCCGTCGAGGTCGTGCCACGCGGCGAGCAGCGCGTTGTGCCCCGTCGTGTTGCGCACGGTTACCTCGACCCTGAGGGGCCCGGCGCGGTGGCGGACCGCCAGCGGGCGGGCGTCGTCCTTGTCGGCCGTGCGGGCGTCGGGTTCGGCGTCGGCTGTCGTGCCGAGGGTGAGACCGTCGGCGATCCGGTGGCGGGGGCCGTCGGCGGCGTGGCGGGTCGGATAGGGGCTCGGGGCGTCGCCGTAGTCCCATCCGTCGGTGCAGCCGGCGGCGTCCGAACGGTTCTGGGTGCGCGGCCCCGCGGTTCGCGGTGTCGCGATGGTGGGTTTCGCGAGGTCGAGGTCGAAGAGCCGGCCGCTCGGGTCGTGCAGCGCGTGCAACGTCCCTTGTGGATCGACGGTGACCGCGCCGAAGCTGCCGGTCTGTGGTAGTCCCTTCGGGGCGGCGACAGGTGTCACCCTGCCGGTGTGCGGGTCGATCCGCAGCAGTTGGGCGGGCGGCCCGGACGCAACCGTGTAGAGCCGTCCGTCGGCCGGGTCGACGTCCCAGTCGGCGATCCGCGGTCGCAGCAGGATATCGGCCCCGGGGCCGTCGAGCGGGTGCCGTTCAACCTCCTTGAGCGCGGGTACGCGGAAGGTGACCACATCGCGGCCGGTGCGCACGATCCAGCGGTCCGCGGTGCCGGCCCCGGCGCTGGTCGCGCTGCCGGCCACGGCGACCGGCCCGGTGACCCGCAGCGCGTCGGGCAGCGGGGCCCGCCGGGTGATCCGGCCGCTGGTGTCGAAGCTGACCACCTGGTCGCCGCTGACGGCCCAGAACGCCCGACTCCCGGGCACGTAGGCGACCGCGTCCAGCGGCGCGTCGAAGCGGGCGACCGTCGCCCGGTCGGCGAGCCGCAAGAGATCGCCGTCCTGCACGAGGTAGCCGCCGTTGACACAGGCCGGCGCCGCGGCACTCGCGGGCACCAGGGGGAAGAGGACTGCCGCGGCGGCGAGTGCCGCGGCGGCGACGAACCGGTGCACGCGTCGGCTCACCGGTCCCGGTCGGCGACCAGTCGGGCGATCGCGCGCAGGTCGTGCTGCCGGTCCACGGTGATGCCGGGCCCGAGTTGGTCGAGCGCCGCCCGCAGGTGCCGCTTCGACTCCGTGCCACACCAGTCGCGCCAGCCGTCGGTCTCGAGTGCCCCGGCCGGGTGCGCGGTCGCGGCGAGGACGTCGAACGCGAGCGCGAGCAGGGCATCGCCGGCCAGGAGGGCGGCCCCGGTGCCGAACGCCTTCGCTACCGTGGGCCAGTGCCGGCGCAGGCCGTCACCGTCGAGGACGTCGTCGTGCAGGAGCGAGAAGGTGTGCACCCACTCGACGGCTACGGCGGCCGGGATCGCCGCGGGCACGGCCGACACGGCCGCCATGCCGACCGGTGTGCCGCCGACCGCCCCGGCCGCCACGAGCACGAGGGCGGGGCGAACGGCCTTGCCCGGCGTACCAAGGCGGTCGTTGCCTTTGCCGTCCCACCACCCGAAGTGGTAGCCCACGGCGCGCCGGGTGGTCGGCGGCAGGCTGTCGACGGCGGCGCGCAGGGCCGGTTCGGTGACGGTGCGGGCCCGCTCGAAGACACCCGACCCGCGGCGCGGTGCCGGTATCGCGGACCGGTTGCCCAGGGTGACAGTCATGGCGTGCACCGTCCAATCTGCACAGGTTCGGCGCCGGCGGCTGGATGGGCACATGAGATCAGTGCGCACATGGGCCCGCCAAGACCCCGTACGCGGGCTTGACCTGGGCTTTCAACCATCAGCGTGTGCTGGCCCCTTCCTCAACGCGGGTCGGTGGCCCCGGGACATGGCCGTCCGCCGGAAAGTTCCTGTCGACGGGGTCACATCGATCTATGTCTCCCGGTATCGTCGGCGTGACTTACGGTGATCTCTGCCTGCGGGGTTGGGAGAATCGGCAATGCCGGACCGCGCGGTCAACGACGCCCTCCGCGGGCGTTTCGACGAGGTCCTCGGCCAATACGAGCGCATCCGCGCCGGCATGGCCGAGCTGCAGGAACGCCTGGCCGCGTTCTCGTCGACGGCGTCGTCGCCAGACGGCCTGGTGATCGCGACCGTCGACGCCCGGGGGCAACTCGTGCGCCTGGTCTTCGACCCGGCCGCCTACCGCGCCCACCGCCCGGAGCAACTGGCGGCCGTGGCGACGGCGACGGTCCGTTCGGCGACGACGTCGGCCACCGCGGCGGTCCACGAGCTGGTGGCGGGCTATCTGCCGCCGGGCTCCGGGGTGGCCGACTATGTGCGGTCCGGGCAGCTCGACGCGTTGCTACGCCGCCATGGCTGAGGTCTTCCTCGACCCGTCGGCGGTCGGCCGCGCGGCCCGCGACCTGTCCGCGGTGGGCGCCGCGGTATCGGCTGCGGCCCGGTCCGGGGTGCCGGCGGACGCTTCGCCGTGGGGCGACGACGAGGCTGGCGCCGCGTTCTCCCGGGTCTACGGCCCACTCTCGTCGGCGCTGCTCGCCGCGTGGTCATCGGTGGGCGTGGCGCTGTCCCGCCTCGGCGGCGACGTCTGGGTGGCGGCTTCGTCCACTTCGGACGCCGACGACCACGCGGCCCATCGTCTCGGCCGCCCGACGTGACGGTGCTGCCGAGCCCGATCCCGCATCCCCTCGACGCGCTGCCGTGGGATGTGCCCGGCTGGGCGTACGAATGCCTCGAATGGGTGATCGGCGTCGAGTGGCCGGCGGGCGACGAACGGG
Source organism: Asanoa sp. NPDC049573 (assembly GCF_040676615.1). Taxonomy (NCBI): domain Bacteria; kingdom Bacillati; phylum Actinomycetota; class Actinomycetes; order Micromonosporales; family Micromonosporaceae; genus Asanoa; species Asanoa sp. NPDC049573. The sequence goes on from NZ_JBFAPI010000003.1 coordinate 560,969, forward strand.
CGGTGTGGGACCTGGCCGACGCGTGGTCTCTTGCCGGGACCGCGCTGGCGACCGCGCGGCTCGACAGCGGCGCGGCGGCATCCGCGGTCGCGGCTGGATATGCCGGTCCGGCGGCGGAGGCGTTCGGCCGGGCGTGGCAGCAGTTCGATGCCGGCGCGTTGGGTCCGTTGCCCGGGGCCTTCGACGAGGTGGCGTCGCTGGTCTCGTCCTGCGCGGCGGAGATCGAGGCCGCGAAGATCGAGGTCTGGATCGAGGTCGGCCTGCTGGTCATCGAGCTGTTGGCGCTCGGGGTGGCGATGGCGTTGACGGCCGGTGCCGCAACACCGGCGGCAACGGCGGCGGCGACCGCAACCAGGGCGGCGATCCAGCGCATTTTCGGGCGCTTGGTGGTGCGGCTGGGTCGCGAGGCCGAGTCGACGCTGCTGGCACGGATCGCTCGGCGGTCCGTCGCCGCCGGGTTCGCGGAGGCGGCGCAGGAGGTCGGTGCCGACGGGGGCACGCAGTCGTACCAGCTGCTCAGCGGTCACCGGGAGGCGTTCGACCTCCGGTCCGTGGGGCTGTCGGCGGTCGGCGGCTTCGCGGGTGGTGCGGCCGGTTCGGCCGTCGTCCCTGGCCTGTCGTCGGGGGTGGTGTCGAGGTCGGTCCGGTCGGCCACGTCAGACGTGCTCGCCGAGACAGCGGCGAGCCTGGCGGTCGGGCAGGGCTTGCCAGCCCTGGACGACGTGGGCCGCTCGGCGACGTCGGGCGCCAGTCATGGCGCCTTGGACTCCCCGGCACCCGACTCCCACCACGGCACCGCCTGGCGGGCGCTGGCCCTCGGTGCGGTGGCGGCCGGCGGTGTTCCGCGTGATCGGGGGGTCCGCGGCGGGGTGGATCCGGGGGCGGATGTGCCGCCCGATCCGCCCACCGATGCTGGCGGCGGCCGAGCCGATCCGGATGGTCGAGGTCTTCCGAGCGTTTCGCCGGAGCGCGTGGGCCGAGCCCACCTGGACTCCCCGTCCGGCGACGGTCGAGGTCTTCCGAGCGTCTCGCCGGAGCGCGGGGCAGGACGTGATCCGGAGCCTCCGCAGGGTCGGGTCCTTCCTGGCGCTTCGCCGGAACGGTTCGAAGGTTCCGAGGGTCTTGACCCTCATCGCCCCGCGGCGCAAAGCGCCGGCCTCGCCGACCCACGGCCCGGTCACGACGTAGCCGAGCCGACCGCGGCTCACCTTCGGCCCGCGCCCGTGACCGCACCCGCGGGCGCGCACCTGTCGGATGAAGCCGTCGCGCCGGCTGGGATCGGGGGTCCGGGAGCCCCGGCGGTGGACACGGACCCAACGATCCGGCCGAGTGACGGCGCGCTCGTCACCAGCCACTCGCTCCGCGCATCGCTCGGCGAGATCGGGCGGCCGCCGTCACCAGGGCATCGCTCACCTGCCGCCAGCGCGATGTTCCGTGATCCGACGCCGGATGAGCTGCGGGCGATCGGCCTGGGCGGCGCGACGTATGCCGACCTCGGGCTCGACCCCGACGCCCTCGGTGCCGCGGAACGAGCCCGCTACGACCGGTTGTTGCCGCGGGTGGCCCTGCTGCCACCGGCCCGGCTGCGCTACACCCAACGCAGCGTCAGCCCGACGACCCGCGACGGGACCCGACTCGGCGACCTGGCTGCGCGAATGCGCGAGCGCGGCTGGCGCGGCGAGCCGATCCACGGCGTCCGCTGGGGTGACGGCAGCTACGTCACCCTCGACAACCGCCGCCCGCGAGCGGCCCGCGAGGCGGGCCTCGACCTGATGCCCGTCGTGATCCACACCCCGTCCGAACCCCTATCGGACTGGCCCGACGACTGGCCGCCGGACAGGATCGCCCGAAACGCCCTCACGGACCAGATCCGCGAACTCCCCGACGGCACCTGGAAGGTAGGCGGCGACGAGGGCACCGTGCGCTACGACCGAGGCACCCATCCACAGACATTCGCCGAGGCGGCTCTGTTCCGCGCCGCACACCAACGCAGCCTCCTGCCACCGCGACTATTCGGCGCGGCGGCAGATCCGGTCGTTGTCGAGATGCCGGATCAGGTCCCCAGGAGCCCGAACACCGGACATCTCCGTGAGCTGGCGGAGGCCCGGCGAACGATGGCGGTAGCCGCGGACGCGGTCCAAGCCGACATCGAAGAGGCTGCTCAAGCGGTATCCGTCGGTCTTGGCTCCGGTCATCGCCTGGAACTGAAGGGCCTGGCTCATCGGATCAAGTCCCTCGACTCACTCGCTCGCAAGTATGCCGACGAAGGTCGTGCCAACCAGATGTCCGTGGCCGAGTTCCTGGCGGACACCAAAGATGTCTTACGTTTCTCGTTGCTGATGCCCGAGGGTGACGCCTATACGGCGACGGTCAGGGGCGTCCTGAGACACCTCGACGACCGTGGCTATCGCATCGGGCGCGTGAAGAACTACTGGCGTCAGGCGAATCGCTTCCACGGTCTCAACGTCGAGGTGCGCTCACCAGACGATCAGCGGTTCGAGATCCAGTTTCCGACCCATCTCTCGTGGCGAGCCGGGAGGCTGACTCACGATCTCTACAGCGTCGTCCGTCACGATGGGTCTACTGGTGTGGTCGAGCCACCGGCGCGTCGGATACACGCGTTCCTGAGGATGCTGGCGATCAACAAGGAAGTCGGTGTGGGTAGGAACGCGCCACCCGGCGGCGACCATTTGGCACCAGCCCACGATGCGAGCTTCATCCAGTGGATCAAACAAAAGCCGGAGGTCTGGGTCCAGTATCAAAGGTGGCTTGCTGCCAACAGCTTGACCTTCGCCGGAGTCGCGGCTGAGTTCGACCTCGACAGTCGAGACCTCGGTGGTCAGATTGATCACGCGGAAGAGGCGCGCTGATGTACCACTATTACGCGACATATAAGACTTCAGCGCGCGATGCCCCTGCGGGGATCTTCGTCATGGATGTTGCTGGCGGCCACGCCATGCTCTGGGATCACTGGGCGGGCGCGTGGGTCTACGACCCTGCCTTGGTCGTGCGGTTCCTCGACGACCATCGCAATGAGGACCGCCAGCGAACGATCGATCGTGAGACGGCGGAACGAATCACGCCGGGCATCACCGGGGGCGAGAAGTTGCCCGATGAAGACACGATCGCCTGGGTTTTTCGGTGGGAGGGGCGGCCGCCGCAGGGTGACTGAGTGTGGCGTCGGGAACATGACACTGCGGGGTGTCGCGGGTCCACTACGTACGGTCGATCTAGAAGGCTTCTCGGGTCTGGGTGTCAAGGGGAAACGGGTACCGTGTCGCCCGAGCGTGCGGAACTAGACGCGGGAGATGGTGATGATGGCGGGTCGGCGCGGTGGGCGTCGGGTGTCGGCGTGGTTGGCGATCGGTGCGGGTCTGGTCGGCGCGATCGGCGTCGGCATCGTTCTCGCCGCCGGCACCGCCAGCGCCGCGGACGACCGGGTCGAACTGAAGGCCGCGCGCACCTTCTCCGCCGGTGGCAACGCCGGCAGCGCCTCGGTCAGCATCACCCACCGTGATCGTGGCTGCATCGCTGTGCGTACCGGATTGGGCATCCGCCTGGCCACCGGCATGAAAGCGAGCCAAGTGCGGGTCGCGACGTTCAGCCTAGGGCAGTGGCGGCCACTGATCGTGTCCGACGCCGGTGGCAGCGCGGTGGCCACCGAGCGCACCGCGCCGGACCGGGCGGGGATCTGCGAGCGGCAGACCGCGGTGGCGCGCTATCGGATCGCCTTCGCGACGGGTACGCCGAGCGGCAGCATCACGATCGTCGGCCAGGTGTTCAACGGCCGGGGCCAGTTGCTCGGTAGCGAGTCGGCGGCGGCGCGGGTCAACGGCGTCCGGGCCACGCCCACGAAGACGCCGGCCAAGCCCACCAAGCGCGCCACGCCGACCCCGGCGCAGCCGACGGAGGAGCCGCCGACGGTCGCGCCGTTCGACGATCCCGCCAAGAGCCCGATCGCGGTCGGCGTGCCGGCCCAGCCGAAGGACCCGGGCGAGGGTGGCTTCCTCGGGATGAGCGGCCTGGTCATGGTCGGCGGTCTGGTGCTCGTGCTGGTGGGCGCCGGCCTGATCGTCTTCCTGGTGCGCTCGGTGCGCGCGGACCGGGCGGGCAACCGGCCGGCGACGGACGGCGGGCGCCACTCGGGCGGCGACGGCCACACGGCGCCGCTGCCCGAAACCGGGACGATTTTCCTCCCTCCGATGCGCCCCGCGGCCGGCCCGGGTACCGACCAGCCGACGGTCATCTTCCCGCGCATCGAAGACTGACAGCGGCGTTATCCACAGCCCCGCGGTTATCCACAGCCCCGCGAGAGCCTTCCCCACCCCGCCGGAGCGCTCCGTTACGCTCAGCGGCGATACGCTGGCATCGTCCAAGGAGCGAGTGCGTTGTCCGACCTGTCCCAGATCGTCAAGGCCTACGACATCCGCGGTGTCGTCCCGGACCAATGGGACGAGCAGGCCGCCGCCGCGCTGGGTGCCGGCTTCGCACAGTTCCTCACGGCGAGCCACCCGAGCAGCACGAGCGTGGTCATCGCCCACGACATGCGGGCCTCGTCGCCCGGGCTGGCGTCTGCGTTCGCCCGCGGCGTGCTGAGCGAGGGCCTCGGCGTGGTCGAGGCCGGTCTCGGCTCGACCGACATGCTCTATTTCGCGGCGGGCTCGCTCGGTCTTCCGGGCGCGATGTTTACGGCCAGTCACAACCCGGCCAAATACAACGGCATCAAGCTGTGCCTCGCCGGCGCCAAGCCGGTCGGCCAGGAGTCCGGCCTGCGGGAGATCCGCGACAACGCGCAGCGCATTCTCGACGAGGCGACACTTATCCCGGCACCGGCCGGCGCCCGGCCCGAGCAGCACGACGTGCTGGCCGACTACGCGCGTTACCTGCGCGAGTTGGTCGACCTGGCGCACATCCGGCCGCTGAAGCTGGTCGTCGACGCCGGCAACGGCATGGGTGGCTACACGGTGCCGGCAGTGCTCGGTGACCAGGTCCTCGGCGGGCTGCCGCTGACGATCGTCCCGCTCTATTTCGAGCTCGACGGCTCGTTCCCCAACCACGAGGCCAACCCGCTCGAGCCGAAGAACCTGATCGACCTGCAGCACGCCGTCGTGCAGCACGGCGCCGACCTCGGGCTCGCCTTCGACGGCGACGCCGACCGGTGCTTCGTGATCGACGAGCGCGGCGAGCCGGTCAGTCCGAGCGCGATCACCGCCCTGGTCGCCGCCCGTGAGCTGGCCAAGCACCCCGGCGAGACGGTGATCCACAATCTGATCACGTCGAGCGCCGTCCCCGAGATCATCAAGGAAAACGGCGGCACCCCGGTGCGCAGCCGCGTCGGGCACTCGTTCATCAAGGCCGACATGGCGCGCACCAACGCGGTCTTCGGCGGTGAGCACTCGGCGCACTACTACTTCCGCGAGTTCTGGTTCGCCGACACCGGCATGCTCGCCGCGATGCACGTGCTCGCCGCGCTCGGCGGCCAGCCGGAGCCGCTGTCCGTCCTGGCCGGCGATTTCGAGCGCTATGTCGCGTCCGGCGAGATCAACTCGACGGTGCCAGACCAGAAGGCCAAGCAGCAGGCCGTACGCGCCGCGTATGCCGATGCCGAGGTCGACGAGCTCGACGGGCTGACGCTGACCTTCGCCGACGGTGCCTGGGTCAACCTGCGCGCCTCCAACACCGAGCCCCTGCTCCGGCTCAACGTCGAGGCGCCCACCGCTACGCGCATGGCACAACTGCGCGACGAGGTGCTCGGTCTCATCCGCAGTTAAGATCGTCGCCGGACGGCCCGCCGCCCACGTCTGGAAGGAGCCGCACGATGGCCCTGGATCAGCAGTTGCTGGACATTCTCGCGTGTCCTGACACGCACCACGCACCGCTCACCTACGACTCGGCGGCGCAGACGCTGACCTGCACCGAGTGTGGTCGGATCTTCGAGGTGCGCGACGACATCCCGATCCTCCTGCTCGACGAGGCGCGCCAGGCCCCGCCGGCTCAGGGCAGCGGGCAGGCGAGCTGATGGATTCCCCGGTGGGCGGCGCCGCCGGCCTGCGCGGCCAACGGGTCGCTGACGAGGCGCTGCTGGACAACCAGGACGCGATGGCCGAAAACGACCCGGGCGGCATGCTGCGGATGACGGCTTCGGCCGGCGCACAGGTCCGGGAGTCGGCGGCCCTCGCGGCCGAGGCCAACCTGAGCGCGCTCGAAGACGACGGGCTGCCTCGCGCGGTCGTGATCGCCGGCGCCGGCACTGCCGCGCGCACCGGCGAGATCCTGGCGATGGCCGCCGGCCCGCGCTCCCGTGCGCCTGTCATCGCACACCGCAGCGCCGGTGTGCCCGGCTGGGTCGGGGCGGCCGACGTGGTGATCGCGATCAGCGCGTCGGGCCACAGCCCGGAGGCGCTCGCCGCCGCCGACGCCGCGGCCCGGCGTGGTGCCCGGCTGGTGGGCATCGGTGCGCCCGACTCAGAACTCCAGTCGGTGGTGGAGCGCGCCCGTGCCCCGTTCATCCCCGTGCCGCGCCGTGCGCCGGCCCGCGCCAGCCTGTGGGCGCTGACGGTTCCGGTGCTGCTCGCAGCCCGCACGCTGGGGCTGGTCAAGGTCAACGAAGCCGACTTCGCCGAGACCGCGACCCGGCTCGACGCCGACGCCGAGCGCTGCCGCCCGAGTGCCGAGTCGTTCGTCAACCCGGCGAAGTCGCTGGCCCTGGGCTTGGCCGGCTCCGTGCCGATCGTCTGGGGCTCGTCGCCGCTGGCGACGGTGGCCGCTCGGCGGTTCGCTGACACGCTGTCGGCCAACGCCCGCTATCCGGTGGTCGCCGGTGCGCTCGGCGAGGCCGGGCGTGGCCGCGTGGGCCTGCTCGACGGCGTCTTCGGTGGCCTGGTCGAGTCCGACCGCGACATCTTCGCCGACCCGTTCGGCGACGACGAAGACGGCGAGCAGTCCAGCCGGCTCCGGGTGGTGCTGCTGCGCGACGGCGGGCTCAACGCCGACGACGACACCGACGAGCCGTTCGCGGTCGAAGAGCGGCGCGCCGACGCGATCCAGACCCTGGCCGAGCGGCGCGGGGTGCGGTGCGACGTGCTCACCGCCGAGGGCGGGTCGTCGCTGGAGCGGTTGGCGTCCCTGGTCGCCGTCCCCGACTTCGCTTCGGTTTATCTTGCTCTCGCACACGGTCTCGACCCCATGGCGGTTCCGGCCGTTTCCGAGATGAAGGAGCTTTCCAACCCATGAGCGCAGTGACATGAGTGCTGGCGGCGGCACCCGAGCGATCATCGCGGCGCTTTCCGCGAACCTCGGCATCGCAGTCACCAAGTTCGTGGCATTTGTGCTAACGGGCTCGTCGTCGATGCTCGCGGAGGCGATCCACTCGGTCGCCGACTCGGGCAACCAGGCGCTGCTGCTGATCGGCGGCCGGCGCGCGAGCCGCAAGGCAACACCCGAACACCCCTTCGGGTACGGGCGTGAGCGCTACATCTACGCGTTCATCGTCTCGATCATCCTGTTCAGTGTCGGTGGCCTGTTCGCCCTCTACGAGGCCTGGCACAAGTGGCAGGACCCGCACGGCTTCGACTCGTGGCAGTGGGTGCCGATCGCGGTGCTGATCGTCGCGATCGCCCTCGAGTCCTACTCGTTGCGCACCGCGGTCAAGGAGTCCAACCCGATCCGCGCCAAGGCCTCGTGGGTCGCGTTCGTCCGCCGGGCGAAGGCGCCCGAGCTGCCGGTCGTGCTCCTCGAAGACATCGGCGCGCTGCTCGGCCTGGTCTTCGCGCTGTTCGGCGTCTCGATGACGCTGGCCACCCACAACGGCAAGTGGGACGCGGCCGGCACCGCGATGATCGGCCTCCTCCTCGTGGCGATCGCGATCGTCCTGGCGATCGAGACCAAGAGCCTGCTGCTCGGCGAGGGCGCCAGCCCGGAAAACGTCCAGGCGATCGAGCGCGCCCTGGTCAGCGGTCCCGGGATCGAGCGGATCATCCACATGAAGACCCTGCACCTGGGTCCCGAAGAACTCCTGGTCGCCGCGAAGATCGCGGTGACGCCCAACGAAACGGCCGAAGACCTGGCCAGGGCGATCAACGCCGCGGAGGCCCGGATCCGCGAAGCGGTCCCGATCGCCCGCGTGATCTACCTCGAGCCAGACATCTTCAGCAACCGGGCAGCCAAGGCCGGCGACGGCGCCGCCGCCGAAACCGCAGAAGGCATCACCACCCACTAGGCCGAGCCGGGCCGACCGGTCGAGCGGAGGGGGTGGCCCCGACGCGGAGAGCGGCCCGGCGGAGGGGGAGCCACGCGGAGTGCGGCCGGCGGCGGGGGAGCCCGACGCGGTGTGCGGCCCAAGGCGGAGGCCAGTGTGAAGCAGAGAGCGGCCGAGCGGATTGCGGCCCGATTCTGGGCGCGGCCCGAGCGGAGGGCGGCCCGAGGTGGAGTGCGGCCCGAGCGGATTGCGGCCCGAAGGGGAGAGCGGCCCGAGGCCGCGGCCAGACCCCAAGCGGAGCGGCGCGAAGCGGAGCGAATGCCGGTGCGAAGGGGGAGACCAACGCGAAGCGGAGGGCGGCCCGGCACGCGGGCGGTCCAGGGCGCTGGGGCGGCGTGCACCAGACTCTCCAGGCGGCCCGAGCAGCACCAGGTGCCGCCGACCGACGGTGCGAGGGGGTGTCGCGTGCATCACCGCAGCACGACGCCGTGGGCTAAGGCCTTGCGGGCGCGGGCGATGATCGCTGCGCCGCCCCCTCGGCGGCCGACCGACCTCCGCGTGCGCCTGGACGCGGAAACCCAGCAGCACGATCCGCGCGACACCGCTTACCCAGGGACTGGCCACAGTGGAATCACTCGATAGCCCTATCCGTGACTACGCATGGGGTTCGCGCACCGTGCTCGCCCGACTACAGGGTCGCGCGGTGCCCAGCGCCGGCCCCGAGGCCGAGCTCTGGGTCGGCGCACACCCCGGCGCACCGTCGACATTAGACGGCGAGGACGGTCCGGTGAGCCTGGCCGAAGCGATCGCCGCGGCGCCGACCGGCTGGCTCGGCAGCCAGACCGTGGCCCGGTTCGGGCCGCGCCTGCCGTTCCTCATGAAGCTGCTCGCGGCCGAGGCACCGCTCTCGCTGCAGGCCCATCCCGACCTCGAACACGCGCGGGAGCGGTTCGCGGCCGGCGACCCCAACTACGTCGACGCCAACCACAAGCCCGAACTTCTCGTCGCGATCGAGCCGTTCGACGCCCTCTGCGGCTTCCGCGACCCGCGACGGTCCGCCGACGCGCTGGAGGCCCTCGGCGGCCCGGCCCTCGACCCGGTGGTCGCCCACCTGCGCCGCGGTGAGATCGCCGACGCGGTCGAGCTGCTGCTGACCTGGCCCGGCAAGCGCGCCGACCTGGTCTCCCTGGTCACCGCGGGCGGCCCGAACGCGCCGGCCGATGACCTCGCGCTCGTGCGGCGGCTGGCGGCGCACTACCCGAGCGACCCCGGCGTGCTGGTCGCGCTGCTGCTCAACCCGGTCAGCCTGGAGCCGGGTGACGCGGTCTGGATGCCGGCCGGCAACCTGCACTCCTACCTCGCCGGCACCGGGGTCGAGATCATGGCAGCCAGCGACAACGTCCTGCGCGGCGGCCTGACGCCCAAGCGGGTCGACGTGGGCGAGTTGCTCCAGGTCCTGCGCTTCGACGTCCTTCACGACCCGGTGGTCAAGCCCGTGGAGGTGGCGCCGGGGGTCGTCACCTGGCCCGTCCCGGTCGACGACTTCTCCCTCCACCGTGTCATCCGCCCCACCGAACTGCGGCTCGACGGGGCCGTTCTGGCGCTCTGCACGGCCGGTGAGGTCACGATCGGAGACGCCACGGGTGTGGTCTCGCTCACTCCGGGACGCGCCGCGGTGGGTCCGGCCGGTGCCGGGCCGCTCATGATCGCCGGTGCTGGTGCGGTCTACGTCGGCTCGCTAGGTCACTGAGCGCACAGGCGCCTCACCGGCGGAGCGAAGGCAGTGGACCGCGTGGGCGGCCATCCCGTGAGAACAGATCAGGAAATATCCGCATTCTCTTGACAGGGAAGACTGCGCGGTGTGACTCTATAACCACGCAGCGTTATCGCGACGAAGGTCCGAGTCACGCGCGGGGGAACCAAACCGGGGGGATGCACGGGGCGGTGTGGGGTTGAGCGGTTTATCCGCCGACCACCCACCGCCCCGTGCGCTATGTGCGGACGGGGGCTCCCGGCTTGGCCCGCCAGACCCGGACCGGCCGCCACCACGCCACAGGGCGTGCGGCGGCGCGGGGTAACGCTGCTCCGCGTAAGCTCGATGGTCGCGATCAGACGCTGAGCCCAACATCGATCAGGCGCTGAGCCCAACATGTCGCCAACGAAGCGCGACCGACTAGGAGCTTTCATGACCAGCACCCTTCCGGCGCACGACGCGTCGACCGGTGACCGTCCGCGCACCCTCGCCGAGGGCGACTTCAAGGTGGCCGACCTGAGCCTCGCCGCCTTCGGACGCAAGGAGATCCAGCTCGCCGAGCACGAGATGCCCGGCCTGATGTCGCTCCGCCGCGAGTTCGCCGCGACCCAGCCGCTGAAGGGCGCCCGGATCACCGGGTCGCTGCACATGACCATCCAGACGGCGGTGCTCATCGAGACCCTCACCGCGCTCGGCGCGCAGGTCCGCTGGGCGTCCTGCAACATCTTCTCGACCCAGGACCACGCCGCGGCCGCGATCGTGGTCGGCCCCGCCGGCACGCCCGAGGCGCCGGCCGGTGTCCCGGTCTACGCCTGGAAGGGCGAGACCCTCGAGGAATACTGGTGGTGCACCGAGCAGGTGCTGCTGTGGCCCGACGGCCAGGGCCCCAACATGATCCTCGACGACGGCGGCGACGCCACGCTGCTCGTACACAAGGGTGCGCAGTTCGAAGGTCTTGGCGCGGTGCCAAGCGCAGACACCGCCGACTCGGAGGAATACGCCGTCATCCTCGGCGTGCTCAACCGCTCGCTCCAGGAGGACAACCGCCGCTGGACCCGGGTCGCCGCCGGCATCAAGGGCGTCACCGAGGAGACCACCACCGGCGTGCACCGCCTCTACGAGATGCAGCAGAGCGGCAGCCTGCTCTTCCCGGCGATCAACGTCAACGACTCGGTCACCAAGTCGAAGTTCGACAACAAGTACGGCTGCCGCCACTCGCTGATCGACGGCATCAACCGGGCCACCGACGTGCTGATCGGCGGCAAGGTCGCGGTGGTGGCCGGCTACGGCGACGTCGGCAAGGGCTGCGCGGAGAGCCTCCGCGGCCAGGGCGCCCGGGTCATCGTCACCGAGATCGACCCGATCTGCGCGCTGCAGGCGGCGATGGACGGCTACCAGGTGGCCACCCTCGAAGACGTGGTCGAGACGGCCGACATCTTCGTGACCGCGACCGGGTGCTTCAACGTGATCACCAACGAGCACATGGCGCGGATGAAGCACCAGGCGATCGTCGGCAACATCGGGCACTTCGACAACGAGATCGACATGGCCGGTCTCGCGAAGCGCCCCGACACCACGCGGATCAACATCAAGCCGCAGGTCGACGAGTGGCGCTTCGACGACGGCCACTCGGTGATCGTGCTGTCCGAGGGCCGCCTGCTCAACCTGGGCAACGCGACCGGGCACCCGAGCTTCGTGATGTCCAACAGCTTCAGCAACCAGACGATCGCCCAGATCGAGCTGTTCACCAAGCTCGACCAGTACCCGGTCGGCGTCTACACCCTGCCCAAGCACCTCGACGAGAAGGTCGCCCGGTTGCACCTCGACGCGCTCGGCGTCCACCTCACCGAGCTGAGCAAGGAGCAGGCCGGCTACCTCGGCGTCCCGGTCGAGGGCCCCTACAAGCCGGACCACTACCGCTACTGATCGAAATCAAGCACGAAGGCCCTTCGCCGGTACGCCCGGCGGGGGGCCTTCGTCTATCTCTGCGCTGTCGCTAGTCAGTGGTGTTCTGGCGGCGTTTCGGGCGCACCCAGGTCCACACGCAATAGAGCAGCCAGCCCACCGCGAGCGCCGTGGCGAGCGGCCGCAGGTGAACCAGGTTGAGCACGTAGACCAGTGCGAGCACGGTCAGCCACGGCACGAACGCCTTCACACGCCGAGACGTTACACACCTAACTTGACTTCGCGCCCGACCGGAGAGAAGGTATGGCTGCCCTTACTAAGGCGTACCTATCACCGAGCGTGACCGGAGCCCCGCGACATGTTCGCCACTTACCTGATCGGTCTGCGCGAAGGTCTGGAAGCGACCCTCGTGGTCAGCATCCTTGTCGCCTTCCTCGTCAAGTCACAGCGCAAGGACCGGCTGGTCCAGGTCTGGGTCGGCGTCGCGATCGCGGTCGCCGTCTCCGTCCTCTTCGGCTGGATGCTCACCTACACGAGCACCTCGCTCTTGGCCGACTACAAGGACCGCGAGCTGTTCGAGGCGATCACCTCGCTGGCCGCGGTCGTGTTCGTCACCTGGATGATCTTCTGGATGCGCAGGGCCGCCCGGTCGATCGCCGGTGAGCTGCGCACGAAGCTCACCGACGCGCTCGCGGTCGGCTCGATCGCCGTCGCGGTGATGGCGTTCCTGGCCGTCGTCCGCGAGGGCCTGGAGACCGCGCTGATCTTCTACTCCGCGGTCCAGGGCGTGCGCACCGACGGCGGCCCGCTCTACTCGTTGATCGGCGGCGTCGCCAGCGCCATCGTGATCGGCATCCTGCTCTACGGCACCGCCGTGCGGATCAACCTCGGCAAGTTCTTCACCTGGACCGGCGCCCTGCTGATCCTGGTCGCCGCGGGCATCCTCAAGTACGCGGTGCACGACTTCCAGGAGTCCGGCGTGCTGCCGGGCCTCAACACGCTCGCGTTCGACATCAGCGGCACGCTCGACCCGAGTTCCTGGTACGGCAGCGTTCTGGCCGGAATGTTCAACATCACCCCGGCACCGACGGTGCTGGAGACGATCGCCTGGGTGGCGTACGGCATCCCGGTGTTGGCGATTTTCCTCAAGCCGGCGAAGCGCAAGCCCGCGCCTGCCGCGGTGCCGGCGGAAACGACGACCGCAACCCCTGCGTCCACCACGCAGAAGTCCTGATCGGGAGTTCTTGAATGCGCAGCAGATACCTCGCGACCGTCGCGGTCGCCCTGTTGGCTGGTGGTCTCGCCGCCTGCTCCAGCAGCGACGACAACGCCGGGTCGGGCGCGGAGACGGCGGCCGGTGGGCCGATCACGGTCAACGCCACCGACTCAGCCTGCGAGGTCGGCGTCACGGATGTCGACGCCGGCACCGTGCAATTCAAGGTCACCAACAAGGGCGGGAAGGTCACCGAGTTCTACGTGTACGCCGCCGGCGACCGGGTGATGGGCGAGGTCGAGAACATCGCGCCGGGCCTGAGTCGTGAGCTGCACGTCGAGCTGGCCGCCGGGACCTACGAGACGGCCTGCAAGCCCGGCATGAGCGGCAAGGGCATCCGCGGCCCGCTGAAGGTCAACGGCTCGTCCGCGCCGCTCACCGAGGACGCCGCGCTCAAGGACGCCACCGGCAACTACTCGCGCTACGTCAAGAGCCAGACCGACGCCCTGTTGACCAAGACCCAGGAGTTCACCGACGCGGTCAAGGCCGGCGACGTCGCGAAGGCCAAGGCACTGTTCCCGGTCGCCCGCACCTACTGGGAGCGGATCGAGCCGGTCGCCGAGATCTTCGGTGACCTCGACCCGAAGATCGACGGCCGCGAAGAGGTCGTCGAAGAGGGCATGAAGTTCACCGGCTTCCACGCGCTCGAGCGCGACCTGTGGAAAACCGGCGACATCTCCAAGTCGGGCCCGATGGCCGACGAGCTGCTGGTCAACGTCAAGGAGATCGTCGCCAGGGCGCAGGCCGAGCAGCTCTCGCCGCTGCAGCTGGCCAACGGCGCCAAGGAGCTGCTCGACGAGGTCGCCACCGGGAAGATCACCGGCGAGGAGGACCGCTACTCGCACACCGACCTCTGGGACTTCAACGCCAACGTCGAAGGATCCAAGGCGGCCATCGCCGCGCTTCGGCCGGCTCTCGAGCAGCGCAACACCGACCTGGTCAAGCAGCTCGACACCGAGTTCGCCAACGTCGACGCCGAGCTGGCCAAGCACCGCGACGGCGACGGCTGGAAGCTCCACAACGAACTGTCGCAGGCCGACCTGAAGGGGCTCTCCGACGTGATCAACGCGCTGGCCGAGCCGATCAGCAAGGTCGCCGCCGTGGTGGCGGGGTAGGTCCACCGATGGGAATCTCTCGTCGTCAGGCGATGACGCTCGCCGGTGTCGGCGTGGCCGGCATCGCGGGCGCCGCCGCCGGCGCGTCGGCCGTGCTGGCCGCTGACTCGGATCCTTCGGTCCCAACGGCGGCGGCCAGCGGCGCTGTCCCGTTTCACGGCGACCACCAGGCGGGCATCATCACGCCGGCACAGGACCGGCTGCACTTCGTCGCGTTCGACGTGATCACGAAAGACCGCGACCGCCTGGTGTCGATGCTGAAAGACTGGTCGGCGGCCGCGGCCCGGATGACGGCCGGCCAGGACGCCGGCACGATCGGCGCGGTCAACGGCATCCCGGAGGCGCCACCCGACGACACCGGCGAGGCGCTCGACCTGCCGCCCGCCGGCCTGACGCTGACCGTCGGCTTCGGCCCGGGTCTGTTCCGGGACGCGTCCGGTGTGGACCGGTTCGGCCTGGCCGCGAAACGCCCGGCCGCGCTCGCCGAGCTGCCGAAGTTCCCCGGCGACGCGCTCCAACCCGAGATCTCCGGCGGCGACCTGTGCGTGCAGGCGTGCGCCAACGACCCGCAGGTGGCGGTGCACGCGATCCGCAACCTGGCCCGGATCGGCATGGGCGTGGTCAGCGTACGGTGGTCGCAGCTCGGCTTCGGCCGCACCTCGTCGACGTCGCGCGACCAGGCCACGCCGCGCAACCTGTTCGGTTTCAAGGACGGCACCGCGAACCTGAAGGCCGAAGACACCGCGTTGCTCGACGAGCACCTGTGGGCCCGTGGCAGCGACGGCCAGTCCTGGATGGACGGTGGGTCCTACCTGGTGGCCCGGAAGATCCGCATGATCATCGAGACGTGGGACCGCACCGCGCTTGGTGAGCAGGAGGAGATCGTCGGCCGAGCCAAGGGCAGCGGTGCGCCGCTGGGCCACCAGAACGAGTTCGACGAACTCGACTTCGCGGTCAAGGGTCCGGACGGCAAGCCGGCGATCGCGGACGTCGCGCACGTGAAGCTGGCGCATCACAGCCAGAACGGCGGGGCCCGGATCCTGCGCCGCGGCTACAACTTCGTCGATGGGTCCGACGGCCTGGGGCGGCTCAACGCGGGGCTGTTCTTCATTTCGTTCCAGCGGGACCCGCACAAGCAGTTCGTGCCGATCCAGTTGCAACTCGCCCGCCACGACGTGATGAACGAATACATCCGGCACGTGTCGAGCGCGCTGTTCGCCTGCCCCGGCGGCGTCAAGGACGCCGGCGATTTCTGGGGCCAGGCGCTCTTCGCCTGAGCCTTGCTCCTTGCTCCGCACCCGTGCGGGAAGCGCCGGGGCCGTCCGACGCTTCCCGCAAGGGTGCGGAGCAAGGGGCTAAGGCCGCTCCACTGACGCGCGGCGGCCGAGCAGGACGTAGCCGAGTGCGAACGCCGCGGCGCCGGCGACCTCGAAGATCTGGATGAGTGGGAAACCCGGCCCGGACGTGAAGATGAACACCCCGCCGACGGTGTAGACCAGCGATCCGACGCTGAGCAGCACGGCGACGGCCGTCATCCCGACGCGGCGCAGCGCGAACGCGAGCACCGCGTAGCCGGTCGGGAAGATGAGCAGGGCGGGGAAGACGATGAGCGCCGACGGGGCGTCGAGGTCGCTCGTGGTGTGCACGAGGCTGGGTTCGTAGTGCGCCCGCACCGGGTTGTGCGAGCCGTCGAAGACGATCAGCGCGAACCACAGCAGGGTGCCGACGAGGCTGGCGTACCAGCCGGTCAGGTCGCGGCGTGACCGCACGCCCAGGCCCAGTGCCAGCATGCTGGCCAGGCTGACCACCTGGAGCAGCAGGCCCGTGGCCTGCACGTCGTGCGTCAGGCCGTAGAGCTCGCCGACCTTCGCCATTCCCCAACCGTCGCGGGCCGGGTGCAGGATCGTTCCGACCAGGAACACCGGCCCGCCGACGAACGCCGCCCACGTCGCCACGGCCCGCAATCGCCGGCGCACGCTGCTTTCCACGGCTGCGGGCTGCCCGTTCGCGACCGCCTGTTGAGTGCCCATTCGTCTCCCTCGTTGAGCCTGCGACCAACCACCCTGAGTGCTCCGCTAAAGAGTTACTCTAGTGTCTAACTCTAGTCACGCGAATGTGACCGGCGGCACGCCGGGCCGGGCGTGGACAGACGGGCGGCAGAACGAAGCGGTCAGGTAAGGCTGGCCGGCACCGGCAACGGTGGTGCGTCGGACGTACCCGAGTCGATCGTGCTCATCAGACGGTCGGGGCCAGCCAGTGCCAGCGCGCGGGCCGCCTCCGCCTCGGCGGCGGCGCGGGCCTTCGCCGCCTGGTGCGCCGCCGAACCGAAGACCACCACATATCCGAGAAAGCCCAACCACGCGACCGCCCCGATGGCGATCTTCAAGGCGGCGGGCAGCGACGACGGCGTCACGAACGCCTCGATCACGCCGGAGACGGCGAACAGGAAGACCAGCCCGACCGCCACCAGCAGCCCCTCGCGGCCCGCCGCGGCGACCGAGCGGGTGCGGGTCAGATGCCGCGGCGGCCGGATCCAGGCCCCGGCGATGCGCAGGCCGACGCCGGCCGCGACGTAGACACCGGTCAGCTCCAGCAGCCCGTGCGGCGTGATCAGGCTGAAGAACTGCTCGGCCTCGCCGTACTGGATCATCACGCCGCCGCTCAGGCCGACGTTGAGGGCGTTGTTCCACAACAGCCAGAGAACCGGCACGATCAGCACGCCCGACGCCAGGCACTGCACCGAAAGCCACGCGTTGTGCGTCCACAGCGAGAACGCGAACGTGTGCGGCGAGTATTCGGAGTAGTAGGCGGCGAACTCGGTGTCGACCAGCCGGCGCGCGGCCGCGTCGCCGATCAGCGTGCGGGCCACCTCCGGGTGCTCGGCCGTGTAGAACATCAGGAAGAAGCTGAGCACCGTGAAGACCGTCGACACCGCACACCACCACGGCCAGGCGCGGTAGGCCGCGAGCGGGAATCCCGTGGTGAAGAAGCGCCCGACATCGGCCAGGCGCATCCGCGGGCCGGGAGAGATCGCCGCCCGGCCGCTCAGCACCAGGCGCGACAACCTGGCGATCAGGGCCGGGTCGGGTGTGCGGCTGCGGACCACCGACAGGTGCGTCGCCGATCGCTGGTAGAGCGTGACGAGCTCGTCGACCTCGGAGGCGGAGAGGCGACGTTTGCTCGACAGGTTTTCCAGCCGGCGCCACTCGGCGTCGTGCTCGGCAACGTAGGCGTCGAGATCCACGGGTTCATAGTGTTCACTGTGCGGGTGAGCGCGCAACCACTCCCCTCCGACCGGGTCGTCACCGGCGAAGCCGTCGAGCTCGAGGTGCGCGCCGCCCGCGCCGGATCGCGGGTCACCGCGCTGCTGCTCGACCTGGTGGTGCTGGTGGTCATCGCTCTGGTGCTGTTCGCGATCGGGTCGATCGTGCTGAGCGCGATGCCGCTGGATCTCGACTATGCGACCTGGCAGGGCATCGTCGTCGTCGCCACCGTGCTGCTGCTGGTCGGCTACCCGGTCACCTGCGAAACCCTCTTTCGCGGGCGTACGGTCGGCAAGGCGGCCCTGGGCCTTCGGGTGGTCCGGGACGACGGCGGTCCGGTGCGGCTGCGGCACGCGCTGACCCGCAGCCTGGTCGGGGTGGCCACCGAGTGGCCGGGTGTGCTGCTGCCACCGGTCACCTGGATCGCCGCGCTGGCGACCATGTTGGGCAACCCGCGCGGCAAGCGCCTGGGCGACCTGGTCGCCGGCACCATGGTCATCCACGAGCGCACGCCGGCCAGCTGGGGTTGGGTGCCGGGCATGCCGCCGCCGCTCGCCGGCTGGGCGTTGACCCTCGACCTGACCGGCGTTTCCGACGACCTGGCGCTGGCCGTGCGGCACTTCCTGGCCCGCGGCCGCGACCTGCGCGAGCCGGCCCGCAGCAACCTCGGGCGGGCCCTGGCGGCCGAACTCGCGGCGGTCACCACGCCGCCGGCGCCGGCGGGCGTGCCGGGCTGGGCCTACCTGGCCGCGGTGATCGCCGAGCGGCACCGGCGCTCCCGGGCCCGGCTCGCCCGGGCCCGCGCGGTCAGCAGTGCGATCTGGCCGGAACTGGTGCCGAGGCAGGTCGAGCCGCCACCGGTCGAGACGGTGCACGCGCCGGCCGCGATGCTGGTGCGGCCGGGGTCTCCCTACTCCGAAGACCCGACACCACCGCTGGCGTGGCCGGTCTTCAGGGCCTCTCCGCCGGATCGGGCCTAGAGCCGGGCGAGCGCCTTCAGCGTGAGGTAGGTGTCGGCGACCGCGCCGGCGAACTCGGTCGCGGGTGCGTCGACCACCTCGACGCCGCCGCGGCGCAGGGCCGAGGCCACCCGGTCGCGTTCGGCGAGCGCGCGGTGGCCGGCCGCGGCCGCGTAGACGTCGGCGGGGGTCTGCGGCGCACGGGTGGTCAGGTCGCGCAGCACCGGGTCGTGGGTGGCGGCCACGACGACCTTGTGGCGGGCCACCAGCCGGGGGAGCACCGGCAGCAGGCCCTCGCCCAGCGCGCCCGGTTCGAGCGCGGTGAACAGCACGATCAGGGCCCGCTTGCGTTCCCGGCGGAGCACCTCGCCGACGACGAGTTCGAAGTCGGTCTCGACCAGCGCCGGTTCGAGCGGTGCGAGGGCGTTGACCAGCCGGGCCAGCAACGCCTGCCGGCCGGCGCCGGAGACCGAGGCGCGCACGGCGGTGTCGACGGCCAGCAGGTCGACCTGGTCGCCGGCGCGGGCGGCGAGGGTGGCCAGCAACAGGGCGGCGTCCATCGCGGCGTCCAGGCGGGGCTCGTCGCCGATCCGGACCGCCGAGGTGCGGCCGGTGTCGAGCACGCAGACGACCCGGCGGTCGCGCTCGGGGCGCCAGGTGCGCACCATGACGTCGGAGCGGCGGGCGCTGGCCCGCCAGTCGATCGAGCGGACGTCGTCGCCGATCACGTACTCGCGCAGGGCGTCGAACTCGGTGCCCTGGCCGCGGCCGCGGGTCACGATCGTGCCGTCGAGCACCCGCAGCCGGGCCGTCTTCTCCGGCAGCAACTGGCGCGACGCGAAGCGGGGGAGCACCCGGACGCGCCAGGGCGGCGTCGCGGGCCGCCCGGCCCGTTGCCGGAAGGCCAGGCCCAGCGGGCCGTGCGAACGCACGGTCACCCGCACCGCCGGCCGGTCGCCGCGCCGGGTCGGGGTCAGCGTCGCCGGCAGCGTCACGGTCGTGCCGGGCGGCACGACGACCCGGCCCGGCGGGGTGACCGCGCCGGCCGAGGGCACCCAGGCGTCGCGGATCTCGCCGCGCAACGGGCGCACGCCGCCGTTGTGCACCAGCAACCGCACCTCGGCCGACTGGCCCAACCGCACCGAGGAGTCGCCCCGCCGGGACAACGCGATGTCGCGCAGCGGCGCGGCCAACGCCGCGTCCACAATGGATGCGGCGAGCACCAGAGCGCCGAGCCCGGCCGCGGCCCACCAGGGTGACGGCCACAGTGGGAGGGTGAGCGCCGCGACGCCGAGCAGCAGGGCGGCCCGCCAGGTGACCATCGTCAGCGCGGGGTCGGTACGGTGCCGAGCACCGCATCGAGGATCTGGTCGACGGTGACGCCCTCGAGCTCGGCCTCCGGGCGCAGCCGCACCCGGTGCCGCAGGGTCGCCCGGGCCACGGCCTTGACGTCGTCGGGGGTGACGTATTCACGGCCGGACATCCAGGCCCATGCCTTCGAGGCGGCGAGCAGTGCGGTGGCGCCGCGCGGCGAGGCACCCAACTCGAGCGACGGCGAGACGCGGGTGGCCCGGCAGACGTCGACGACGTAGCCCATCACCACGTCGACCACGCCGATCCGGCCGACCGCCTCGCGCCCGGCGGCCAGGTCGGCGGCGGTGGCGACCGGGCGGATCCCGGCCGCGGTCAGGTCGCGCGGGTTGAAACCCTGGTGGTGTGCGCGCAGCACGCCGAGTTCCTCGTCGCGGGTGGGCAGCGGGACGGCCAGCTTGAGCAGGAACCGGTCGAGCTGGGCCTCGGGGAGGGGGTAGGTGCCCTCGTACTCGATCGGGTTCTGGGTCGCGATCACCAGGAACGGCTCCGGCAGCGGCCGGGGCAGTCCCTCGACGGACACCTGGCGCTCCTCCATCACCTCGAGCAGCGCCGACTGGGTCTTCGGCGGCGTCCGGTTGATCTCGTCGGCGAGCAGCAGGTTGGTGAAAACCGGACCCTGGCGGAACGTGAAGGCCGCGCCGTGCGGGTCGTAGACCAGCGACCCGGTCACGTCGCCCGGCATCAGGTCGGGGGTGAACTGCAGGCGCTTCATGTCGAGGTCGAGCGCGGCGGCGAAGGCCCGCACCAGCAGCGTCTTGGCCACCCCGGGCACGCCTTCGAGCAGCACGTGGCCGCGGCAGAGCAGGCCGATCAACAACCCGGTGACGGTCGCGTCCTGGCCGACCACCGCCTTGGCGACCTCGGCCCGCAGTCGGTGCAGGGCCACCCGGGGATCGGTCTCGGCGGTCGGTTCGGCGGCGAGGGTCACCGTGGTTCTCCTTGGTCGGGCCCGGTGCTGCCGGGCGGGGTGTCGCGGGGGGTTTCCGCGGTGATCTCGTCGGCCAGGGCGTCGAGGCCGCGGGCGAGGTCGAGCAACTCGTCGTCGTGCGCCGGTTCGGGGCCATAGAGCAGACCATCGACGTCGTACGGGCGGCGCCCGGTGCGCACCGCGACGGCGTCGACCACCTCGGCCGGTGTGTGCGACGGTTCGAGGCCGAGCGCCGGTTCGATCCGCCGCAGGGCGGCCCGGCGAAGCACCTCGGCGACCGGCCCGCGGGCCTTGGCCCGCCGGTAGAGGCGGCCCCGACCGAGCACGGTCTCGCCGGAGCGCACCTCGACCGGCAGCGGTTCGCTGACGGCCGGGCCGAGCCGCCGGCCGGCCCAGAGGATCAGGAGCAGCAGGGCGGCGCCCAGGGTGGCGAGCATCGCCCAGAGCCAGGGCGGAAAGGCCCGGCTCAGCGGGTTGTCGCGGTCGTCCGGTGCCTCAGCCCGGTCCGGGCGTGGCCGGTCGCCGCCGTCCCCTTGCTGCCCGGTGGGCTCGCCGGTCTCGTCGGGGGTCGGGAGGTAGGTGTCGTCCTGCTCGGGGTCGCGCGTGTAGGTCGGCCGGGGCGCCGACGGCGGCTCGTAACGCTCGTGCAGGTCGAGCCAGACCAGCCGGGGCCGGGCAGAGAGCAGGCCGGCGGCGAACGCGCTGTTGTCATGCTCGTCGAGACGGTCGTTGCGGAACGGGTCGGTCGCACCCACCACGATCAGGTCGTTCGGGTAGGCGAGGTGCACCACGCCGCCGCCGTAGCAACGGTCGTGCGGACCCTCGGCGTCGTAGCTCTGCCGCCGGACCGCCGCCGAGCCGGCTGCGCCGACGCCGAGGATGGCGCAGTCGCCGGTCGCCTCGACCGCCGTCGCCCAGCGCCGGTGGCCGCGCCGCACCGGCGCCCGGATGGCCTCCAGCGTCCGGGTCGGCGGGTCGACCAGGACGACCCGGGCGCTGCGCGGCAGCGACGCGAGCTGGCTCGTGGTCAGCGGGTCGAGGTATTCGGCCGCCGGGACGAACAGGGTGCCGCCGGCACCCACGTCGGCGAGCGCGGCACGCGGGTCGGTCTGCCGGACCACGGTGACGCCGCGCCCGCGCAGCAGGTCGGCCAGCCGCGCCGAGCCGATCGGGGCGGTGCTGGTCGGCGAGAGGAAGTCGGCGTCGTCGGTGTCGGGCGTGTCGACGGCGTGCGTGACCAGCGAGCCGATCAGCAGCAGGGCGACGACGCCGAACGGGATGATCGTGCGCTGGCCGGCCCGCCAGCCCCGGCGCAGCGCGGCCAGCCGGCCGCCGGTCGAGGGCCTGGTCGCCGTCACGACTCGGCCCGCCGGCTCGCCGGCACCCGGGCACCGGTCAAGGCGAGGTCCACATCGGACGCCAGACGCTTCATCGTCGCGTCGTCGTCAGCGGTCGCCGGCTTCTGGCCGTACCAGATGTCAGAGAAGATCACGCCGGCCGCGCCGAGCGGCCGGTCGGTGGCCGGCGCGCTGCGGCCCGCGGCCGACGCCAACTCGGTGACCGTCCATCCTGGATGGTGCTCGATCACCCGGCGGTCGACCAGCAGCCGGACCACGGCGCGGAGCCGCTCGCGCACCGCCTCGGCCCAGCGGCCCTCCGCGGCGAACCGGTCGGCCCGCGAGAGGAACGTCGCGGCCGGCAGGTCGGGGAGCGCGTCGGGCTCGAGCGCGTCGGCGGCCGGGTCGTCGGGCTGGTCGGGCTCCGGCGTCTTCCGGCGGCGCCGGAAGCTGAACGCCGGCCGGCGCCACCGCACCCGGCGCAGCCGGGCCCAGTTGGACCACAGCACCGCGACGATCGCCGCGAGCGCCAGCAGGATGAGCACGACCCAGTGCAGCGCGAGGTGGTCGCCGATCGCCGCCACGGTCTCGGTCCACCAGCGCGCGAAGCCCGTCACCGGCGCACCGCCAGCGGGTCGGGCCCGGTGCCCAGGCCCCGGCCGAGCGCGATGTCGAGCCCCTCGGTGCGGAACCGGGTCTCCAGATGCAGGGTCGCGGCGAGGCAGGCCAGGGCCGCGTACGCCAGCGTGTTGACCGCCGCCCGCATCCCGGTGAGCAGCACGGCCGCCGCCTCCCGGTCGATCGGCACGAGTTCGGTCAGCAGGCCGCCGCCCGCGGTGCCGACCAGGATCCGGATCAGCCACCACGTCAGATAACCCAGCAGCAGGATCCACAGCCCGCGGCCGCCGGAACGGCCGGCCAGCCCGAAGCCGCGGCCGACCGCCCGCAGCGGGTTGACCCGGTCGACGACCAGGGCCGGCACGGCGAGCGCGGAGAAGCCGAAGCCCAGCGCCCAGAACGGGCCGGCGAACGAGACGGTGGCCACGAGCAGACCGGCGAACAGTGCGACCGCGGCCGTCGCCACCGGGCGCAGCCCGCGCGGGTCGAGCACGGCCCGGTTGCTCAGCCGGCGGTCGAGGAGCAGCGCGCCGGCCGCTCGGGACGCCGGGGCGGCCAGCAGCGCGATGATCACCGCTTCGCAGCCCGCGCCGGCGCAGAGCACCACCCAGAGCCGGCCGAAGTCCTCCTCGACCGCCCGGAACGGGTCGGACAGCAGCAACTCGGACCAGTCGCGCAGCGGGGCGAGCAGAAGCTGCTCGGCGACCGCCAGCGCGGCCGCGACCGGCAGCAGCGCCGCGGCGTGGACGCGCAGCAACAGGAGGGCGGCGTCGAGCAGCTCGCCCACCGTGAGGGGGCGCCGGGGTAGTGCTGACGTGTCCAGGGTCGGCTCCGGAGGCTGCGTGGGATAGCGGTCATCGTGGCATGGCGCACGTCACGCCCGGGGACCGGAGTACGGGAGATTGCGCACCGGCCGGCCCGGATCGACGCCGAAAGACCGAATTGCCGAGACCGTCCGCCGGGTCGTTGTCAAGATTCCGCCGGCCGGCCGGTCACACCGCGATGAACGCGGATGGAATATTGGTGCCATGAGAGCCCGGGTTCTGGTGGTGGACGACGATCCCGCGTTGGCGGAGATGCTCGGCATCGTGCTGCGCAGCGAGGGGTTCCTGCCCTCGTTCGTGGCCGACGGCGAGCGCGCCCTGTCGGCGTTCCGAGACAACCGGCCCGACATCGTCCTGCTCGACCTGATGCTGCCCGGCATGAGCGGCATCGACGTGGCGCGGTCGATCCGGTCCGAGTCCGGTGTCCCGATCGTCATGCTGACCGCCAAGAGCGACACCGTCGACGTGGTGCTCGGTCTCGAGTCGGGCGCCGACGACTACGTGGTCAAGCCGTTCAAGCCGAAGGAACTGGTCGCCCGGATGCGGGCCCGGCTGCGCCGGGGCGAAGACGCGGCGCCCGAGATGCTGACCATCGGGCCGCCCGGCAACCAGATCACCATCGACGTGCCGGCGCACACGGTCACCCGCGACGGCGACGAGGTCAAGCTCACCCCGCTCGAGTTCGACCTGCTGGTGGCGCTGGCCCGCAAGCCGCGCCAGGTGTTCACCCGCGAGGTGCTGCTCGAGCAGGTCTGGGGCTACCGGCACGCGGCCGACACCCGCCTGGTCAACGTGCACGTCCAGCGCCTGCGCGCCAAGATCGAGCCAGACCCCGAGCGACCCGAGATCATCCTCACTGTGCGTGGTGTCGGCTACAAGGCCGGCACTGGATAACCTGGCGTCATCGTGAGCGGAGCGTCACTCGACGAAGTCCTCAAAACGGCCTGGGCGCGCGCCCGGGCCGTCTGGGGTCGCGCCTTCCGACAGCTGGCCCTCTTCTTCGCGACCGCCGAACACACCTGGCGGCGGTCACTCCAGGTCCGGGTGGTCACCCTGACCCTGGTCGTGTCGAGCCTGCTGGTCGCGGTCTTCGCCTACGTGGTCGCCTACCGCAGCTCGACGATCCTGCTCAACCGGGCCAAGGAGAGCGTCTCCGCGCAGCTCGACTACGGCCGCGGCTACGCCGAGGAGCAGCTCGTCGTCTTCGACAAGCCCTTCGAGCCCAACGTCCAGGGCACGCTCCAGGACATCGTCTTCTACCTCGGCGGCGGCGACTCCCAGGACCCGAGCGCGGGGCTCGTCGTGGTCCGGGCCGACAACGTCAACGAGCTGAGCACGGTGCCGTCCCGGCAGGTCGACATCACCAGCGTGCTCACCGCCGACATCACCCGGGCGGTCGACGCGGGCCAGAAGGCGACCGCCATCCGGTCGGCCGACCTCGACCGCACCGGCCGGGTCAAATACCTGGTCGAGGGCACCCCGGTCAACACGAAGTTCG
Organism: Asanoa sp. NPDC049573; assembly: GCF_040676615.1. Lineage (NCBI taxonomy): Bacteria > Bacillati > Actinomycetota > Actinomycetes > Micromonosporales > Micromonosporaceae > Asanoa > Asanoa sp. NPDC049573. The sequence goes on from NZ_JBFAPI010000003.1 coordinate 586,013, forward strand.
GTCAGATCCAGCTCTACTACGTCGAGCCGCTGACCACCCAGGACTCCGCCGCCACCCAGATCCGCACCACCGTGCTGGCCACCGGTGCCACCCTGGTGCTCCTGCTCGGCCTGCTCTCCGCGCTGGTCACCCGCCTGGTCGTGCGCCCGGTCCGGGTCGCCGCCCGCACCGCGCAACGGCTCTCCGCCGGCCTGCTCGACCAGCGGATGGCGGTCACCGGGGAAGACGACCTCGCCCTGCTCGCGGCCTCGTTCAACCAGATGGCCGCCAACCTGCAGAGACAGATCGTCCGCCTGGAAGACATGTCGCGCCTGCAACGCCGGTTCACCTCCGACGTGTCACACGAGCTGCGCACGCCGCTGACGACCGTCCGGATGGCCGCTGACCTGATCTTCGCGGAACGCGAACGGTTCCCGGCCGACGTCTCCCGCACCGCCGAGATCCTGCAGACCGAGCTCGACCGGTTCGAGAGCCTGCTGACCGACCTCCTGGAGATCAGCCGCTACGACGCGGGCTTCGCGATGCTCGACGCCGAACCGACCGACCTGGTGCCGATCGTGCACCGGTCGGTCGAGCCGCTACGCGGCCTGGCGGAGCGGTGCGGCGTGCCGCTGGAACTCGACGTGCCGGCCGGCCCGGTGATCGTCGAGGCCGACCCGCGCCGGGTCGAGCGCATCCTGCGCAACCTGATCGGCAACGCGGTCGAGCACGCCGAGGGCAAGCCCGTCGTGATCCGTCTGGTGTCCGACGGCACGGCCGCCGCCGTAGCGGTCCGTGACCACGGCCTGGGGCTCAAGCCGGGCGAGGAGAAGCTCGTCTTCAACCGGTTCTGGCGAGCCGACCCGTCGCGGGCCCGGCAGACCGGCGGCACCGGGCTCGGGCTCTCGATCAGCCTCGAAGACGCCCGCCTGCACGGCGGGTGGCTCGAGGCCTGGGGCGCGCCCGGCCAGGGCGCCCAGTTCCGGCTGACGCTGCCGGTGCGGGCCGGTGACCGGCTCAGCGGCTCGCCGCTGCGGCTGGTGCCCGACGACGCCGAGTTGGCCGCCGTGACACCGCCCGTGCAGCCGCGGGCGATCACCCAGGCCCCGGCGGAGCTGCCCCGATGAGCCGCCGGTTGGCCGCGCTGGTGGTCGCCGTCGGTCTCGCCGGCGGCCTGGTCGCCGGGTGCGGCATCCCCGACCACACCGAGGTCCAGGTCGAAGCGGCACCGCAGTCCGGCTCCAACCAGAAGCCCAACGTCGCGGAGCCGCCCAAGAAACGCACCGACGCGACCTCCGTCCGCGAGTTCGTCGCCAACTTTCTCGCCGCCCCCGCCGGCGAGTTCGACGTAGACAACACCATCGAACGACTTCAGGACTACGTGACCGGCGGCGTGACGGTCTCCCTCAAGTTGGGCGCCGCGGTGGTGAAGGTGAACCGGATCGAGGTCGCCCGCGACAACCGCGACGTCAAGCTCACGGTCACCTACCTCGGCGTGCTCAACGCGGAAGGCGCGGTCGTCCCGTCGCCGCAAGCCACCCCCGCGGGAGAGGCCACCTACGACCTGAGGGTCGAGCCCGACGACGCCGCCGGTGGCTGGCACCTGACGAAGGTGCCGCCCGGGCTGCCGCTGCTCGACGTCGACGCGCTGACCACCTACTACCGCGAGCAGCCGGTCTACTTCTGGAACACCGAGAAGACCGCGCTGGTGCCAGACCTGCGCTGGCTGCCCAACGAGGTCGGCATCTCCCGGGTGCCCACCGAGCTGCTGAAGATGATCGAGGGTGGTCCCTCGCCGGCGATCGAAGCCGTGGCCTCGGCGTTGCCCGACGGCAGCAAGCTGCTGATCAACGCGCCCCTCGACAACGACCAGCTCACCATGAACTGGTCGCCCGACGCGATCAAGAACGACGACGACGGGCGACTCCTGGCCGAGCAGGCCGCGTGGACAGTCCGCGGAGTCGGCCTGCGCCCGCAGAAGCTGCAACTGAAGATCAACGGCCAGCCGAAAGAGACCTACGACATCGGCCCGGACCTGCTCAACAGCGTGACCTACCCGATCGGTCCCGAGACCCACGCGTTCGCGATTCTCGACGGGAAGGCGCGGGCGCTGGGCCAGCCGGCCGGCACACCGGGCAACCTGCCCCTGGCCGCCGGCGTCAACCAGAACCTGCAGTGGGCCGCCTTCAACCGCACCGATCGCGACCTCGAAGCCGCAATCGTTACCGGCGCGGGAAACAACGCCGGCCTGTTGCAGGTGGGCACCGCGGCTCCCGATGGTGCCGTCAGCAGCGTCGCGCCGCTGCCCGGGGCCATCAGGCCGACCTCGACACCTGTCTGGCTGCCCAGGTCCGAGATGGGCCTGGTGACGACCGACAAGGGGCTTTACACGTTCGGCACCAGCGGCCAGCCGCGCAAGATCACCCTGAGCGGGGTGTCGGGAAAGATCACCGCCGTGGCAACCGCTCCCGACGGCCAGCGCATCGCGCTGGTCGCCGACGGGCATGTCTATGTCGTGCCCGTCGCGGTAACCCAGGATGGTCTTCTGGAGCCGAAGGCGCCGTGGAAACTGGTCGATCCGCTCAAAGATCAGACTGCGGTCGCCTGGACCGGCGAGACCGCACTGTCGGTCGGCGGCACCGACGACGACGGCAAGCTCTCGATCGTCGACGTGACCGTCGACGGCGCTCGCCGCAACACCCGGGTCTTCGACGCACGCGGGCCGATCACCATGATCGCTGCCTACCCGGAGAGCACGGTGCTGGACCGCTCGACCACCGTGCTCTACGAGTCCGACAGCCTGCTCTTCCTGGCCCGCGGTGGTCTGTCGCCGCAGTTGGACCGCTCGGCGCTGGCCGGCGACACGGCGGCCCCGTCGCCGGGCACCGAAAACCCGAGCCAGCCCATGTCGCCCTTCTTCGTCTACTGATCGTGCTGCTCGCCGCGCTCGCCGACCTCGTGCTGCCGGCCGAGTGCGCTGGCTGCCGCACCCCGCATGTCCGGCTGCGGCACGGCGCCTGTGCCCAATGCGCCACAACCCTCGCCGCGCTGCGCGTCCACCCGGTGCGCCCGGCCCCGACCCCGCCGGGCCTGCCGCCGTGCGTCGCGGTGGGCGAATACGCCGGCCCGTTGCGCGAGTCGCTGTTGGCCTACAAGGAACGCGGCCGCGTGACGCTGGCGACGCCGCTGGGCGTGCTGCTGGCCGAGGCCGTCGCGGCCGCTGCCGGTGGCCTACGCCGGCCGGTGTTGCTGTTGCCTGTTCCGTCGACCGCGGCGGCGGTGCGGGAGCGACATGGCGACCACATGCGCCGGCTGGCCGACCGGGCGGCGAAAGCGTTGCGGCACGCCGGTTGGCCAACGGCGGTCGCACAACCGTTGCGCGCCTTGCCCAAGCCCGACGCCACCCACCTCGACAGTGCGCAGCGGGCAATTGCCGCCGCCGCAGCATTTCGTCCGCGTCACAAGCGCATGGACCGCGCCCGAGAAGCCGCACGGGGCCGCGCGGTCATCGTCGTCGACGACATCGTGACGACCGGCGCCACGCTCGCCGCGTTGACCGCGATCCTGATTCGCGCCGGGGTTCCCGTCGACGGCGCCGCCATACTCGCAGCGACACGCAAACGTCACCCTCAGTAGGTCCGTTTTCACCCGATCGCGCCTACTGGGCGAAACTTCTACGAACCCTCGGGCTGACAGGGGGTGACTGGCGGGCCAACCGGCGTTAGCGTGAAATTCACCAGGGTAGGACTGTGGTCCAAGCCCCGAGGGGACCCGCATCCGAAAGGAGGCGCACCGTCCGGTCGGTTGACGCCCTGGGTCACAACGCGGCGTTACCGGCCTTCCATCATCACCACCGCATCAGCACAGATCGTTGTGGGAGGTAACGCGTGGACATCGTCGTCAAGGGCCGGAACGTTGAGGTGCCCGAGCATTTCCGGATTCACGTCGCCGACAAGTTGGCGAAGGTCGAACGCTACGACCAGAAGTTGATCCGGGTCGACGTCGAGTTATTCCACGAGCGCAATCCGCGCCAGTCCGACCACTGTCAACGCGTGGAGATCACCTGCGCGTCTCGTGGACCGGTGGTCCGCGCCGAGGCTTGCGCCTCCGACTTCTACGCCGCCTTGGACGCGGCGATCACCCGGCTCGACAGCAGGCTGCGCCGCGCGGCCGACCGGCGGCGGGTCAGCCGTGGGCGTACGCCCGTTTCGGTGGCCGAGCACACGGCCGGGCTGCAGGCGGCCGAGCCGGTGGTTCCGGCGGCCCGGCGGGCCAAGGGGACCTCGACCGCGGTGCTCGACGACCCGGCCGACCGCTACGCCGTGGCCGACGAAGACGAGCAAGACGACCAGCCGTGGCATGTCGCGCGGGTCAAGGAACACCCGGGCGACCCGATGACCGTCGACGACGCGCTCTTCCAGATGGAGCTCGTCGGGCACGACTTCTATCTGTTCAACGACAAGGAAAGCGGCCAGCCGAGCGTGGTCTACCGCCGCAAGGGATACGACTACGGGATCATCTCGCTACAGGTGTGAGTTGATCGTGTGCGGGACGAAGTGGGCGTCGTTGCGGGTGATCAGCCCGTCGACGCCCACTCCTTCCCGGATGCCCAGCCCGGCCGGCTCGCCGTCGATCATCCAGACGCCGAGCACCGGGTGGCAGACGCCCTCGAGCCCGGTGAACGACGGCAGTTCGCGCAACTCCTGGTAGACGAAGCCCTCGGCGCCGTAGTCGCCCTGGTTGTTGGCCACCAGCCGCACGTTGTCGCGCACCAGTTCGACGTTGGCGCCCTCGCGGGACCAGATCGGCTTCTTCGCGTACGACGTCATGGTCGCGGGTTTGTCCGTGGCGAAGTAGGCCGGTAGCAGCAGTTCGCCCTCCGGCTTGTCGCCGAACAGTTCCCAGAGCACCGGCAGCAGTCCCTTGTTGGACCAGAGCGCGGCCGTCCACGGCGGCTCGATCCAGACCGTGCCGCGCTTGGTCGGGTCGGCCATGTTGCGGAAGATCGGCCGGCCGCCCTCCTCGTGCCAGAGCCATTCCCACGGGTAGAGGATGAAGATCACGTCGATCGGCGGGCCCACGTCGAACTGGCCGCGCTGGAAGCGGATGGTGCCGTCGGCCTGGTCGACGCCGATCTGGCTCATCGCGATCAGTTCGGTCGGGAAGCCCGCCTGGGTGGCGGTTTCCATCAGGTAGGCCACGTTCATCCGGTCTTCGCCGGAGGTCTCGCTGGTCTCGTAGGCGAAGTAGATCGTCGGCCGCTCCGGCAGCCACGGTCGCGCCGCGCGCAACTCCGCCATGTTGCGCTGCCACGCCTCGACCAGCCGCTCGTGCAGCGCGTTCCACTGCCGCTCGGGGTGGTGGGTCTGGCCGGTCTGCTCCAGCCAGGCCCACTGGATCACCGCGCTCTCCAGCAGCGCGGTGGGCGTCTGCGCGTTGAACTCCAGCAGCTTGGGCGTGCTGCCCTTGCCGGCGTACCAGAGGTCGAAGCGGCCGTAGACGCTCGGCGAGTAGTCGGGGCCCTGCGGGGCGTGCGTGTGCGCACCGAACAGGTCCTTGTCGGCGTGGGTCCAGGCGTCCTTGTCACCGTCGAACCAGGTGCGGATCACCTGTTCGTGCACGTATTCCGGGATGCCGATCTTCGCCATCAAGCAGGTGTCGGGCCAGCACTCGGCCGACAGGTAGGCCTCCCGGCGAACGGCCCGGTCGCGGCGCGGGCAGCCGGCGACGATGTGGTCGCCCGCGGCCACACACATCCGGTGCAGGGTGGCCGCCGCCTCCTCGAGCGCGAGCACCTCGTCGAGGTCGAAGTCGTAGAACGGGCCCTCGCGCCAATAGGAGATGACGCGCCCGTCGGGCAGCGGAGTCTCGTTGTAGGTCAGCCCGAGCGCCGCGTTGGCCCGCTCCCAAGCCTCTCGTTGCACACCGTGTGCGACCCGCCGCACCTCAGCCGCCGGACGACTTGCTGCTGCCGCTGCTGCTGCCGCCCTTGCCGACCACGCTGGACTTCACGGTGCCGTTGCTGACCCGGCCGGTCGCCGGCAGCCCCCAGGCGGTGCGCTGCGCGGCGTCGTTGTAGGCGAACTTCGAGCCGCCCGACGGCAGCTTGGCGCCGGGCCGCAGGCCCTTCTTGTAGCGCGGCGAGTGTGCCCAGAAGAAGAAACCGCCGTGCCCGTTGCCGTCGTCGTCGCAGTCGTCTTCGTCGACGATCGTGTCGTTCTGGTCGACGCAGTAGAAGGTGTGGTCGTCGTCGGCCGAGTCGCAGGCCGCCACCCCGCCCGCCGCCAGGCCGAGGAACGCGGCGCCCAGAACGACGCGCGCAGTGTTGCGCCGCCGAACAGTCATCTCATCTCCCAGGTCCCGCTGCAAGTGGGCTCACCTTAATCGACAGGTGCAACCGCGGCGATGACCGTTCAGCTGGTCTCGCGGAGATCACCGGGCAGGACCGCCCAGAGGACGTCGTCGATGCGGCCACCGGCGATCCCGGGCAGGCGGCTGCGCTGGTAGCCCTCGCGGAGGAAGCCGGCCGCCTCGAGCACCCGCTGCGAGCCGGCGTTGCTCGGGTTGGTCCCGGCGATCAGCCGGGCGATGCCGGTGTTGTCGAATGCCCAGCGGCCCAGCAGCACGGAGGCCCGGCGCGCGAAGCCCCGGCCGCGGAACGCCGGCTGCACGCAGTAGCCGATCATCGCCTGCCCGGTCATCGGCTCCTGGTAGTAGAGGCCGATGTCGCCGGCGGGCGCACCCGTCGCCGCGTCGACCATCACCAGGTCGACGCGTTCGCCGAGCAGCCAGCGGGTTTCCGCCCGGTCGCAGCGCAACTGGACCTCCTCGCGGTCGGGCGCGACCGGCGGCACGTGCGAGGCGATGATGTCGGGGGTGCTGAGCAGGTCGAAGTAGAAGTCGGCGTCACCGGGCCCCAGCGGGCGCAGGGTCAGCACGCCGTCGGAGAGGGCGCCGCCGGGCAGGTCGGGCAGCAGCCGGGCGACCGGCTCGTCGGGGTCACCGACCAGCCGGGCGAAGACCACGACCTCGCGCCGCGAACCGTCGGCGTTGCGCGCCGCGCCCCGGCGGGCGCCTTCGGGCTTGAAGCCGGCCGAAAGCGCGACCCGGATGCTCTTCGGGTTTTCCCAGGCGGTCAGCAACTCGAGCCGGTCGAAGCCGTCGGTGAACGCGTGCGCCGCGAGCACCTTGGTCGCGGTCGTCGCGAGCCCCTTGCCGCGGGCCCACGGCGCCACCCAGTAGCCGATCTCGCCCTGCGCGCGGTCGGTGTCGACGTGGTGCACGCCGATCGTGCCGAGCAGCCGGTCGGTTGCCGGGTCGGCGATCGCGTAGTTGGCGCCACCGGTCGCCCAGGCCTCGTCGGTCGCCGCGCGGATGAACCGCAGCGCGTCGTCGCGGGTGTAGGGCTGCGGCAGGCTGGGCAGGAACCGGCGTATCTCGGCGTCGTCGCAGGCGTTCTCGATGTCGGCCGCGTCGTCGTCGCGGACCAGGCGCAGCCGTATGCCACTCGTCTCGATGGTTTCGGGCTTCATGCCGGTGCCCTCCCGTTGAACGGCTCATCGGACGCTAACAGTGCCCCGGTCCAGGCGTCGACCCGCTCGCCCCGGTGCTCCAGGTAGCCGCGGTTGGTGCCCTCGAACGTGAAGCCGGCCTTCGCCGCGACCCGACGGGAGGCCTCGTTGCCCGCGTTGGCCCACCAACCGATCCGCTCGACCCCCAGCGCGGTGAAACCCCAGGCGCAGACGGCCGACAGGGCGGCCGGCGCGAAACCGCGACCGCGCGCCTCCGGCGGGACCACGAAGCCGACGTCGGCGAGCGCCGGGCGGGTGGGGTGCAGGCGCAGTTCCATGATCCCGGCGTACGCGTCAGTCGCGGGATCGCCGATTCCGAACACCGCTCCGGTGCCGCGGAGCCAGACGCCGGGGCAGTAGTCGCGGACGAAGTATTCGGCGTGCTCGCGGTGGTAGGGGTGCGGGACCGTGGTCCAGCGGACCGTTTCCGGATCGTTGGAGCTGTCGGTGAGCGCCTCGATGTCGCGCTCCTCCAGCGGGCGCAGCTTGATCTCGCCAGCCCGGGTGGCCGCGAAGAGATCGGGCTGCGGCCGGCTGAACACCACCGCCCGCCGCGCCTCGGGCGAGCCCGGGGCGGCGACGTCGGGGTCGGTCGAGTCGCCGGGCAGCAGCGAGCCGACCCAGGCGTCGCGCCGCTCACCGCTGCGGTCCTCGATGTCGTGCCGGGCGATGCCCTCCATGGCGAAACCGGCCCGGAGCGCGACGAGCCGGGACAGGTGGTTGCCGACCTCGGCCCGCCAGACGAGACGGCGTACGCCCTGATCGATCGCCCACCGCGCCACGGCGCGGGTGGCGGCGGTGGCCACGCCCCGCCCGCGGGCCCAGGGCGCGACCCAGTAACCGATCTCACCAATCGCGCGGTCGGCGCGCAGTGAGATCAGGCCGCACGACCCGAGCAGCTCCCCGGTGGCCTGGTCGAACACCCCGAGCGGGGCGCCGGTGCCGGTGTGCCAGGCTTCCGGTGCGAGTTGACCGACGAAAAAGTCGGCGTGCTCGCGGCGGTACGGAACAGGGACGGAGGTCCAGCGCTGAATGTCCGGATCTTGGCAAGCCTGCTCCACCGACTCCGCGTCATCGGCCCGCCACGCGCGGACGACCAGGCCATCTTCGATGATCTTCGGGGGCTCCACGCGGTCATCCTGCCGGACGGTTCCCCCGGGGCATAACGGGATTTCGCCCGGCGTTAGCGTCATTATGTCCGTAATAACCTGCTCGTCGGGAACCGCCCCTGACAGTCACCCCGTAGGAGCGCCTACCATAGTTCGGCAGACCGTCTAGGGGAGCGTTGATCCGTGTCGATTCTGGAAAAGTTCCTTCGTGCGGGCGAAGGACGCATGTTGCGCCGGCTCAAGGCCATCGCAAATGCGATCAACTCGATCGAGGACGACTACGTCAACCTCACCGACGAAGAACTCCGTGACCTAACTTTCCAATACCGGGAGCGGTTGGCCGAGGGCGAGACCCTCGACGACCTGCTGCCGGAAGCGTTCGCGACCGCCCGTGAGGCGGCCGCCCGGGTGCTGGGCCAGCGGGCCTACGACGTGCAGATCATGGGTGGCGCGGCGTTGCACTTCGGCAACATCTCCGAGATGAAGACCGGTGAGGGCAAGACCCTGACCGGCGTCTTCCCGGCCTACCTCAACGGCCTCTCGGGCAAGGGCGTGCACGTCATCACCGTCAACGACTACCTGGCGCAACGTGACGCCGAGTGGGTCGGGCGGGTGCACCAGTTCCTCGGCCTCACCGTCGGCGTCGTGCTGCCCAACCGGCCGGCGGCTGAGCACCGCGCCGCCTACGAGTGCGACATCACCTACGGCACCAACAACGAGTTCGGCTTCGACTACCTGCGCGACAACATGGCGTGGTCGAAGGACGAACTGGTCCAGCGCGGTCACAACTTCGCGATCGTCGACGAGGTCGACTCGATCCTCATCGACGAGGCACGCACGCCGCTGATCATCTCCGGCCCGGCCGAGCACTCCGCCCGGTGGTACACGGAGTTCGCCGGCGTCGTCGCCCGCCTCCAGGTCGGCAAGGACGGCGAGGGCGACTACGAGGTCGACTACGCCAAGCGCACGATCGCGATCACCGAGCGCGGTGTCGCCAAGGTCGAAGACCGGCTCGGCATCGACAACCTCTACGAGTCGGTGAACACGCCGCTGGTCGGTTACCTCAACAACGCGATCAAGGCCAAAGAGCTCTACAAGCGCGACAAGGACTACATCGTCAACGACGGTGAGGTGCTGATCGTCGACGAGTTCACCGGCCGCATCCTGCACGGCCGCCGCTACAACGAGGGCATGCACCAGGCGATCGAGGCCAAGGAAGGCGTCGAGATCAAGCAGGAGAACCAGACTCTTGCCACGATCACGCTGCAGAACTACTTCCGCTTGTACGACAAGCTGTCCGGCATGACCGGCACGGCGCAGACCGAGGCCGGCGAGTTCAACAAGGTCTACAACGTCGGCGTGGTCTCGATCCCGACCCACCGCCCGATGATCCGTCTCGACCGCCCCGACGTCATCTACAAGACCGAGAAGGCCAAGTTCAACGCGGTCATCGAAGACATCGCCGAGCGGCACGCGCTGGGCCAGCCGATCCTGGTCGGCACGGTCTCGGTGCAGAACTCCGAGATCCTGTCCCAGCTGCTGCGCCGCCGTGGCATCCCGCACTCGGTCCTCAACGCGAAATACCACGCCCAGGAGGCGGAGATCATCGCGCAGGCCGGCCGGCGGGGCGCGGTCACGGTCGCGACCAACATGGCCGGCCGCGGCACCGACATCCTCCTCGGCGGCAGCGCCGACAACCTCGCCGCCGCCGAACTGCACCAGCGCGGTCTCGACCCGGTCGAGCACGAAGACGACTACGCCAAGGCGTTCGAGGAGATACTGCCCCGCTGGAAGCAGCACTGCGAGAAAGAAGCGGACGAGGTCATCGAGGCCGGCGGCCTCTACGTGCTTGGCACCGAACGCCACGAGTCGCGCCGCATCGACAACCAGCTCCGCGGCCGTTCCGGCCGGCAGGGCGACCCGGGCGAGTCCCGGTTCTACCTGTCGCTGCAAGACGAGCTGATGCGCCGCTTCCGCGCGGGCGCGGTCGAGGCCGTCATGGAGCGGTTCAACATCCCCGAAGACGTGCCGATCGAGTCGAAGATGGTGACTCGGCAGATCCGCAGCGCGCAGGCCCAGATCGAGGGCCAGAACGCCGAGATCCGCAAGAACGTCCTGAAATACGACGAGGTGCTCAACCGGCAGCGCCAGGTCATCTACGCCGAGCGCAAGCGGGTGCTCGACGGTGAAGACCTGCACGACCAGGTCCGCCACATGATCGACGACACGATCGAGGCCTACGTGCAGGGCGCCACCGCCGACGGCTACGCCGAAGACTGGGACCTCGACCAGCTCTGGTCGAGCCTCAAGCAGCTCTACCCGGTCGGCGTGACCATCGAAGACGTCGAGGAGGAGGCGGGCGGCGAGCGCAGCAGCATCGACGCCGACTTCCTGCTCGCGCGGATGAAGGACGACGCGCACAACGCCTACGACCGCCGCGAGGAAGAGCTGGGCGTCGAGGCGACCCGCCAGCTCGAGCGCATGGTGCTGCTGCAGGTCATCGACCGCAAGTGGCGCGAGCACCTCTACGAGATGGACTACCTGCAGGAGGGCATCAGCCTGCGGGCCTACGCCCAGCGCGACCCGGTGGTCGAATACCAGCGCGAGGGCTTCGAGATGTTCGCCACGATGATGGACGGCATCAAGGAGGAGACGGTCGGCTTCCTCTACAACCTGGAGGTCCAGGTCGAGGAAAGCCCGGCCCCCGAGGCGGTTGCCGAGCCCGAAGCCCGCGGCGCCCTCCCGGTGCCCGACGACGCGACGATCGAGATCAAGGCCAAGGGCCTCGGCCGATCCTCGCGCCCCCAGGGCCTGCAATACTCGGCCCCCACCATCGACGGCGCCGCCGGCGGCGGCGGGGTCGCGGTGCAGCACACCCAGCCCCAGCCGCCGATGCAGCACGCACCGGCCCTGGGCGTCGGCAGCCCGGCTCCGGCCGGCGACGGCGACCGCCCGCGCCCGACACCGGGCCGCCGCCCGTCCCCGGGCCGCAGCGCCGCTGCGCCGAGCAACGGCCCGTCCCGCAACGCGCCATGCCCGTGCGGTTCAGGCAAGAAATACAAGCGCTGCCACGGATCTCCCACGGGGTCCTGATCGTCGCGTAAAGCCCGCCCCCTCGTTCCGGGGAGGCGGGCTTTCGCTTTGCGTGGTGCGGGCCGCTAGACCCCTCCCTCCTGACGGCGCTGCCCCTTGGCGGCCCGCACCCGCCCACGCCCACCCGCCGCGGTCCCTGCGGCGCCCGCGGTGGACGCGGTGTCTGGGTTCCCCGATCCCGGCGTTGCCGCCTCTCGATGTGCCTGCCTGCGCGAGCCGCGGCGGCTTACCCGCCGCGTGTCTGACTGGCGGCGGCGGTTGCTTGGCTGGCCGCGTCGGGTGAGTCCTTCGGTCGCTGGCGCGCCCGGCGGCGCGTGCTTGTGGCGTGGCGTTGAGCGGTTGAGCTACGTCGTCGTTCTCCCGTCGATCCCACGGGCCGGGTGCGGCCGCAGCCGCCATGGGCGCCCGCGGTCGTCGGCTTTGCCCGCGCAGCCAGGCCATCCCGTTCTCGTGGTCCCGGTGCGGCGTCGTGGCTGGCGGCGGCTGGGTCGGTTGCTTGGTTTCGGGCGTCGGGTGTTCTGGTTGTCGCGTGCGGTGTCGTGGCTGGTGGGGTCTGCGCCGTTTGGCTTCGCCTGTCGGCTGTGCTGGTTGTCACGTGCGGTGTCGTGGCTGGTGGGGGCTGGGTCGGTTGGTTGGTTCGGGCGCGTGTGTGCTGGTTGTCGCGTGCGGCCGCGTGGCTGGTGGGGGCTGGGTCGGTTGGTTGGTTCGGGCGTCGGGTGTGTGCTGGTTGTCGCGTGCGGCCGCGTGGCTGGTGGGGGCTGGGTCGGTTGGTTGGCTTCGCGGGTCGGGTGTGCTGGTCGTCGCGTGCGGCGGCGCCGCACGCCGCGGGCTCGGCTTTTTCTCGTTGCGCGACCTTTCGTTGCGCGGCGGGTTGGCCCGGGCGCGGCGGGGGTGACCGCGCCCGGGGGTTGGAGCCCGGAGCGCCCACCGGCGTGCCCGCACCAGTGGGCGCTCCGGGTGTCAGATGACCTGGAGGACGGTGCCCAGCCAGGTCGTGGTCTTGAACTCCAGGCGGAAGGCCATGGCCCAGGTGCGGCTGTCGGTGCCGAGCGCCGCCGCCGCTTCCACGACGCCGGGCGCCGGCTCGCTGACCCGCAGGCGGCGGAGTTTCACCAACTCGGGCTGGTGTTGACGACGGGGGGTGGCCGGCGGGCCGGGCATGCGGCGCAGGGCGTCGACGAGTTGGTCGATCAGGGTGTGTGCGGTGCTCGGCTGCGACAAGGAACGGACGTGGGCCGCCGGGCGGTAGCCGTTGAGGATCTCCAGGCACGCCCGGGTGAAGCGGCGGGCTGCCGTGCGGGCCTCGGGCGAAGCCGAGAGTTGCGGCTCGAGCGGCGCCGGCGGGGTGGGTGGTGGCGTCACCCGCACCGGTGGGCCGGGGTCGCGCTGGCGCATCAGGGTCGCGAAGTCGAAGGCGAGTTGGCCGGCGGCCTCGCGGTACCACTCGTCGGCGCCGGGCTCGTCGACATAGGGCGGCTCGAACGTGGGCGCGGGCCGGACCGGGATGGGTGGGAAGTAGCCGCGGGTCACGGTGCGTTTCTGGTGGGGCGAGCGCCGGACGAGGGACGCGCCGCCGTCGTGGGCGACCCGGTAGGGCGCCGGGCCGGGCGTGGCTCGCCGGCTGACCGACCCGCGTGGCGCCGGGTGCGGCTCGGGCCGCGCGGTCTGGACAGTGGCTTCGGTAGTGGGCATCGGGCAGCCTCCCCGGGTGGCTGGTCGGACAAAGAATCTTGCGTTTGCCTTCGTTTGCCTCCGACTGGTTCATTCTGAGTTCAGACCTCGGCCATCGTCAATGGCTTGACATGAAAACGGGGCGTCTGCCGAAAGCAGACACCCCGTTGCCCGGAAACCGCGCGTTAGTCGACCAGCGGGTTGCTGCGGACCCACTCCGCGGTCTCGGCGTATTTACGCGCGATGTATTCCTCGAGCTTGACCCGCTCGACCCGCCACTGGCCGCGGCCGCCGATCTTGATTGCGGGGAGTTCGCCGCTGCGGACCATGTGGTAGACCTGCGAGTCGGAGACGGCCAGTTCCTCGGCCACCTCGGACAGTTGCAGGAATCTGGACTCCACGCGTGTCACCCCACTGATTGTTCGGTTGGCTTAGTTTGCCACCGACTGCTTCGCGGCAGCACCTATGCCTTGGCCCCGGGGCCAGCGGGCAGCGCGGCACCGGCGGAGACCTCGCGGAGCGGCAACGGGCTGGAGTAGACGACGCTGGTCGTGACCGAGCCCAGCCCCGCGATGCGGCCGGCCACCGTCTCCAGGTGGGGCATCGAGCGGGCCATCACCTTGAGCACGAAGCAGTCCTCGCCCGTGACGTGGTGGGCCTCGACGATCTCCGGGGTGGTGTCGAGCAGGGCGTAGAACGGCTTGTAGTTGCCGGTGGGATAGCGCAACCGGACGAACGCCATGATCCCGAGGCCGACGGCGGCGGGCGAGACCACCGCCCGGTAGCCGACCAGCACGCCGGCCTCTTCCAGCCGCCGCACCCGCTCGGCCACCGCGCTCGGTGACATCGCCACCGCCCGCGCCAACTCCGCGAACGACGCCCGGCCGTCGTGCTGCAGCGCTGACAGCAATCGCCAGTCGGTCGCGTCCATCACCGGGGAATCAGCGGTCACGAAGGCAAACTACCGGGGAATCGCTGCCGAAAACAACCGCGGACCGTGCACCGCCACTTCAACCTGGACCGGCACCCACATAGCGTCAACAGCCATGAACGCCCAGGACTTCTTCGCCGCCAAGCTCGCCTTCCAGACCGACGTCTCCGACGTCCACGCCGCGGGTGACAACCCGCCGTTCACCCTCGTCGACACCCGCGACCTGGCCTCCTGGCGGCAGGGCCACATCCCGTACGCCATCCATCTCCCCGGAAAGACGATCCCGCTGCACGCGGCCAAGAAGCTGCCCGACAAGACCAGGCCCGTCGTCGTCTACTGCTGGGGCCCGGGCTGCGACGGCGCCACCAAGGCCGCCCACGAGCTGGCCCGCCGCGGCTACCAGGTGCGGGAGATGATCGGCGGCATCGAATACTGGATCCGCGAGGGCTTCCCGGTCACCACCGCCGACGGGCTGGTCACCCGACCGGCAGACCCGTTGACCGCGCCGCTGGCGGCCACACCCGGCGGCAGTGTATGAACGTGCGGTGCCAGACGCTCTGATCCGGGTCTACCTGCCGGCGACGCTGCCCATGCTCGCCGCCCTCCGCAACGAGGGCCTGACCGCGGCCGCCGCACACGCGGTGACCGCCGACCTCCGGGAGTGGTACGCGGAGGGCGACGAGGAAGAGCTCGAGTACGTCGCCTTCACCCGCGCCGCGCAGAGCGCCCTGCGCCTGCTCCGGCGCGACCCCGACGCACCGCGCCGCCGGGTCGTCGTCTCCGCCGACCTGGCCCGCACGGCCGTGCAGCGGGTCGACGCGGAGCTGGGTTCCAGCATGGTCAAGCTGACCGGGCCGGTGCCGGTGAAGTCGGTCGCCGCCATCCACGTGGACAGCGCCGACGCCGCCGCCGACGTGGCCGCGGCCGCCGATCAGGTCGAAGAGGCCCTGGCCGGCGACCCGGACGCGCAGTTCACCGTCGACACCGCCGAGGACCACGAGCTGGAGTGGTTCGACGTCTCGGAGTTAGACACGCTTCTTTGACGGCAGCGTGCGGCCGAACGCGATCGTGGTCGCCAGCGCACCGATGAAGAGCACGATCAGTGCGTAGGTCAGCCGGTCGCCGTCGACCTGGGCCCGGTAGGCGCGGTCGAGGTCACTCAGCGACGCGACCGCGTCGAGCACCTGCGCCCCGCCGACCCGGGTGACCACCTCGGTGATCAGCAGGGCAAGGCCCACCCCGGCACCGGCCACCATGTAGGCCGGCCAGCGCAGCGCTCCGCCCTCGGTGGTATCCCGCCGGGTCACCCGGCGCAGGTAGAAGAACGGCACCAGGCCGGCGACCAGCCCGGCGATCAAGGCGGCGCCCGTGCTGGACCCGGAGATCGCGTCGACGCCGAGGTAGTTGAGCGCGAACTGCACCGCGAAGACGCTCAGCGAGCCGGAGAGCACCGCGGCCACCACCGAGGTCGGTCGCAGGCCGGCCACCGCGCCGCCGACGACCGCCGCCGCCGCGATCGTCGCGGCCAGCACCCGGCTGCCGGAGCCGTCGTAGCCGGCGACGACACCCAGCGCGCCGAGCAGCCCGACGACGATGCTGGCGATCAGCGCACCGGCCCACCTGACGGAAGCCGTCGGCGTCCAGCCGGCGCGGGCGATCAGGTTGACCGCGACCAGAGCCGTCGCCGCGCCGGCCACCAGGCTGGCCGACACGACCGTCGGCAGCGAGATGGCCGCGGACGCCATAGCCACGGCGTCGGTCACCGAGGTCGAAATCTCCCGCTGGAGCCCCCACAGCTTCGCGGCGAACCAGGCCAGCGCGAGCAACGCCAGCAAGGCGGCGCCAGGAGCGGGAATCAATCCGGCCGTACGCCCGGTCGGCCGCGACGAGATCCGTACGGGCGCTCTCTCGTCGTCGTCGGGCACGCCCTCGTCAGCCGGCGCGGCCTCGACCGGATCGGCCGAAACGGCGGCCGCCTCGGGGTCGTCGTCTGCCGGCACCCGCTGCGCTATCAGCGCCGGCGCCTCGCCGGGGGGCGAGTCGGGTTCGGTGCCCACAGCCCCGCTGCGCTCGCTCATCGTCTCCCCTTCGGTCCGATCGACCCCGGTCCGCTCGACGCCCCAGCGTACGCGGGGCCGATGACACCATCCGGGCGCGGGCGCGGACCCGTGCCCATGCGGCCGGACGTGCGAATATGGCTTGAGGTCCCACCGCCGTGGCGCCGGCACCCGCCGGTCACCGCGGCCGCGCGCCCGGTTGACCGCCCGGCGCCGGCGGGCCGGATGTCGCCAAAGCCGCCCCGATCGGTCAGGAGCCGAAGATGGACGCCTTGTTCACCACCCCCGAGCCGCGCAACGAGCCGGTGCGCGACTACGCGCCTGGCAGCGCCGAGCGCGACACCCTGCAGCGCCGCCTGGCCGAACTCGCCGGCGAGCGGGCCGAGCTGACCATGACGATCGACGGCGAGCAGCGCATGGGTGCCGGCGACGCCATCGACGTCGTACAGCCACACCACCACCGGCATGTGCTGGGGGTCACCCACAACGCGTCCAACGCCGACGCGCAGGCGGCGGTGACGGCCGCGAAGGCGGCGGCACCCATGTGGCGGAGCCTTTCCTACGAGGATCGGGCGGCCATCTTCCTCCGTGCGGCCGACCTTTTGGCTGGTCCCTGGCGCGACACGCTCAATGCGGCGACGATGCTCGGCCAGTCGAAGACCGCCTATCAGGCGGAGATCGACGCGGCCTGTGAGCTGATCGACTTCCTGCGCTTCAACGTGCACTTCGGCCGTGGCCTGCTGGCCGACCAGCCCCGGTCGTCGAACGGCGTGTGGAACCGCTTCGACCACCGCCCGCTGGAGGGCTTCGTCTACGCGATCACGCCGTTCAACTTCACCGCGATCGCCGGCAACCTGCCGACCGCGCCGGCCCTGATGGGCAACACCGTGGTCTGGAAGCCGTCGCCGACCCAGCAGTTCGCGGCGCACTACACGATGCGGCTGTTCGAAGCGGCCGGCCTGCCGCCTGGCGTGATCAACATGGTGACCGGCGACGGCCTCGCCGTCTCCGAGGTGGCGCTGGCCGACCCTGACCTGGCCGGCATCCACTTCACCGGTTCGACGCCGACGTTCCGCCACCTCTGGCACGAGGTCGGCACCAACCTCGACCGTTACCGGGGCTATCCGCGGCTGGTCGGCGAGACCGGCGGCAAGGACTTCGTGGTCGCGCACGCCAGCGCCGACGTCGACGCCCTGCACACCGCCCTGATCCGGGGCGCCTTCGAATACCAGGGCCAGAAGTGCTCGGCGGCGTCCCGCGCCTACGTCCCGCGGTCGATCTGGGAGGCCGGGTTGCGCGACCGGTTGGCCGCGACCGCCGACAGCCTGACCTATGGCGACGTCACCGACTTCCACAACTTCGGCGGCGCGGTCATCGACGCCCGGGCGTTCGCCAAGCACGCCGGCGCGCTCGACCGGATCAAGAACTCGGCGGTCAGCACCGTGCTGGCCGGCGGCACCGCCGACGACAGCGAGGGCTGGTTCGTCCGCCCGACCGTTGTCGAGTGTTCCGACCCGGCCAACGAGGTGTTCACCACCGAATATTTCGGGCCGATCCTCGGCGTGCACGTCTTCGACGACGCCCGCTTCGACGACGTGGTGCGACAGGCGGAGAGCATCGCACCGTACGCGCTGACGGGTTCGATCTTCGCCAATGACCGCCGGGTCGTCGACCAGGTGTCCGAGGTGCTCCGCTACGCGGCCGGCAACTTCTACATCAACGACAAGCCGACCGGCGCGGTCGTCGGCCAGCAGCCGTTCGGTGGCGCCCGGGCCAGCGGCACCAACGACAAGGCCGGCTCCTGGCACAACCTGATCCGGTGGACCAGCCCGCGCACGATCAAGGAGACCTTCGTGCCGCCGACCGACCACCGCTACCCGCATATGGGTTAGTAGTCAGGCGGGCCGCACGCGTTCAATCCGATTGAGGCCGAAAACGCGTTCGTCTTCGCGCAGGTGGCACCAGGCGACCATCCGCTTGCCGTCGAGTTCGAGCGGCTCGACGACCCGGCTGGAGAAGTCGCCACCGGCCGTGCGGTAGTCGATGGTGACCTGGCCACCGACCGCGATCGCGTAGACCAGCAGGTCGCGCTCGCGCTGGTCGAGCTGTGGGGTGTGCCGCCGGATCACGGCGGCCACCTCCGCAGTCGGGTCGGCTTCGTCTTCGGGCTCGTCGTCGGCGGCCCCGGCGCCGGCCTCCGGCACGAGCCAGAGCATCGGCCGCTCGGTGGGCTTGTCGGGCGGTGGCGCCGGTTCGTCGTCGGAGGCGGCGACCAGGGCCAGCAGGGCCGGCGCCACCGGCCCGGCGTCGAGCAGGCGTGCGGCGAGTTCGACCAGGTCGCCGCCGGGCATCGACCGGGCGGCCGGGACATGCGCGTTGCGCCGTCGCGGTGTGGCGCGGACCCGAGGCGTCCGGCGTACGGTCGGCGCCCCGGTCGCGTCCTCGCCCGCGGGGGAGTAGCCGGCGCCGCGCAACAGGTCGAGGGTCTCGTCGGCCGGCCGCGGGCTGGTCAGGATCGTCGGCGCCAGCGCGACCAGCCCCAGCGCCCGCAGCGGCCGGGAGCCGAGCAGTTCGGCGGCCAGCCCGGCCGACTCGGTGCGCAGCACGCAGCCGACCGCCCGCACCTTGACCTGCCCATGCTGCCGGGCGGCGTCGTCGATCAGGTATTCCAGTACCTGCGGCAGCGACCCGTCGGCGGCGACGATCCGCAGCGCCTCCAGCAGCGTCTCACCGGAGAACCCGGCGTCCAGCGCGGCCCGCACCGAGCGGGCGGTGAACCGCCAGCGGAAGCCGTCGCGCTCGGCGGCGGCGTCGAGCAGGGTGGCCAGCGGCGCGGCCGGCAGCCCGGGCACCAGCGCGGTCAGGTCGGCCTCGAAGATCGCCTCGGCGACCGCGTCGGGCAGCAACTCCGTCGACACGGCGGCCAGCATGCCGGGCGCCTCGACCAGGGCCCGGCCGATGGCGGTGAGCGCGCCGTGCGCGACGAGGCCGAGCAGCCGGGCCTCGCGCAGCGTGCCGTCGATCAGCGCGTCGGCCGACTCCAGCAGCGGCAGCCGCCAGCGCAGCGCGTCGCCGATCGCGTCGGGGTCGACGTCGTCGACGGCCGCCGCCGCACCGCGCCCGGTCGGCAGTTCGCCGAGCAGGCGCAGCAGGCCCGGCCGCGCGTCGAGCACCGGCGCCCAGGCCAGGTCGGGCAGCAGGGCGGCGAGCGGCGTTCCGCCGCCGGGCCGCACCGCCGCCGTCGGCACGTTGGGCAGCGTCCACCAGCCGGTCACCAGGGCCGCGAGCCGCTCGCCGGGGCTGGTCGAGCGCCAGTCGTCGTACGCCGTGGTCGGTGCGACCGTCTCGTCGACCAGGCCGAGCAGCCCCGCCGCGAAGGCCACCTCGAGCCAGAGCCGGACCTCCGTCTCGTCGGCCTCGATCAGCTTCGCCACCCGGCGCAGTTCCCGGGCGCCCACGCCGCCCGACTTGAGGTAGGCCAGCGGGGTGCGCTCCGCGACGTCGAGCAGCGCGCCGACCTGCCGCACCGCGACCGTGCCGGCGGCCACCGCCTCCCGGTCGACGGCGGCGGCCGGCGCGAGTTGGACCGCGAGCACCGGCGGGCGCGGGTCGAACGGCGCGCGCCAGCCGGCGCCGCGCAGCGCGGTGACCACCTCGCGGGGCATCGTCGCCCGGCGCCAGCCGTCGGTGATCAGCAGGCCGCGGTCGAGGGCCCAGCCGACCGCCGGATCGGGCCGCACCGTGGGGTCGACCGCCGGCCCGTGCAGAGCGAGCTCGGTGAGCAGCGCGCGGGCCTGCGCGGGTGCGGCCTCGACGGCCGCGCGTACGCGTGCCGGGTCGGCGAGCACCGCCGCGACAGCCGGTCGCGGCCGGCCGGAGCGCACACCCCAGGCGGCCGCGATGCCCGCCACCCGCTCGCGGTCGACGGCCTCCAGCAGCGCGCCGGCCGGCGGACCGAGGCCGAGCGGAAACTCCGTGTAGGACCAGAGCGGCCCAGCCATCCGCAGCGCGCCGGCCTCGTCGGGCCAGACCAGGGCCAACTCGGCCAGCGCGGACAGCGCGTCGGCCAGGTCGGGGTCGTAAGGTTCGCGGCCGAGCAGGTGCGCCAGCCGGTCGAGCCCGACGCTCGGCCCGCCGAGGCCGGCCAGCGCCTCGACCACCTGGGCCTGCGGAAGCGGCACAGTGGACAGGGCGGCGGCGACCGAGCCG
Source organism: Asanoa sp. NPDC049573 (assembly GCF_040676615.1). NCBI lineage: Bacteria > Bacillati > Actinomycetota > Actinomycetes > Micromonosporales > Micromonosporaceae > Asanoa > Asanoa sp. NPDC049573. The sequence continues at coordinate 606,633 of NZ_JBFAPI010000003.1, forward strand.
TCTTTCTCCAGCCGCCCGGCGAGCGTGTCGAGGTCGGTCAACGGCGGGCCGGTGACCGCGTCACGGCGCCGGGACATGATCGCGGCGAGCTCGTCGGGCGAGCGCAGACCCAGCCAGCTCAGCAACGCGGACGCCACGGGCAGTCAGCCTGCTCCACCCGCCGGTGCAGGTCAAACACGCAGGGGATTAACGTGCGGAGGGTGACCGAAGAGATCCTTCACGACGCCCATTTCGGTGAGCAGGGTGGCCGCCTCACCTATGGCGCCTACCTGCGACTGCCCGACCTGCTCGACCAGCAGGTCCCGGAGTCGTCGCCACCGGCCCACGACGAACTGCTGTTCATCACCATCCACCAGGTGTACGAGCTGTGGTTCAAGCTGCTGCTCGCCGAGTTGACCGACGCCCGCGACCGGATGCTGGCCGGGGAGAGCTACCTGCCCCGGGTGCGGCTGGAGCGCTGCCTGGTGGTCGAGCGGGTGCTGGTCAACCAGGTGGACGTCATCGACACGATGACGCCGCAGGACTTCCTCGCGTTCCGCAACAAGCTGGCGCCGGCCTCGGGCTTCCAGTCGGCGCAGTTCCGCGAGATCGAGTTCCTCTCGGGCGCCAAGGACCCCGGCTACCTGCGCCGGTTCAAGGGGCTGGCCGACGACGACCGGGCCCGGCTGCAGGCCCGGCTCGACGAGCCGAGCCTGTGGGACGGCTTCCTGGCGGCGCTGGCCAAGGCCGGCTTCGACGTGTCGACCGACGAGTCGCGGTTCGCCGCGTACGTGCGGATCGCCAGCGACCGCGAGCGCTACGGCGCGCTCTGGGACCTCGCCGAGGCGCTCGTCGCGCACGACCAGGCGTTCTCGCTGTGGCGGGCGCGGCACGTGCTGATGGCCGAACGGCAGATCGGCACCAAGCCCGGCACCGGCGGCTCGGCGGGCGGCGCGTACCTGCGCTCGCGCATCGAGATGCGCTTCTATCCCGAGCTGTGGGAGATGCGCAGCCGGCTCTGACCCCAGGTTCGTGCCATCACCGTTCCGGGCCCGGCCGGGGAGCGTCCCGCCCGCCTAGCTTCGGCGGCGGGGAGGTCGGTGATGGACCGGTACGAGTGTGGCGGCGAGATCGCCCGCGGCGCGGTGGGCACCGTGTGGTGGGCGGTCGACCGGGAGCGCGGCGAGCGGGTGGCGGTCAAGGTGCTGCGGCCCGAGGCGGCCGCCGAGCCCGACCTGGTCGCCGGCTTCGCGGCCGAGGCGGAGATCCTGCGCGGGATCGACCATCCCGGCATCGTCGGGCTGCGCGACGTGACCACGGTCGGCGGTGCCGCGGCGCTGGTGCTCGACCTGGTCGAGGGTGCCGACCTGCGCCGCCGGGTCCGGCGCGACGGTCCGGTGCCACCGGCGGTCGCCGCACACATCGCGGCCCAGGTGGCCGACGCGCTCGCCTACCTGCACGGGCGCGGCATCGTGCACGGCGACATCAAACCGGCGAACCTGCTCGTGCCCGGCGACGGGGGCCGGGTACGGGTCACCGACTTCGGTGTCGCCCGCCGGGTCGCGCAGGGCCGACCGGAGGTCATCCACGCCACACCGGAGTACGTCGCGCCGGAGGTGGTCGCCGGCGAACCGGCCGGGCCGGCGGCCGACGTCTACGCCCTCGGCATCGTCCTTTACGAACTGCTCACCGGTCGCAGCCCCTACCGTGGTGGCCAGCCGACCCAGGTGCTGGCCCGGCATACGACGTGCACACCCGTACCACCGCCGGGGTTGCCCGCTGTGGTGTGGCCGGTGATCGAGGACTGCCTCGCGACCGATCCCGATCGCCGCCCGCCGGCCCGGCTGCTCGCCGCCCGCCTGCGCGGCCTGGAACCGGCCCTCGACGGCGCTCCGACGCTGGCCCGGCTCGGCGGTGAACAGGTCACCTGGTGGCCCCGCCCCGGCCGGCCGACGGTGGCCCGGGCCGCGGTCGCCTGGGTGCCGCTGCGCGCCGCGCCGGTCTCGCCCGCGTCCGCGTACGCCGGCGGCATGGTCGCCATCCCGCTCGCGGGGCTGCCGGAGGCGGGACCGGCCCCTGTGGAGTCGCGCACGTTCGTGGCGCCGCCGGCCGTACCGAACAGGCATCGGCGTGTCGCGTTGTTCGGCGGCGGCGTGGTGGCCGTCACGCTCGCCGTGGTCGCCACCGTGGTGCTGGTGGGCGGTTCCGGGCCCACCGGACCGGGTAAGGGGCCCGCAGGGCAATCCGAAGCCGGCTCGCCGACGGCTGTGTCGCGCACCACCGTCCCCAGTGGTCCCACCGCTCCCACCAGCACCGGGAAAGGGCCGTCGGGGATCGGTGACCCGGTCGTCCCATCCGACCTGGGGCCTCTGCCCGGTATCGGGGAACTCATGCCTTCCATGCCTCCGACGACATGATCAAGGCTTTTGCTGCTGATACCGCCCGCCTGGCTCCATTGTCCTCAGCAGACAGTCTGTGCCAGACAGTGCATTGTGGAGACGCTCGGTATTTGATCAGTCGAAATCCTGGACGAAGGGCCGCCTGCGTGCGACCTTTGAGTTATGGCGGAAACTGACATCAACCCCACGGCGGCCGCACTGCTCGGTCTGCTCCACGAAGGACCGATGACCGGCGGGCAGCTGATGGCGTCCGCCGAGCGTCGGCTCGGCCCTTACTGGTCGATGACCCGCAGCCAGGTCTACCGCGAGCTGCCGGCGCTGGCCGAGCAGGGCTACGTGCGTCTCGGCAAGCCGGGTCCCCGTTCCAGCCAGCCCTACGCGATCACCGCGTCGGGCAAGCGGGCCTTCTCCCGCTGGCTCAGCGAGACGCCCGGCCGCGACGCGGTGCGCAACCCGACGGCCCTTCGCGTGGCTTTCGGCCAGCAGCACTCCGGCGGCCAGCTCAAGGAGCTCTACGCCAACGCCAACGCCTACCACAGCGAGGCCCTGGCGTCGGCGCGCGAGCAGGCCAAGGAGGCCAAGCGCGAGGGCGACTCCTACGGCGCCGCGGCGCTCGACTTCGCGATCAACTACCACAAGGCGGCCCTGAGCTGGCTGAAGGCCGCTCCGGCCAAGTGAGCCGAGCCGCTGGCTCACTCGCGCTCCGCAGCGCCGATTAGCTCGCGCGGTGCGGCGTCGTCCGGCCCTTGCTCCGCTCGGCCGGACGACACCGCACCGCGCGAGCACGCTCGCGCCCGCTGGCAAAAAGACGCCACATGATGTGGCGGTATTCTTTCTTGTTGTGACCACTGCCGATTACGCCGACCAGCTCAAAACCCTCGACGCCACCCTGCGCAACATCGAGGCCGTCCTCGACGTCGACAAGCTGCGCCGGGACAAGGCGGCCCTGGAGGAGCAGGCGTCGGCCCCCGACCTGTGGGACGACCAGGCCCGGGCGCAGGTGGTCACCTCCAAGCTCTCCCACGTCAACAGCGAGATCGAGCGGCTCGGCGCGCTGCGCGGCCGGCTCGACGACGCCCACGTGCTGCTCGAACTGGCCGAAGGCGAGTCCGACCCGGGCACCCTGGCCGAGGTCGGCACCGAGATCACCGCCCTGCACAAGGCCATCGAGGAGATGGAGGTCCGCACCCTCCTGTCCGGCGAATACGACTCCCGCGAGGCATTGGTCGCGATTCGGGCCGGAGCGGGTGGGGTCGACGCGGCCGACTTCGCCGAGATGCTGCTCCGGATGTACCTGCGCTGGGCCGAGCGGCACAACTACGCGACCGAGGTCTACGACACCTCGTACGCGGAAGAAGCGGGTCTGAAGTCGGCGACCTTCGCGGTGAAGGCGCCATACGCCTACGGCACGCTCAGCGTCGAGTCGGGCACCCACCGGCTGGTCCGGATCAGCCCGTTCGACAACCAGGGGCGGCGCCAGACCAGCTTCGCGGGCGTCGAGGTGCTGCCGGTGACCGAGCAGACCGACCACATCGACATCCCGGAGAACGACATCCGGGTCGATGTCTACCGGTCGTCGGGCCCGGGCGGCCAGAGCGTCAACACCACCGACTCCGCGGTCCGGATCACCCACATCCCGACCGGCATCGTGGTCACCTGCCAGAACGAGAAGTCGCAGCTCCAGAACAAGGCATCGGCGCTGCGGGTGCTCCAGGCGCGGCTGCTCGAGCGCAAGCGGACGGAGGAGCAGGCCAAGCTCGACGGCCTGAAGACCGACGCGGCCGGCTCGTGGGGCGACCAGATGCGTTCCTATGTGCTCCACCCGTATCAGATGGTGAAAGACCTTCGAACTGAGGAGGAGACGGGCAACCCCTCGGCCGTCTTCGACGGGGAGATCGACGTATTCATCGAGGCCGGGATCCGTTGGCGCAAGCAGCGTGAGGTCGAAGTAGACCCTGCATAGCCCGTTATTCTCTGTGACTCTGCGTGCACGCCTCTACCGACTGTGTGGAATAAATTTCGGCCTTTCCGGCATTACGGTCACGATGCATGCCGGGAGGCTTGGAGTTTTCGTTACACCGCGTAGACTCACGACCCGTGATTCAGCTCGAGCATGTGACCAAGACTTACCCGAAGGCGTCGCGGCCCTCGCTTGACGAGGTCAACGTCGGGATCGAGAAGGGCGAGTTCGTCTTCTTCATCGGCCCGTCCGGGTCCGGCAAGTCGACGATCATCAAGCTGCTGCTGCACGAGGTCACCCCCAACCGTGGCAAGGTGCACGTCAACGGCCGCGATGTGACGGCGATGCGGTCGTGGAAGATCCCGGCCTTCCGCCGGCAGATCGGCTGCGTCTTCCAGGACTTCCGCCTGCTACCCAACCGCACCGCGTACGAGAACGTGGCGTTCGCCCTCGAGGTGATCGGCAAGACCAAGGCCGTCGCCCGCCGGGTGGTCCCCGAGGTTCTCGAGCTGGTCGGTCTCGGCGGCAAGGAGCACCGCTACCCCCACGAGCTGTCCGGTGGTGAGCAGCAGCGCGTCGCCGTGGCGCGGGCGTTCGTCAACCGGCCGCTGATCCTGCTGGCCGACGAGCCGACCGGAAACCTCGACCCCGACACGTCGATCGAGATCATGCGGCTGCTCGACCGGATCAACCGGACCGGCACCACGGTCGTGATGGTCACCCACGACTCCAACATCGTCAACCAGATGCGCCGGCGGGTCGTCGAGATCGAGAGTGGTCGCATCGTGCGCGACCAGGCTCGCGGCGTCTACGGCTGAGGCGCGGTTCCCCCACCGCGCACGTCTCGCCACCCGGCAATTCGGTTAGTCCAGCGGAGCTCCGGAAGGAATCCCCCCGATGCGGTTGAAGTACGTCATGTCCGAGGTGATGGTCGGACTCTGGCGCAACGTGACCATGACCGTCGCGATGATCATCACGATGGCAGTGTCGTTGACCATGCTCGGTGCCAGTGGCCTGATCTACACACAGGTCAAGGACATGAAGGCGTACTACTACGACAAGATCGAAGTCGCCATCTTCCTGAAGCCCGACATCAGCGACGACCAGCGCACCAGCCTCGAAGGCTCGTTGAAGGCCGACCCACTCGTCCGTGAGGTCATCTACGAGTCCAAGGACGAGGCGTTCAAGAAGTTCCAGTCGATGTTCTCCGACGTGCCGGCGGTCGTCGACGCGGTCAAGCCGGGCCAGCTGCCCGAGTCGTTCCGCGTCGGCCTGAAGAACCCCGAGCAATACCAGCAGGTCCGCGAGGCCTACGTGGGCAAGGATGGCGTCGACCAGATCATCGACCAGCGCAACCTGCTGGAGAAGATCTTCAACATCCTCGGCTCGGTGCAGACCATGGCGCTGGTGGCGGCGAGCGTGATGGCGATCGCGGCCCTGTTGCTGGTCGGCAACACGATCCAGGTCGCGGCCTACAGCAAACGCCGAGAAGTCGCGGTGATGAAGCTGGTCGGTGCGTCCAACTGGTTCATCCAGGCACCATTCGTGCTGGAGGCGGTGGTCGCCGGCTTGTTGGGTTCGATACTCGGGTTCGGCGCGCTCGCCTTGGGCAAGGTGCTGCTCCTCGACGGGTCGTTGCAGGAACTCACCGACCTGCTGACTCCGCTGTCCTGGAGCAAGGTGTTGATCATGCTGCCGCTGATGGCCCTGGCCGGAAGCTTGATCAGCTCGGTCACCGCTTGGGTGACGCTCCGCTTCTACCTGCGGGTCTAGCCGCCGCGGGGGTACGTGAGGCGCCCGTCCTGCCGCGAGAGCGGCGGGGCGGGCGCCGCGCTATGTGCCGCTTGTTATTCGGTTTCGCCTTTGCGCCCTCTGCGCCGTAGGTAGCGTCAAGCTCACGTGCGGGTGAAGGGTGCGTGATGTACTCCTATCGCAGGAAAAGACCGATACTAACGGGGCTGCTGGTGGCCGTGGTCACGCTGACCGCGCTTCCGGCGGGGGCGGCACACGCCGACCCGAGAGACGACAAGAAACGGATCGACGCCGAGGTCGCCCGGGCGTCATCGATCCTGGAGGGCGCCACGGACCGCGCCCAGGAGGCGGCCCGCCAACTCATCTCCGCCAGCGGCAAGCTGCCCGCCGCGGAGGAGTTGGTGATCGAGAGCAAGGGTCAGGTCGTCGCCGCCCAGGTGCGGGCCGAGACGGCACAGCGTAAGGCCGAACTCGCCCAAGCGGCCGTCGCCGGTGCGCAGAAGCGGTTCGCGGCCGCCGACAAGGAACGCCGGGCCGGCCAGGAGCGGATCGGCGAGTTGGCCGCCGCGGCCTACAAGGGCAGCGGCATCGCCAACCTCAACCTCCTGGTGCGGGCGGACAGCCCGACCGAGGCGATGTACCGGTTCGGCTACGTCGACCGGGTGATGGCCGACCAGCAGCGGACGGTCACCAGCTACCTCGACGCGCTCGCCGTCGCCCGTCGCGAGGAGAACGACGCGACGCTGGCCCGGGCCACGGCCGACGAGGCGATGCTGACCGTCGACGCGGCGGTCGACGCGGCGTCGGTCGCCGAGGACCAGGCCGAAGACGCGGTCCGCGAGGTCGCCGAACTGGTCCGGCTGAAGCAGGAGGCGCTGACCGCCGCACAGGAGGAACGGGCGGCGAGCCTGCAGAAGTACAAGGCGGCCAAGGAGGAATCGGCCAAGATCACGGCCGCCTTGAAGGCCTGGGAGGCCAAGCAGAAGGCGGCCGCCAAGGCCAAGCTCACCAACGGGCGGATGCTCACGCCGGTGCACGGGGAGAAGTCGAGCGACTTCGGCGATCGCTACGACCCGTACTACCACGTCTGGCAGTTGCACGCCGGGGTGGACCTGGCGGCCGACGGCGGCACACCGATCCATGCCGCGGCCGCGGGCAAGGTGATCATGGCTGGCTGGAACGGTGGCTACGGCAACTACACCTGCATCAGCCACGGCAAGTACCAGGGCAAGTCGATCTCGACCTGCTACGGGCACCAGTCCGCGATCCTGGTCCACGAGGGACAAGAAGTGAAGCGCGGTGAGCTGATCGGCCGGGTCGGCACGACCGGCGCCTCGACGGGCGATCACCTGCATTTCGAGGTACGTCTCGACGGCGAGCCGGTGCAACCGCTGGGCTTCCTGGCGCCCTGCCTCTGCTGACCGTCTCCTGATCGCCCGCGGGCCCGCGTCCACGATGGCGCGGGCCCGCCGGCGTGCCGGGAACCCAGATGTCGATCACCCTGTTGCCGGGTAACATTGCACAGTTGTCCGAGCGAAAGAGGTCGAAGTCGTGCCGCGGGAAAAGGGCCGCAAGGTCGTCACGTCCAACCGCAAGGCCTGGCATGACTACGCCATCCTCGACACCTACGAGGCCGGGATGGCGCTGACCGGCACCGAGGTCAAGTCACTGCGCGCGGGCCGGGCGTCGCTGGTCGACGCGTTCGCCCAGGAGCGCGGCGGCGAGTTCTACCTCTACGGGATGCACATCCCCGAATACACTCAGGGCACCTGGACCAACCACGAGCCGCGTCGCACCCGCAAGCTGCTGCTCAACCGGATGGAGATCGACCGGCTGCTCGGCAAGCTCAAGGAGAGCGGCCTGACGTTGGTGCCGCTGTCGGTCTACTTCAACGACGGCTGGGCCAAGGTCGAGCTGGGCCTGGCCCGCGGCAAGAAGTCCTACGACAAGCGGCAGGACCTGGCCAAGCGCGACGCCGAGCGGGAGATCCAGAAGGTGGCCGGGCGGCGCAGCAAGGGCATGGAGTAGCCGCTGCCAGCTGGGCGGTTCCGGCCTGTTTCGGCCTGTTCCGGCCTGGGGAAGAAAGCAGTGGCGGGGGACGTTAGTCTGTAGTGGCTGCGAGAGACGCAGCGCGAGGGGGTGACTGGTTTCGACTTCGTCCGTTGCGACAGGGGAAGCGAGCCGAGGAAGCCAACGTCGTCTCGAAAATCGGTCGTTGGAAACTAATAAGCGCCAAGCAGAATCGCGCTCAGTTCGCCCTCGCCGCCTGACGGCGGGTTAGCGAACTTGTCGGCCTGGGATTGCCTTCGACCCAGTTAGCCGGCATCAGCTAGAAGGCTGGCCAACCGGCCCCGGTCGCGGGGGCCGCACGGCGAGATTAATCTGCGACTGGGCCCGTCTCACCAACTCGCTCGCGTGATTGGTGGGGCCGAGTAAGGACACAGCGAGCTGCGCTCGGAGAAGCCCTGACAAGACGCCGAAGGACCCGGGTTCGATTCCCGGCACCTCCACGGGTGGGTGGGCAGGTGTGTCCCCAGAAAACGGGGACCCTGCCCACCCGTCATGTCTGCTCCGGGGGCCGAGCCCCCGGAAACCCCGCGATGTAGTGGTTGCGCTTCGTTATGACGTCGCGCACGTTACTGTCGGTGCGCTGTTCGTGCCTGAGGTTGAGCCCAAGAGGCCGAAGGTTGTTGTTGCGCCTGCCGGTAGGTTGCCGTTGTAGGTGGCGTTGCGGACGACTGTTGTCGAGCCGGTTGTTGTTGGTGTGCCGTTCCAGACTTGGGCGACCTGTTGGCCGGTGGGGTAGGTCAGGGTTACTGCCCAGCCGGTGATGGGGGTAGCGCCTGCCGTGACTTTTACGTCTGCTTGGAAGCCGCCGGTCCAGTTGCCTACCAGGGTGTAGGTCGCTGTGCAGCCGCCGGGGGCTGTGGGCGGGGTCGTGGGTGGGCTGGTCGGTGGCATTGTTGGCGGGTTGGTGGGCGGATTGCCGGTGCCTCCGAAATTGACGTCGCTGCAGAAGTAGTAGGACTGGTCCATGTGGCTGGCCTGCCAGATCGTGTAGAACATGGCCCTGCCTGTGCGGCCTGGTACCGACACGGGGATGTCGATCTGGACGCCCTGGGTGGCTGGTTGCCACTGGGCGGCGGGGGTGTAGCCGATCTGGTTGACCAGTTGGAGATCGCTCCAGCGCAGCGGTTGGGTGGTGGGGTCGTAGCCGGCTCTTGTCACGTACACGCGGATGTAGTCGGCTCCGTGACTGGCCTGGTCCTGTAGCCGGAGGTTGAACTGGGTGCTGACCGTCGCGGCGTGCCAGTTGCCGACCGTGTCCATCGCGTTGTAGCGGCCGCCCTCCGCGTGGCCGCCGCTGCAGAGTTGGCCGTCGGGGATGTTGGCCTGGTGGTTCCCTGCCAGGTTTTCCCTGTAGAGGCCGTTCCAGTTCCACATGGCGTTCGGGTTCGCCTGCCAGGCCTGCCAGCACATGGGGTCTTCGGTGGCCATTTCGGGGGCTTGGAAGCGGCTGGCCCAGCGTTCCCAGCAGCCGTAGTTGCGGGACGCGGGGTTGACCACACTGCCGTGTGCCGACGCCGGCGTGGTGGGTAGGAGGACGACGATGACGGCGGCCAGTGCGATGAGGGGGGCCGCCAGGAGTCGGGCGATGCGCATGAGGGCTCCACGGGTTTGACGGAAGCCGCCCCTTGCTTCCGTTGCTGCGTCGCTCCCGCGGCGGGGTCAGCGTGTCATGAGGCATACATCTCAGTCAATGGATGCGAGCATCTCGACCGGCCGCCCGGGCGCCGTGGTGCGTCAAGCGGCGGGCAGGCGGACCACGAAGCGGCAGCCGTCGGCGGTGTTGTGCACGTTGACCGAGCCGCCGTGGGCCTGTACCAGGCCGTGGACGATCGCCAGGCCCAGGCCGCCCGACGGGCCGCCTTCCGGCTGGGCCGGCGTGCGGGCCGACTCGCCGCGGAAGGCGACCTCGAAGAGGCGAGGTAGGTCGGCGGGGGCGATGCCGCCGCAGGTGTCGGCCACCGCCAGCCAGGCGGCGTCGGGCTCCCGGCCCGCCTCGACACGGACCGTGCCGTCGTCGGGGGTGTATCGGACGGCGTTGAGCAGGAGGTTGGCGACGACCCTGGCCAACTCGGGCTCGCTGGCCGTGACCGTCGGCCAGCCGGATTCCGGTGCCACCAGGCGGATCCGGCGGGCGGTGGCCAGGGGTGCGGCGGTGGCCAGCGCGTCCGAGACGATCTCGCCGAGCGGCACCGACGTCGGCGACAGCCGTAGTGCGCCGGCGTTGATCCTGGACAGCTCGAACAGGTCGTCGACCAGGCGGGTCATCCGGTCCGTTTCCAGGCGGATCCGGTGGTGGTATTCGGCCACCGTCGCCGGGTCGTCGACCACCCGGTCCTCCAGGGCCTCGGCCATCGCCCGCAGGCCGGCCAGCGGCGTGCGGAGGTCGTGGGAGACCCAGGCGACCAGGTCACGGCGGTCTTTTTCCAGGCGGCGCTCCCTCGCCCTGGCCTGGTCGGCCCAGATGGCGGCCCGGGCCAGCCGCCGGCCGAAGTGCCAGCCGACGCCGAGGCTGACCGCCGCGGCCGCGGCGACGGTGATCAGGACGACCTCGAGGTCGTGGGCCGACAGGAACATCGCCTCGGCGACGGCCGCGACCCCGCCGACGACGGCGAGCGCGGTGCCGGTCAGCAGGACGGCCAGGTGCACGAGGATCGAACTGCGCCGGAGCGCCCGTAAGGCGAGCGCGGTGGCGAGGCCGACGGCCAGGGCGGCGGCCAGCGCGATCGCGAAGATCAGGACGAGGTCACGCATCGGCGCGCTCGTAGCGGTAGCCGACGCCCCACACCGTGACGATCCGGCGCGGGGTGGCGGGGTCGGTTTCGATCTTCTCGCGCAGCCGCCGGACGTGCACCGTCACCGTCGACTGGTCGCCGAACGTCCAACCCCAGACCTGTTCGAGCAACTCGGCTCGGGTGAAGGCCCGCGCCGGGTGCCGCATCAGGTGCGCCAGCAGGTCGAACTCGCGCAGCGTGAGGGTCAGCTCGGTCGGGCCCAACCGCACGGTCCGTGGGCCGGTCAGCACCTCCAGCGGGCCGTCGCGTAGAACCTGCGCGGGCTCCGGCACTCGGGCCGTCGTCGAGCGGCGGAGCACCGAGCCGACCCGCAGCACGAGTTCGCGTGGGGAGAACGGCTTGGTCAGGTAGTCGTCGGCGCCCAACTCGAGGCCGAGCACCCGGTCGGCCTCGTCGCCGCGTGCGGTCAGCATGATGATCGGGACACCGTCGGGGGCCGAGCGCAGCTCGCGGCACACCTGCAGGCCGCTCATCGTGGGCAGCATCAGGTCGAGGACGACCAGGTGGGGTGCCTGCGTCCGGACGGCCGCGAGGGCCTCGGCACCGTCGCCGACGTGGCCGACCGCGTACCCGGCGTGTTCGAGGTATCGGCAGATCACGTCGCTGACCGTCCGGTCGTCGTCGACCACGAGCACCCGCTGCGCCACCGCTTCACCTCCCTGCCCGCACTACGCGCCAGCGTAGCCACGGTCGCGGGCCGCCCGGCGGGGCGAGTTCTTGCCAGGCTCTTACGGTTGGCCGAGCTCGGCGAACCAGCGGCCGGTGTGCTCCACCACCGCGCGCACCGCGAAGCCGGCCCGGGCGGCGACCCGGGCCGCCTCGTCGATGCCGAGCCGCGCCCAGGGGAAGACCGGCCCGAGTCGCCGCGGCCCCGCGACCCGCGCGTGCCCCCGCCAGCAACCCGCGCCCGGCCCGTCCAGCTCGACCAGGACCGTGCCGGCCGGCGCGAGCAGCGACCGGCAGCGGCGCAGCAGTGCGACCGGGTCGCCGCCGATGCCGATGTTGCCGTCGAGCAGGACCGCGTGGGCCCAGCGGCCCTCGGCCGGTAGCGGATCGAAAAGGTCCTGGTGTATCGCCACCGCGCCGCGGGACCGGGTCGCCGCCACCGCCTCGGCGCAGGCGTCGATCCCGAGCGCACTGATGCCGGCCCGGCCCAGCGCTCGGGTGATGCGGCCCGGCCCACACCCGAGGTCGATGGTCGGGCCGGTGCACCGGGCGACGACCGCGGCTGCGGCCGGCTCGATCTCGCCGTGCCAGCGGGCTACCGGCAGGCGTGCGCGGTGCCCGTCGCCGTGCACGAGCCAGTGGCCGCCGGGCGCTTCGCCGCGCAGCGCGGTGGCGAAGCCCGTGCCGGCCGGTGGGGCCAGCGTGGCTCTCATGCGCGGCCGCTGGGCACGAGGCTGCTTCCGACCTCCCGGGCGAACCGGCCGTCGGGGCGTGCCGCGGCCACCGCCAGAGCGTCCGGCCACTCGTCGACGTCGCGCAGCACCGGCAGCGCCGCCACCAGCAGGCCCCGCTCCACCAGCGCGGCCCGGGTGAGCCGGCCCGTGTCGGGTGTGGACATCGGCACGGCCCGCAGGACCGTGGCGTGCCGGGGGTCTCGCAGGCCCAGCGCCCACCAGCCGCCGTCGACCGCCGCGCCGAGCACCGCGTCCGCTTCGTCGAGCCGGCCGGCGGCGTAGGCCAGGCGGTCGGGGTCGACCTGCGGCGTGTCCATGCCGATCTGCAGCACCGGCTGGCCCGGGTAGGCGGCCTGGGCGTCGGCGTGGGCGTTGGCGAGCCGCTCACCGAGGCCGTTGCCGCGTTGCGGCAACACCGTCCAGCCGGCGAGCGCCGCGGTCAACCCGGCCGGGTCCTCGCCCTCGGCCAGGCACCCGGCGCACGCGAGCACGGGAATCACGCCGGGTGTGCCGCGGACCGCGTCGAGGGTGTCCCGCAGGGCCGCCGCGGCGATCCGGGCGGCCGCGCGCGGGGTCGCCGGTGGGCACAGCCGGGTCTTGACCGTTCCCGGGACCGGCGCCTTGGCCATCACCAGGAGGACCGTCATCGGGGCAGTTCCACGGTACGCAGCACGGTGGCGAAGTCGCGCGTCGCGCGCAGGGTGCCGCGCACCGAGCCGGACACCTTCGACCGGGTGCCGGCGGCCCGGGGCGCGTAGGGCACGCCGATTTCGCGGATGCGCCAGCCCGCGCGGGCCGCCCGGATCAACAGTTCCAGCGGATAGCCGAACGCCCGGTCGCGTACGCCAAGGGAGAGCAGCGCCGCCCGGCGGCCGGCGCGGATCGGGCTCAGGTCGCGCACCGGGACTCCGCGGCGCCGGAGCAGCGCGGCCACCAGCGCCGTGCCGGCCCGCGCGTGCCAGGGCCAGACGCCGGCCGAGACCGGTCGCCGGCGGCCGACCACGAGATCCGCCGTGCCCGCTTCGACCGGTGCCACCAGGATGGGCAACCCGCCGGGGTCGAACGACCCGTCGGCGTCGAGCACGCACACGATCTCGGTGCGGGCCGCGACGAGGCCGGCGTGCACGGCGGCGCCGTAGCCGCGCCGGGGTTCGCGCACGACCAGCGCGCCGTGCCGGGCGGCGACCTCGGGTGAGCCGTCCCGCGATCCGTTGTCCACCACGATCGCCCGGTAGCCGGGCGGCAGCGCGGCGAGCACGCCGGGCAGCGCGGCGGCCTCGTCGAGACAGGGCAGCACCACGTCTATCAGCGGCGGCGCACCGTCGCTGTTGGACTGAGTCGACATGTTTCCGACGCTAGGGCGCCGTCGCCGGGTTCGGCGCCGAACGCGGATTACCGATCCCTTACCGCGGTCGGCGGGTTCTTACCATCCGGTGACGCGATCGCGGTTCGGGCCCGTACGGCCGGCGCCGGCCGTACCGTCGAGGACCATGCCGGTTCTCGCTCCTGTCGCACCGCCGCGGGGCCGGACCCGCCGGCCGCATGCCGACCTCGTCGTGGCCGGTGTGGAGGTGGCGCTGGTCGCCGCGGCCATCGTCGTCGGCCTGGTGCTCAACCGGGCCGGCGTGGGCCTGCACGCCGACGCCGCGCCGTTGTTCGCGACCTGGCAGCCGCACGTGGGCTGGGGCACCCCGGCCGCCGTCCTGGTCGCGGCCGCCGTGATCGGCTGGGGCGTGCCGTGGGCCCGGACGGCGCGCTGGGGCGCCCTGCTCGGCGCCGCGTGGCTCGGTGCGGCGTCGTGGACGCTCGCCTTGTCCATGGTGGATGGTTGGCGCGCGGGCCTGGCGGAGCGGCTCACGCCGCAGGCGGAATACCTGACCGAGGTGCACCGGGTGACCGACATCGGCGCGATGCTGGCCGGATTCGCGGACCGCATCCTCGACTTCCAGCCCGGCTCCTGGTCGACACACACGGCCGGGCACCCGCCGGGCGCGTTGCTGGTGTTCGTCGGCCTCGACCGCGTCGGCCTCGGCGGCGGCACGGCCGCCGGGCTGGCCTGCGTGCTCCTCGGCGCGACGGTGGCGGTGTCGGTTCCGGTGACGCTGCGCGCACTCGGCGCGCCCCAGGCGGCCCGGGCGGTCGTGCCGTTCCTGGTGCTGCTGCCCGGTGCGGTGTGGGTGGGCGCGTCCGCCGACGGCATCTTCGCCGCGGTCGTCGCCGCCGGCATCGCGCTCCTGGTGGTCCGCGGACCCGTGGCGGCGGCCGGTGGTGGCCTGATGCTCGGGTTCGCGCTCTACCTGTCGTACGGCTTCGTGCTGGTTGGTCTCCTCGCCCTGGTCGCCCTCGCCCTGCGCCGCCGTGGGCGCGGTGGCGCGCTGCTCGCCGGGCTGGCCGGCGTCGCGACGGTCGCGGTCGCTTTCACGGTGGCCGGCTTCGCGTGGTGGACCGGCTATGGGTTGGTGGTCGAGCGCTACTACCAGGGTTGGGCGGCCGACCGTCCTTACGGTTACTGGGTCTGGGCCAACCTGGCCGCACTCGTGCTGTCGGCCGGCCCGGTGGCGGGGCCGGCCCTCCTTCGAGCCGCTCGTGCCGTGCCGGTCCGGGCGCCGCTGGCGGCCGCGCTGGCCGCGGCCGCCGCGCGCGCGCCGTCCGCCGTGCGGCTCCGAGTGCTGCCGGCGGACGTGCTGGCGCCGTCTGCCCCGCGGGTCGGGGCGCTTCCGGCGGACGTGCTGGCGCCGTCTGCCCCGCGGGTCGGGGCGCTTCCGGCGGACGTGCTGGCGCCGTCTGCCCCGCGGGTCGGGGCGCTTCCGGC
>NZ_JBFAPI010000003.1:621895-651134 GCF_040676615.1 Asanoa sp. NPDC049573
CGGACGTGCTGGCGCCGTCTGCCCCGCGTCTCCGGGCGCTGCCGGCGGATGCGCTTGCGCCGGCTGCCGTCCGGGACCGGGCGGCGCTTCCGGCGGTGCTGCTACCGCTGGCCGCGGCGACGGTGATCGCCCTGGGCGACCTGTCCGGGCTGAGCAAGGCCGAGGTGGAGCGGATCTGGCTGCCCTTCCTGGTCTGGCTGCTCCCGGCCGTCGCATTGCTGCCGGCACGGAACCACCGGTGGTGGCTGGCCGGCCAGGCCCTGACCGCCATGGCCGTCAACCACCTGCTGTGGACGGTGTCCTGACCGACCGCGCGGCGGATCCGTTGGCGCGCCGGCCCGGAGCCCGAGGTCAACGCGGCGTTCCGACCGCGGCCGGCGCGCGCAGCGGGTCGACGGCGAAGGCCGTGACCCCGTCGGCGAACCGGACCCGCGCCGTGAAGCCGAGCAGTTCTCGCGCCCGCTGCGGGTCGGCGACGACGTGCCGCACGTCGGCCGGTCGGGCGCCGCCGACCACCAGGGGTGCCGGCCCGGCCATCGCCGCGGCGAGCGCCGTCGCCAGGTCGCCGACCGTGTGCGGTTCGCCGGAGCAGATGTTGACCGGGACCAGCGGTGCCGGCGGTGGGGTCGTCAGCGCCAGCAGGTTGGCCCGGGCCACGTCGGTGACGTGGACGAAGTCGCGCCGTTGGCGCCCGTCTTCGAGGACCCGCGGCGGCTCGCCGGCGGCCAGGGCCGAGCGGAAGATGGCGGCGACGCCGGCGTAGGGGGTGTCGCGCGGCATCCGTGGGCCGTAGACGTTGTGGTAGCGCAGCGCCCAGACAGTGCTGCCGGTTTGGCGGGCCCAGGCGCCGGCCAGGTGTTCCTGTGCGAGCTTGGTGGCCGCGTACGTGCTGCGCGGCTCGAGCGGCGCTTCCTCGGGAACCAGCAGCGAGGTCAGGGGCGCGGCGCAGCGGGGGCAGGCCGGGTCGAAGCGCCCGGCGGCCAGGTCTTCCTCCGCTCGGGGGCCGGGCCGGACCACGCCGTGGGTGACGCAGCGGTAGCGGCCCTCGCCGTAGACCACCATCGAGCTTGCCAACACCAACCGGTGTACGCCCGCCCGGTGCATCGCGGCCAGCAGGACCGCGGTGCCGTAGTCGTTGTGGCTGGCATAGTCCGGTGCGTCCGACGGGTCCAGGCCGTGGCCGACCATCGCCGCCTGGTGGCAGACCGCGTCGACGCCGGGCAGCAGGCGGGCGAGGAGGGCCGCGTCGCGCACGTCTCCCCGTACGACGTGCGGGTCTTCCGGGTTCGCGCCGTGTGCCTGCGGCAGCAGCGCGTCGAGGGCGACGACCTCGTGCCCGCCGGCGGCGAGCAGATCGGCGACGTGTGATCCGACGAACCCGGCCGCGCCGGTGACCAGTACCCGCATGGTCGTCAGGTTAGGCAGCCGAGCCCGGTTGGCAGGCCGGATCGGTCAACCCGTAGCACTTTGGTAATGCCGCAAATGCGGTCGTGGCGGGCCGCGCGCGTTTAGCCTCCGGCAGAGACCAATTCGCGGGAGGCGCGCGGTGCTGAGCCCCACAGGTG
Organism: Asanoa sp. NPDC049573; assembly: GCF_040676615.1. Taxonomy (NCBI): domain Bacteria; kingdom Bacillati; phylum Actinomycetota; class Actinomycetes; order Micromonosporales; family Micromonosporaceae; genus Asanoa; species Asanoa sp. NPDC049573. The sequence goes on from NZ_JBFAPI010000003.1 coordinate 623,461, forward strand.
TTGCCGAGGCGATCCGGCGCGGCTGGCGCAGCCCGTTGCGCGGCCCGCGGCTCACCTCGTTCCTCGGCCTGATGCTGTTGCTGTCCCTGCCGCTGGTGATCATCACGGGGTTGCTCGACTACGCCGCCTACGGGCCGCGGTTCGGGCAGGCGTTCCCGACGCACGTGAGTTGGATGCGGCTTCCGCTCTTCGACTGGCCGACCCGGCCGGCGTGGCTGTTCCGGCTCACCCAGGGGCTGCATGTCGGCCTCGGCATCGTGCTGATCCCGGTGGTGCTGGCCAAGCTCTGGTCGGTGATACCCAGGCTGTTCGTGTGGCCGCCGGCCCGCTCGGCGGCGCAGGTCCTGGAGCGCCTGTCGCTGGTGCTGCTGGTCGGCGGGATCCTGTTCGAGATCGCGACCGGCGTGCTCGACATCCAGTACGCGTACCTGTTCGGCTTCGATTTCTACACCGCGCACTACTTCGGGGCGTGGGTGTTCATCGGCGCGTTCGTCGCACACGTGGCGCTGAAACTGCCCCGCCTGATCGCGACCCTGCGGCGGGGCCGGGTCCCCACGCCCGAACCACCCGACCCCGACGGCCTCGTGGCGTCGCGCCCCGGCCCGGTGACGGTCGGCCGCCGCGGCGCGCTGGCGCTGGTGGGCGGCGGCGCCCTCCTGCTGGCCGCGTTGACCTTCGGCCAGAGCATCGACGGCCCGCTGCGCCGCACCGCCCTGCTGTTGCCGCGGGGCCGCAACCCGGGCAACGGCCCGAACGGCTTCCAGGTCAACCGGAGCGCGGCGGCGGCCGGCATCCAGCCCGCGTCGACCGGCTCGGCGTGGCGCCTGACCCTGACCGGCGGTGGCCGCAGCGTCCTGCTCGACCGGGCCGCGCTGCTGGCGATGACCCAACACACGGCCCGGCTGCCGATCGCCTGCGTCGAGGGTTGGTCGACGATGCAGACCTGGACGGGTGTACGCCTCGCCGACCTCGCCACGCTCGCCGGGGTGCCGGAGCCGGCGTCGGCCCATGTCACCTCCCTCGAGCGAAACGGCTTGTTCCGCCAGGCGACCTTGCAGTCGAACCAGGTCGCCGACGACGATTCGCTGCTGGCGCTGCGGGTGAACGGTGCCGACCTGTCCGCGAATCATGGCTTCCCGGCCCGGGTCATCGTCCCGGCCCTGCCCGGCGTGCACTGCACCAAGTGGGTGGCGAGCATCGACTTCCGGCCCGGCGGCAATGGTTAGGCGGCGCCCGGCCTACGGCGCCGGCGCACCACACGCGGTGGTCCTGCTGGGCTGCTTCACCATCGCCGGCTGGGCGGTGTTCCTGGTCTCCGGCGAGGCGACCGTCTGGCGAATGGCACTCTGGTTCGTCGGTGCGGCGATCGCACACGACCTGGTGCTCTTCCCGGTCTACGCCGCGGTCGACCGCCGGTTGCGTCGGGCGACCCGAACCGACCTCGGGAACGAGGAGGGCAGGCCGGGTCGCGCGGCCGTGGCGGCCGACCGGGTTGCCGTTCTCAACCACATCCGGGTGCCGGCGTTGGGGGCCGCGCTGCTCTTTCTCGTGTTCCTGCCGGGCATTCTCAACCTGGGCGACGCGACCTACGCGGCCGCCACCGGAGAGCAGCGGGTTTCGTACGCCATTCGCTGGCTCTGGGTCAGTGGGGCGCTCTTCCTGCTCAGCGGCCTGGTTCTGGCGGTTCGGCTGGCGCGGCGGCGCTGAGGTCTGATTCTTCCGCCGCCAGGTGGCGGGTCAGTTCGCGGCGCGCGGTGCGCAGAGCGGCCGGATCGTGCGGCGGTAGGCAGGCGCCCTTGACGGTCAGGATGATCAAGGTGGCCAGGGCCGCGGCGCGCGGCTTCGGGATCGGGGCCAGCATTGCCTGGAGGGTGGTGCGCCAGCGGGCTTCGGATGCGGCCACGACCTCGGCCACCACGGGGTCGCGTTCGCCCTGCAGCGCCAGTTCGGTCAACACGTGGCCCAGTTGGGGGTCGCGCTCCAGCAGGGTGAAGAGCCGGCGCAGGTGGGCCGTCACGCGGGTGCGTGGGTCGGTGCTGGGCGGTGGAGTGGCGTTGCGCGCGAACGACTCGTGTGCGCGCTCGACCACCGCCCGGATGAGTTCCTCCTTGCTGGTCAGGTGGTAGTGCACGGTGGCGATGTTGACGCCGGCCGCCGCGGCCACGTCGCGCATGCGCAGGCCGGGTAGGCCGTTCTCGGCCACGCAGCGGTAGGCCGCGTCGACGATTTCGGCCCGCCTGGCATCGGTTCCGGCTCGCACCTTGCGACCGTACCCGGTTCGGGGCGTACTCTCCAATCAATCAGTTGATTGGAGAACTGCTCATGTCGAAGCGGACCCAGGCCGCGCTCAACGCGGTGATGCGTGCGGTGCTGGCCACACCCTTGCTGCACCGGGCGGTCAGCGGCCGGGTGCTGGTGATCGACGTGGTCGGCCGGCGTTCCGGTCACCGCTACCGCTTCCCGGTCGGCTACGTGCGGGGCGACGGGGAGTTGCTGGTCGGCACCGGTGGGCGCTGGCGGCGCAACCTGCGGCGCGGGCAGCGGGTGGAGGTCACCGTGGCGCGGCGGCGGCGCACGATGACCGCCGAGGTGGTCACCGACGAGAAGACGGCGGCGTCGCTCTACCGCACGATCCTGGCCCGGAATCCGGTGCACGGGCGCTACGCGCAGATCCGGCACGATGCCGACGGCACTCCCGACCGGGACGACCTGCGCGCCGCCTTGGCGCGCGGCGTCGCGGTGGTGCGCCTGCGGCCGGCCTGACGTCGGCAGGACGCTAGCGGGCGGCCACCGGGTCCCGGCCGATGAACGCGACCAGCCGCTCCACGGTGGACGCGCCGGCGCCCACCTCGACCTCGTACCCGAAGGTCTTTCCCGGGCCCCGGTAGGCGGGCCGCAACATCCCGCGGGCCGCGTCGAGGGCCGCCTGCGCCTCGGCGTCGGTGTAGGGGACCGGTTGCCCGGTCGCGACCGCGAGGTCCCAACCGTGCCCGACGTACTCGATCAGCATCATTCCGAGCAGCTTCGGGTCGGGCGCGGCGGCGACCGCCCGGCGGCTCGCGGCGGCGAACTCGCCGGCCGGGTCGGCCCCGCACCGGTAGGCGTTGGGGTCGACCGCGGGCTCCTCGGCCGCGGCCCGGGCCGCGAACGCGAGCAGCCAGCCGACCAGGTGATCGGTCAGCGCCGCCACGTCGAGGTCCGGGCACGGCGTGGGCAGCGTGCGCTGCTCCGGGCGAACCCCCTCGATCAGGGCGGTCGTCTTGCCCAGCACGGAAACGAGCATGACGGTGATGGTAGGGCCCCGGGCCGACCAGGCCCGGGACCCGAACCCGTGTTCAGCCGAACATCCCGGGCACGTAGTCGCCGGCCGGCTGCTGGGTGATGATGTTGATCCGGTTGAAGGCGTTGATGATGGCGATCGTGCCCACCAGGCCGGCGAGCTGGTCTTCGTCGTAGTGCTTGGCGGCGTTCGCCCACACCTCGTCGGGCACGCCGCCGTTACCGTCGGCGGTCCGGGTGCCCTGCTCCGCGAGTTCGAGGGCGGCACGCTCGGCCTCGGTGAACACCGTGGCCTCGCGCCAGGCGGCGACCAGGTGCAGGCGCAGCGGGGTCTCGCCGGCCGCGGCGGCGTCCTTCGTGTGCATGTCGACGCAGACGCTGCAGCCGTTGATCTGGCTCGCGCGCAGCAGCACCAGTTCCCGGGTCGACGCCGGCAGGGTCGAGTCCGCGATGGCCTTGCCGGCGGAGACGACGTACTTGAGGAACTTGCCGGCGACCGGGTTGCTGAAGAGGTTCAAGCGAGCATCCATGGTTCCACTCCTGTGCCGTTGGCGATGCTTACACCTGGGCGACGAACGGGGACGGCTGCGGGGGACACGCGGGATGCGCTGTTTCGGTTGAACCCGGCGAGGTCCGGGAAGACGATCGAAGTGCCGGGACCGAGTCGGCTGGAGGTAAGCCGTGACCAGAGTGCTGATCGTTACCGGAGAGGCATGATGGCCGGCCTCGAGGGAGTTGCCGAAGAGTTCGCCGGCGAACTGTCGTTGCGGCCGTTGCTGGAGCGCATCCTGCGGTGCGGGACCGGGTTGCTGGGTTGCGACGCCGGTTCCATCTCCAGCGTCGACGAGGCCGCCGGCACCTATCGCAAGGAAGCCGAGATCGGCGTCAAATGCCAGAGCGGCCGGGTGTTCCCGCTGGCCGACGGGATGACCGGCGAGGTCGTGCGGCGGCGCGGGCCGGTCTGGTTCGACCGGTACGACGACGTGGCCGGCGGCCACCTCGGCGAAGCCGACCGGACCGCGCTGCGCGCGGTGATCGGGGTGCCGATCGAATGGCGGGGCCGGATGATCGGCGCCTGCGTCGTGTTCAGCCGCGACGAGCGACGGGTGTTCACCGCTGGCGACGCCGACCTGCTCCGGGTGTTCGCCCGGCACGCCGCCGTGGCTCTGGTCAACGCCAACTCGCACGAGGCCGCCGAGGAGCGGGCCCGCCTGCAGGCCGCCGGTGCCGAACGCGAGCGCCTCCTCGTCGAGGTGCAGGGGCTGCTCGACAAGGGCCTGGTCGACCTGGTCGCCGAACTCGACCGAGCGGAGAGGTTCGCGCCGGCCACGGTCACCGGATACCTTCGGCGCGCCCGGGCGGAGGCGGAGAACACCATGGCGGCGGTACGCGAGTCGCTCGGCGCGGTCGGCCACTCGCCGCTGGAGGACCGGTCGCTGGACGAGGCGTTGCGCGCCGAACTCGGTTGGGCACAACGGGCCCGCGGCGCCAACGTGCGGCTGGTGGTCGCCGGAGCGCCGGTGCCGCTGGGCCGGGCGCTGGCCGAGCACGTGTTGAGCGTCGCGCAGGAGGCCGTCTCCAACATCGTCCGGCATTCCGGCGCGTCGACGATCCGGCTGGGGCTGGTCTACAACTCGGCCGCGCTGGCGTTGCTCGTACAGGATGACGGTCAGGGTTTCGAAGTCGACCCCGACGACCAGCGTGCCGGGGTCGGGCTGCGCCGGATGGCCGAGTTGTCGAGCAGCGTCGGTGGTTCGGCCACCGTCGAGTCGGTGCCCGGCTGGGGTACGAGCGTGCGGGCCTGGTTTCCCTACCAGCGGGCCGAGAGTGCCGACCTGGAGCGCCTCGACGTGCTGGTGGCGGCGGCCAGCCCGCTCATGCGCGCCGGGATATCCCGCCTGCTGGCCTGGTCGGGCGAGACTCTGGCCGTGGTCGGCGAGGCCGCCGGCGCCGACGACGCGCTCGCGGCGACGGCCTCCCTGCGGCCCGCGGTCGTGGTGCTCGGCCCGGATCTGCCCGACCAGGCCGACCTGGTCAGCCGGGTGATCGCGACGGGAGCCGAGGCCGGCACCACCGCCGTGGCCATGTGCGTCTCGGGCGATCATCACGCGGTCGCCGAGGCGCTGCTCGCCGGGGCGCAGGGCTGCGTCGAGACCACCGCCGACGGGCCGACCCTGGCCAGGGCGGTGGTGGCCGCCTCGCGGGGCGAGTCGCTGGTGCCGGACAGTGGGGTGTGGGTGGGCCGGCTGACCAGCGACGCCAACCCGGCCGGCCTGACCGCCCGGGAACTCGAGGTGCACGCGCTGGTCTGTCAGGGGCTGTCCGACAAGATGATCGCCGCCCGGCTGTCGATCGCGGTGAAGACCGTGGAGAAACACGTCGGCGCCGTGCTCCGGAAGACCGGTTCACGGGGCCGCGCCGAGTTGATCGCACACGGCCGGCCGGTGCGGTAGGGACCTTACCCATGCCGTGCGGGTGTTTTCCCTGATGCCGCGGTAGTGGCCGGGTTCCTAGCGTCGGTCTCATGGGTGTGGTGTCGCTCAAGGAGATCGTCGATCGGGCCAAGCGCGACGGGTACGGCGTCCCGGCGATCAACATCGTCAACGACCTGACGCTGGAGAGTGTGCTGGCCGGCGCGGTCGAACGGCGCTCACCGCTCATCGTGCAGACCTCGGTGAAGACGGTGAAGTCCATCGGCTCCGACGTGCTGTTCGCGATGTGGCGGGCGATGACCGCCGGCATCGAGGTGCCGGTGTGCCTGCACCTCGACCACTGCCCGGAGCGCGCCGTGATCACCGAGTGTCTCGACAAGGGCTGGAACTCGGTGCTGTTCGACGCCTCGACCATGCCGGTGGAGGAGAACCTGCGGCAGACGATCGAGGTGGTCGCCGAGGCCCGCACGCACGGCGCCCACGTCGAGGGCGAGATCGAGGCCATCAAGGGTGTCGAAGACGACATCGGCAGCGACGAGGCGTCCAAGCGCGAGTCGCTGGAGGTCTCGGTGCATTTCGTGGAGACCTCCGGCGTGGACGTGTTCGCGCCGTCGATCGGCAACGCGCACGGCGTCTACTCGGCCACGCCGCAGCTCGACGGGCAGCGGGTCAGCGACATCGTCGCGGCCACCGGCATCCCGATCGCGCTGCACGGTGGCACCGGCCTGACCGACGAGCAGTTCACCGACCTGATCGCGCGGGGCTGCGCGAAGGTCAACGTGTCCACCGCGCTCAAGGTCACCTACATGCAGTCGAACCTGGCTTTCCTGCGCGAGACCGAAGAGCGCGGCAAGTGGGACCCACCGTCGCTGTTCAGGCACGTCAGCGCCGACGTCACCGCGATGGCCGCCGGCTATGTCGACCGCTTCGGCAGCGCGGGGCGGGCCTGGTGACCGCGCTCATCTTCGACTGCGACGGTGTCCTGGCCGACACCGAACGCCACGGCCACCTGCCCGCGTTCAACCAGACCTTCGAGGAGTTCGGCCTGCCGGTGCGGTGGACCGAGGAGGAGTACGGCCGCAAGCTGGCGATCGGCGGCGGCAAGGAGCGCATGCGCAGCCTGTTGACGCCGGAGTTCGTCGCGGCCGCCGGTCTGCCGAGCGACCCGGAGAAACAGGCCGAGGCCGTCGCCGCCTGGCACCGCCGGAAGACCGAGATCTACACCGCCATGGTCGCCGCGGGCAAGCTGCCGCCCCGGCCCGGAATCGCGAGAATCACCGAGGAGGCGTACGCCGCCGACTGGTTGCTGGCGGTCGCCTCGACCTCGGCCGAACCGTCGGTGCGCGCGGTGCTGGAACACGCGGTGGGCCCGCGGCGGGCGCGCGACTTCACGGTGCTGGCCGGCGACATCGTGCCGAAGAAGAAGCCGGCCCCCGACATCTACCTGCTCGCCCTCGACCGCCTCGGAGTCGGGCCGGACGTGGCCGTCGTGGTCGAGGACTCCGGCAACGGCCTGGCCGCCGCCCGCGGTGCCGGGATCGCCTGCGTCGTCACGGTCAACGGCTACACCGCCGACGAGGACTTCACCGGCGCGGCGTTCGTCGTCGACTCGCTCGGCGAGCCCGGCGCCGACCCGATCACGGTGCTCGCCAACGACAGCCGGGCGACCCCCGGCGACTACGTCACGCTGGCCGACCTCGCGGCCGTCTGCGTCGAAAGGGACACCTGATGACCGACAAACCGCTGCCCGCCGTGGAGTTCGTGGTGCGGACGATCGCGGACACCGCCATCGCCAACGAGAAGTACTTCGGCGACCTCGACGCCGTCGTCGGTGACGGGGACTTCGGCTATTCGCTCGCCCGCGGCTTCGAACTCGTCATCCGCGACTGGGACAGCTTCGACCGCACCGACGCCGCCACCTTCCTGCGCAAGGTCGCGGTCGTCATCACCAGCCGGATCGGGGGCACCTCCGGGCCGTTGTGGGGCACGGCCTTCCTGCGCGCCGCGACCGCCGCCACCGGAAAGTCCGAACTGGACGGTGCCACCGCGGTCGCGATGCTGCGCGCGGCGATCGAGGGCATCAAGGCCCGCGGCAACGCCAGCCTCGGCGACAAGACCCTGCTCGACGCGCTCGTGCCGGCCACCGACGAGATCGAGCGCCAGATCGGCCTCGGCAGCGACGGGCCGACCACGGTGCGGGCCGCCGCGACCGTGGCCCGGGCCAGCGCCGACGAGACGGCCAAGCTCGAGGCCCGCCGCGGCCGGGCCGCCTACACCGGCGAGCGCAGCATCGGCAGCGTCGACCCGGGAGCCGTCGCCGTCGCCGTGAACCTTGAAGCCCTGGCCGAGAAGTGGCCCGCCGCATCCTGAAAGGGAACCGCTATGAAGAAGTTCGTCAACGACCCGAACCAGTATGTCGCCGAGATGCTCACGGGCATCGCGTTGGCCAACCCGGACACGCTTCGCTACGTGCCCGACTACAACCTGATCATGCGGGCCGACGCACCCAACGACGACAAGGTCTCGATCATCCAGGGCTCCGGCTCCGGCCACGAGCCCGCACACGTGATGAGCGTCGGCAAGGGCATGCTCGACGCCGCCTGCCCCGGCGACGTGTTCTCCGCGCCGCCGATGGACTACGTGCTGGAGTCCAGCAAGATGCTCGCCTCGCCGAAGGGCGTGCTGCATCTGATCAACAACTACACCGGTGACCGGATGGCCTTCGACATGGGCAAGGAGATGGCCGAAGCGGAAGGTGTACGGATCGAGACGGTTCTGGTCGACGACGACGTCGCGGTGTCCGACTCCACGTACACCGTCGGCCGGCGCGGTGTCGCGGGGAACTTCTTCGTGATGAAGGTGGTCGGCGCGGCCGCCGAGCAGGGCGCCGACATCGACGAGCTGGTACGACTCGGCAACAAGGTCAACTCCGTCACCCGCACGATGGGCATGGCGCTGACCTCGTGCACGCCGCCCGCGAAGGGTTCGCCGCTGTTCGAACTGGGCGACGACGAGATGGAGATGGGCGTCGGCATCCACGGGGAGCCCGGCCGCCGCCGCGAGAAGCTGCACAACGCCAACGAGATCGTCGACGAGCTGCTCGAGGCGGTCGTGCCGGACCTGCCCTACCAGAAGGGTGACAACGTCGCCCTCATGATCAACGGCCTGGGCGGCACGCCGATCAGCGAGCTCTACCTGCTCTACGGTCACGCCCACGAGCAGCTCGAGGCCCGCGGCATGCACGTACAGCGCAACTACGTCGGCGAGTACTGCACCTCGCTCGACATGGCCGGCGCGTCGCTGACCCTGGTCAAGCTCGACGACGAGATCGTCGAAGGGCTGGCCGCGCCGGCCGAAACGGCGATCCGCACCTTCTAGGGCACGAAGCGCACTTCCGGGAACGCCGCGGTCGGGCCGTCGAGCAGGCGGCCCCGGCGGCGGCGCAGGTGCAGGTCGAAGAAGGCGAGTGGGTAGGCCTGCTGGATCCGCACCGCGCGGGCGGGGTCGAGGCCGTCGTGCACGCCGATCTGCGGCAGCAGCCATTGATGGTCGACATAGGACGAATGAACGGCACCGTCGGCCTGCACGTTAAGCCGCCAGCCCCGCAGCAGCGACCAGAACTCCGCGACGGCCTCCGCGCCCGTCCGGTTGAACTCGGCGGTCATCAGCATGAACGGCCGGTCGGTCGCGGCCGGCCGCGGTTGCGACTCCATCGGGCCGTCGAGGCTGAGCCCGGCCCGGACCCGCCGGTCGACGTTCATCACCAGGGCGGTGGCGGTCGCGCCCTTCGACCAGCCGAACATGCCGATCCGGCCCGGGTCCAGTGTCGCGCCCAACCCGGCCGGCAGCCGACGGCGCTCCGCGTCCGGGTTGCGGCCGGCGGCCAGGTCCGCGACGCGGTCGAGCACGAACCGGATGTCCTGTGTGGAGTCCCAGGGGGTGAACGGCACGTCGTCGCGGTCGACGGCCAGCCGGCCGTCGGGGAACTCGACGAACGCGTCGTAGGTGTGGTCGACCGTGACCACGACGTAGCCGTGGCTGGCCAGTCCCTGGACCACGACGCTGGCCTCGGAGCGGTGCCCGCCGGCACCGTGCGAGAACACGACCACCGGCCGCCGGCCGGGGAGCGCGGGCGCTCCCACGTGGCCCGCCGTGAGCGGGGCGGCCGCGACGTCGGGGTCGAAGCCGGCCGACTCGAGCAGCGCGCGCAACGGGGCCTCGGGCATCCATTCCGCCACCGGGTGGCGGCGGGCGTCGTGGGTGGCCGGATACCAGACACTGGCCATCAGTTCGCGGTGGTGGCCCGGCCCGGCGACCGGATCGGGTCGGGACCGGTCGACGAGGTGCAGGTCGACGATCCCGATCCGGTGCGGCCCGGTTGGTCGGGGCAGCGTGAGCCGGGCCGGTGCGGCCGACGCGCGGCCGGCGCCGCCGAGTGGCACGGCGATGCCGGTCGCCAGCGCGGTCACCAGCAGGCGCCGGCGGGTCAGGGCGGCGGTCATCGGTCCTCCTGGGTGTCGGTGGTCTCGACCCGCTCGATGAGCAGCTTCAGCCGCCCGATCTCCTCGGCCAGTGCGGTGTTGCCGGCGGGCGTCAGCGTGACCCAGGTGCGGCCGCGCTTGCCCTCGTAGCCCTTTTCCACGGCCACCAGGTCGGCGTTTTCGAGCACGGCGAGGTGCTGGGAGAGGTTGCCGGCGGTCAGTCGCAACTGGGTGCGCAGGTAGCCGAACTCGACCCGGCGGGCCTCGTGTGCGATCGTCAGGATCCCCAGCCGGACCCGCTGGTGCACCACGTCGTCGAGGCCGGTGACCGGGTGGGCGGGGTCGGGGTGGGTCACCGTTGCCACCGGCGGGCAAGGCCGAAACAAACCGCCCCGAGCAGCAGCACGCCCCCGTTGATCACGTGCTGCGGCATGAACGCTGTCTCGGCTCCCCACTTGGCGCCCCAGCCGAAGTTGATCGGGACCAGGACGAACACCAGGTAGCCGAGGGTGAAGACGAGCAGCGCGACGTGGCGCTCGAGCCAGGCCAGGACCAGCAACGCCACCCCGATCGTGCCTTCCGGCGCGATCAGCCGGTCGAGCAGCATCACCCAGGACGGCAACGGCTCGGTCGGCGGTTGGTGGTAGCTCCAGTAGATGTAGACCGACAGCCACGCGACCGCGGACAGCACGGCCAGGCCGACGCCGGTGAGCACGTAGGGCAGCACCCGGGCGCCCAGGCCGCGGGCGCGGGTGACGCGCACGGCGTACATGGCGATGCCGGTGTAGGCCAGCAACAGCGCCGGAAGCCAGTAGAGCCCCCGATCGAGACCCCGAACGCGGCACGCGTCGGCGCCGTCGGTGAACGCCTGCGCGCAGTCGCTGTGCAGCGAATACCAATGGGCTGGGATCGACGCGAACGACACCACAGCCAGCACCAGCAGCGCGACCCAGGTCACCCGCTGGTCAAGGCGCACCCGGTGAGCCAGGGCGCGCACCTCCGACAGCAGCCGGTGGGGGTCGCCACCGGCGTGTACCGAATCAGTGGTCATGCCAACAGGTTTCCATAACAAACCAATTGGCGCTAGTACCAACTTGGGACGGGAAAATCGACGGTGACGGTGAGGCCGCCGCCCGGGTTGGGCAGCAGGCGCAGGTCGGCGGCGTGGCTCTCGGCGATGGCCCGCACGATGGCCAGACCCAGGCCGCTGCCGCCGCCGCGGTGCGCCCGGGCCGGTCCGAGGCGCTGGAACGGTCGCACGATCAGCTCGACGGCGTCCGCCGGCACGACCGGACCGGTGTTGCTGATCGTCAGCACGGCCCGCTCGCCGCGCGTGCGGGTCGAGACGTCGACCCGGCCGCCCTCGACGTTGTAGCGGACCGCGTTGTCGATCAGGTTGTCGACCAGGCTGGCCAGCAACGTCGGATCGGCGCGGGGCACGACCGCCGGTTGGAGATCGGTGCGGACGATGCTCGGGGTATCGGCGCCGGCCACGAGCGCCGCCAGGTCGACCGGTTCGCCGGCCAGCGGGCCCTGTTCGCCCCGTGCCAGCGCCAGCAGCGCGGCGACCAGCCGTTCCTGCTGTTCGCCGAGAGCCAGCAGGTCCGCATACCCGGCTCGGAACGACGCCACGTCGGCGTCCGGGTCGGCCAGGGTGACCTGGATCAGCGTCCGTTGGACGGTCAACGGGGTACGCAGTTCGTGCGACGCGTCGGCCACGAACCGCCGTTGTGCGGCGTAGGCGGCGTCCAGCCGTTCGTAGAGCCCGGCCAGCGTGGCGGACAGGTCGGCGAACTCCGCGTAGCGCCCGAGTTCGCCGTGCTCGGGCAGCCGGTCGGGGGTCGCGCCCTCGGCCGCCGACGTCAGCTCCCGCAACGGCCGCAACGCCCGCCCGGCGAGCGCCCAGCCGACCGGCGCGGCCACCAACGCGACCACGATCAGCCCCGCGGCGACGGCCAGCAGCACCTGCCCGGTGTTGCTGGCCGTGCCCGTGCCACCGGCCGCACCAACCGCCTGGGTGGACCCGCCGGTCCAGGCGCCGAACCCCGCGACCGCCACCGGCACCGCGCCCAACACGACCGTTGCCGACGCGTAGACCACCGCGAGCCGGGTTCGCAGCCGCGGCCGCTCAGTCGCCGGCACGGTAGCCGCCCTCGCGTACGGTCGTGATGATCGATGGCTCGCCGAGCTTGGCCCGCAGCCGGCCGAGCGTGGTCTTGACCGTGGTGGTGAACGGGTTGGCGGCCTCGTCCCAGACGTGGTCGAGCAGTTCCTCGGCCGACACCACCAGACCGGGCCGCGCCAACAGGTGTGCCAGCACCGCGAACTCCTTGGGGGTCAGGGCCACCGGTCGGCCGCCGCGGGTCACGGTGCGCCGGGCCGGGTCGAGTTCCACGTCCGCGCAGCGCAGCACGGGCGGCACCGGCGGCACGGATCGCCGGCCGAGCGCCCGCACCCGGGCGAGGAGTTCGGGAAAGTCGAACGGCTTGGTCAGATAGTCGTCGGCACCGAGATCCAGACCGTGTACGCGCTCCGCGAGCGTGCCGGCCGCGGTCAGCATCAGGACCCGGGCGGCCAGCCCGCGGGCGGCGACCTGCCGGCACACCTCGTCGCCGGAAACGGTCGGCAGGTCACGATCGAGGACCAGCACGTCGTACGGCGTCACGTCGAGCCGTTCCAGCGCCGCGCCGCCGTCGGTGACCACGTCGACGGCGATGCCCGCGCGGCGCAACCCGGCCCCGATCGTCTGGGCGAGCAGTTCGTGATCCTCGACGACGAGCACCCGCATCGGCTCAGCATGCCAGCGCCCAGGTGACAGTGCGGTGACGCGCGACTGTGACCGGGCTGTCACCGGCGGCGGCGTAGACATCGGCGGCATGATCCTGGAGACCGAGGCACTCGCCAAGCGATACCGGCGCCGTTGGGCGCTGCGCGACTGCACGCTGGCCGTGCCCGAGGGCGCGATCGTCGGCCTGGTCGGGCCGAACGGCGCCGGCAAGACCACCCTGTTACAGCTGATCGTCGGCCTGCTGCCGCCATCCGACGGCGCGGTGCGGGTGCTCGGCGGCACCCCGGACGCGGCGATGCGCTCCGGCCGGGTCGGGTTCGTCGCGCAGGACACCCCGACGTACGCCGGCCTGACCGTCGCCGACCACCTGAGCCTGGGCGGCTGGCTCAATGCGAAGCGCTGGGACGCGGCCGGGGCGCGACAGCGGGTGGAACGGCTGGGCCTGCCACCCGGCCAGCGGGCCGGCCGCCTGTCCGGCGGCCAGCGCGCCCAGCTGGCCCTGACGCTGGCCCTGTCGAAACACCCCGACCTGCTGGTCCTCGACGAACCGGTGGCCAGCCTCGATCCGCTGGCCCGCCGCGCGTTCCTGGACGAGACGGTGGCGGCGGCGACGGCCACCGGCACCGCCGTCGTGCTCTCCACCCACCTGGTCGCCGACCTGGCACACATCTGCACCCACGTGGTCGTCCTGGCCGGCGGGCGGGTCCGCCTCGCCGCCCCGATCGACGTCTCGCCGGTGGAGTTGGAACGCGTGGTCCTCGACGAACTCGGCCGGGGGGTGGTCGCATGAGCCGGCTCGCACTACGCCAGTTCCGCACGTCGGCCTGGACCGCTGTGGTGGGCCTCGCCCTCGTCGCGGCGGCCGTCGTGGCCACCCGGCCGCACTTCGTCACGGCCGCCCGGCGGGCCTGTGGAGCGGACCCCGACTGCCCGGCCATCACCGGACTGGCGCTCGACAACGCGGCCGCGCGTACCGCCGCCGGGTTGGTCGTGATCCTGGCTCCGGCGCTGATCGGCGCGTTCTGGGGAGCGCCGCTGGTCGCCCGGGAGTTCGAGGCCGGCACCCATCAACTCGTCTGGACGCAGAGCATCGGCCGCACCCGTTGGCTGGCCGGAAAGCTGGCGGTGGCCGGCACCGCGACCGTCGTGGCGTCGGCGTCGCTCAGCGCGCTGGTGACGTGGTGGGCGGCGCCGCTGGACCACGGGGCCGGCTACGCGACGTTCGACCAGCGCGACATCGTCCCGATCGGGTACGCGCTGTTCGCGTTCGCCCTGGGCCTGGCCGCGGGCCTGGTCACCCGGCGGACGCTGCCGGCCATGGCGCTGACCCTGGCCGGCCTGCTCGCGGCGCGGATCGCGGTCACCGAGTGGATCCGGCCGCTGATCGCCGCGCCGCGGGTGGTGACGACGCCGCTCGACCCCGACAACACCGGTTACGGCTGGGGCGGCAACATCCTGCTAGGGGTCGGAGAGAGCACGCTGCAACCGCGGACGCCGGACCTGCCGGACGCCTGGATCCAGTCGGTCCGCGTCGTCGACGCCGCGGGAGCCTCCCTGACCGACCAGACGCTGCGGGCGACCTGCCCGACGCTCGAAACCGGCGGCCACGGCCCGGCCGGCCCGGCGCCCGAGGCCGTCCGGCAGCAGTTGCATGACTGCGTCGCCCGGATCGGTGAGCAGCACCACGTGGTGGTCACCTACCAGCCCGGCGACCGTTACTGGACGTTTCAGTGGTGGGAGTTGGCGGTCTTCCTGCTGGGCGCGGGGCTGCTCGTCGGCTACGCCTGCTATCGCCTGCGCCGCGGCACATCCTGACCCACCGGCGTTTCGATCTCCAGCACCGGGAAAAGCGGCTCCCATGACGGACCCCGCGCGCGACAACCAGTTTCCGGCGCCGGCGGAAGGGTTTCTGGCGACGCTGTTCATCACCGTGCGGAAGGTGGCGCGCTCGCGAGACTTCTACTCGCGGGTCCTGGGCGGCACCGTCGTGGTGGAGGAGAACCCGTGCATCGTCAAGCTTTCCAACACGTGGGTGCTGATGAATCCGGGCGGGCCGCCGACGCCTGACAAGCCAGGCATCACGGTGGTCGACTACGAGCCCGGCGACACCACCTCCATCTTCCTCAACCTGCGCGTCGCCGACATCCAGGCCTGCTACGACGCCTGGCGGGCGAAGGGCGCCGAGTTCCTGACGCCACCGATCGACCGCGGCGCCGAAATCCGTTGTTACCTGCGTGACCCGGACGGCTATCTCATCGAGGTCGGCCAGTCCACCGGCCTGCTGCACGGCCAGCACGCCGAGAAACGCCCCGAAGACCTGCCCGGCTGACCTACCCGCGGTCGAGCGACCGGGTCAGCGCGGCGGCGACGGCGGACATCGTGGTCAGTCGACCGGGCCGAGCACGAGCAGGTCGTTGTCCATGGCCACCGGGCGCGGGGTCGGTTCGGCCTCGACGGCGCGGTCCAGTGCGGCGAAGCCCTCCTGGATCTCCTCCTCGGTCAGGTGCTCGAAAGTGGAGACGGCCCGCAGCCGCAAGCGGTCGGCGTAGGCGGCCAGGTTGGGCGTCACCGGCACCCGCACCCGCTCGACGCCGAGGACGGGCAGCCCGAACAGGTCGGTCACCTCGCCCAGTGCGGGGAACACCTGTTGCTCGACCAGCCGCGCGCGGGGGAAGAACCGGTGCCACAGCAGGTCGGGAAGCCGGTCGCCGAACATGCCGCAGACCAGGACCCGGCCGCCCGGTCGCAGCACCCGGCAGATCTCGGCCGCCGCGGCCGCGCGGTCGACGACGTGGTGCAGCACCAGGAACATCAGCACCAGATCGCAGGACCGGTCAGGCAGCGGGATCGCCTCCGCGCCGCCGGCCAGGTAGCTCACGCTCGGGTGCCGGGCGGACTCCTGCGCCACCGCGCGCATCCGCTGTGCCGGCTCGACGCCGTAGACCGGACCGCCGAAGGTCTGCGCCAGCAGCGGCGTGAACCGGCCGACGCCCGAGCCCAGGTCGAGCACCGTCAGCGGCCGCGGCGTATTGCCGTTCGTCGTAGTCGATGCGCTTGCGCAACCCGACCGCCTCCCCGCACATCCTCTCATCGACGCCGGCGGAAAAGGGCCGGCCGTGAGGCCCGCGCTCTCGCCACCGGCCTCGACCACCCGGCTCTCAAGCTCCTGAAGGCCCGACTGACCCAGCGGCCCGGTGGTTGGGGCGCCCGATGGCGGGTATGGCCATATTTTGGTCATCTGTCGGGGGAGATCGGACATGCGCACCGATTCGGCGCCTACCGCCGTCTACGTCCAGAGCAACGAGCGTGACAGCAACCAACTCCTGGTTTTCCGGACGAGTCCCAACGGTGCGCTGTCCGGCCCCGGTCCGGTCGAGACCGGGGGCGCGGGCGACGGCGTCGCCCACCTGGCGTCCCAGGGGTGCACGACGCTGACCGGCGACGGGCGGTCGCTGCTGGTCACCAACGCGGGCAGCGACGACGTGTCGCTCTTCGGGATCGACGGCGAAGGACCGCTGGCCATGGGTACGACCTCCACCGGCTCGGCACCGAAGAGCGTGGCCGAGCACGACGGGTTGGTCTACGTGCTCAACACCGGCGACCCGTCGGTGTGCGGCTTCCGGATGGGTGTGGCCGGCCTGGAACCGTTGGCCGACTCGACGCGGCCGCTGGCCGAGGGCGCCGACCCGGCGCAGGTCGGCTTCACCCCCGACGGTTCGGCGCTGGTGGTCACCGAACGGATGGCCAACGCGATCGTCAGCTATCCGGTGGGCTCCGACGGCCTGCTCGGCGATCCGCGGACGCAGTCGTCGTCAGGGCAGACGCCGTACGGGTTCGCGTTCACCGACGACGGCACGCTGCTGGTCGTGGAGGCGTTCGGTGCCGCGAAGGGCAAGGCCGCGACGTCGTCCTACGCCACGTCGGGCATCGACGTGACGCCGTTGTCGGCCTCGGTCGGCAACGGGCGCAGCGAGGTCTGCTGGGCGGTCGTCTCCGACGACAACCGCTACCTCTACACGACCAACTTCGCCGACAGCGGCGTCTCCCGCTACGCCATCGCCGACGACGGCAGCCTCACCCTCGACGACCCGACCGCCGGCGTCGGCATCGAGGGCCGTCCCGGACTCCGCGACGAGGCCCTGACCCCGGACGGCCGCTTCCTCTACGCGCTCGACGCCGACTCCTGCCAGGTCTTCGGCTGGTCCGTCGGCGCCGGCGGCACCCTGTCGGCGATCGGCTCCTGGGGCGAACTCCCGGCTACGGTGGCCGGGCTCGCGGCCGCCTGACCCGCCGCTGTCACGGCACCGTGGCGCGCAGGGAGACCACCACCGCGGCGAGGGCGACCGTTACGGCGATGGCACGCAGCCCGTAGTGCGGCGGTGGCGACGCCACGGCCGTGAGGCGGCGCAGGTCGGGGGCCCGCTCCACGAGCGCGCTGACCGCGACCAGCAGGGCGACCGCGACGACGGCGTCCAGCCAGTAGTGGTTGCCCGTGGTCACCACCACGGCCAGGGTCAAGACGGGATGGGCGAGCCAGAGCCACCGGAACCGGCCGCGGCTGGCCGCGATAAGTGCGACGGCGACGGCCGCGGCCCAGCCGACGTGCAGCGAGGGCATGGCGGCGTACTGGTTGCTCAGCGCGTCGGTGTCCGGCGGCCCGTAGACCGCCGGCCCGAATACGGTGCCGGTGTCGACCAGCCCCGTGCTCGCGACCAGGCGCGGTGGCGCGAGCGGAAACCAGATGTGGAAGACCAGCGCGGCGGCGGTGAGGCCGGCCAGGATCCGTCGGGTCCGCAGGTAGAGCGCGGGCCGCCGGACATACAGCCAGATGAGCGCCGCGATGGTCGCCGGGAAATGCACGTAGGCGTAGAAGCAGTTGGCCGCCAGGACCAGTCCGTGGTGGGGGACCACCGTCTGTTGTGCGGCGAGTTCGCTCGGTAGGTGCAGCCACCGCTCGACGTGCCACACCGTCGCGGCGTTGGCCATGGCCTGGTCGGCATGACCCGAGACCAGGAGCCGGATCCATTTGTACGCCCCGAAGAGGACGGCGACCAGGAGTAACTCACCTGCAACCGAGCGCACCCGAACCAAAGCACGCCCTCCCCCGAACGAGCGCTAATCAAGCAACACCGGATCATGCGCTGTTCAACGGGCGTTTACCAGTGGTATGAGCGCTCAATCACAATCCTCGGGCGTCACAGTGGACGGACGTCCGCGCTACGAGCCGAGAACCAGGGGAGTGGCGCCCACTAGATTGGGTGGCCATGGGCAACCTGGAAGACCTGCTCCGGCAGCGGATGGCGACCGCGTTCACGAGCGTGGCGGGCGAGCGCGTCGACCCCGTCGTGCGACGGTCGCAGCACGCTGACTTCCAGTCCGATGCCGCCCTGGGCCTGGCGCGCAGGCTGGGCCGCAACCCGCGGGCCATCGCGGAAGAGGTCGTGGCCGCGGCCCAGCTCGACGACGTGTGCGCGAAGGTCGAGATCTCCGGCCCCGGGTTCGTCAACCTCACCGTCGCCAACCCGGTGCTGGGCCGCCTGCTGGCCAAGGTGTGTGCCGACGACCGGCTCGGTGTGGCGCCGGCCGACCACCCCGAGACGATCACGATCGACTACTCCGCGCCCAACGCGGCCAAGGAGATGCACGTCGGTCACCTGCGCTCCACGATCATCGGTGACGCGGCCGTCCGCCTGTTGGAATGGCAGGGCAACACGGTCATCCGGCAGAACCACATCGGCGAATGGGGCACCCCGTTCGGGATGCTGATCGAGCACCTGCTCGACGTCGGGGAGACCGAGGCCGCCCACGAGTTGTCCGTCGGCGACCTGAATGGGTTCTACCAGGCGGCCCGGCGCACCTTCGACGCCGACGACACGTTCAAGGATCGCGCCCGCCGGCGGGTCGTGGCGCTGCAGGCCGGCGATCCGGTCACCCGGCGGCTGTGGGAGGTGCTGGTCGGCGAGTCGAAGAAGTACTTCGCCACCGTCTACGCCCGGCTCGGCGTCCGCTTGACCGACGACGACTATGTCGGCGAGTCGTTCTACAACGACCAACTGCGGTCGGTGGTCGACGAACTCGACGCCCGCGGGATGCTCCACCTGTCCGAGGGTGCCAAGTGCGTCTTTCCCGCCGGCTTCACCCGCCGCGATGGCCGGCCGCTGCCGCTTATCGTGCAGAAGTCCGACGGCGGCTTCGGGTACGCCGCCACCGACCTGGCCACCATCCGGCGCCGGATCACGGTGCTGCACGCGACCCGCCTGCTGTACGTGGTCGGCCTGCCGCAGCGGCAGCACTTCGAGATGATCTACGAGGCCGCGCGGGAGGCCGGCTGGCTCGCTCCGCCGGTTCGCGCCGAGCACATCGGACACGGCTCCATCCTCGGCAGTGACGGCAAGATGCTGCGTACCCGTGCCGGTGTCTCGGTCAAGCTCGTCGATCTGTTGGACGAGGCCGTCACCCGGGCCGCGGCGATCGTCGAGCAGAAGAATCCGGGCCTCGGCCCCGAGCAACGCGCGGCCGTGGCCGAGGCGGTCGGCGTCGGCGCGGTCAAATACGCCGACCTGTCGACGGACCGGACCAAGGACTACATCTTCGACCTCGACCGGATGCTCGCCTTCGACGGCAACACCGCGCCCTATCTGCAGTACGCGCGGGCCCGGATCTGTTCGATCTTCCGCAGGGCGGGGATCAGCCCCGACCGCGCACCCGAGCGGATCCTGGTCACCGCGGACGCGGAGCGGGCCCTGGCCATCGAACTGCTCGCCTTCGGCACCCTGGCCGGCGAGATCGCGGCGACGCTCGAGTTCCACAAGCTCGCCCACTACCTCTACGGCCTCGCATCCGCCTTCACCACGTTCTACGAGAGCTGCCCGGTGCTACAGGCCGAGGGCGACGTGCGCGAGAGCCGCCTCGTCCTGTGTGACCTGACCGCCCGCACGCTGCGGCTCGGGCTCGGCCTGCTCGGCATCGACTCACCCGACCAGATGTAGCCCGCCGCGGGTAACGAGAGGGATGCAATACGGTGACAGGCATGACCGGGTATGTCGAAGTGGCCGGGCTGCGCGTGTGGCACGAGGTGTCGGGCGAGGGCGATCCGCTGGTCCTGCTGCACGGCGGCTTCCTCGGTGCGTCGTCGTTCTTCGCGCAGACCCCGGCGCTGGTCGAGGCCGGCT
Organism: Asanoa sp. NPDC049573; assembly: GCF_040676615.1. Classification (NCBI taxonomy): domain Bacteria; kingdom Bacillati; phylum Actinomycetota; class Actinomycetes; order Micromonosporales; family Micromonosporaceae; genus Asanoa; species Asanoa sp. NPDC049573. The sequence goes on from NZ_JBFAPI010000003.1 coordinate 643,613, forward strand.
TTCGGGTCCGGGTCCCCGAGCGTCGCGGGCACGCACACACCCCGGATGTCGACGGTCCATTGAGCTACGCCGTGATGGCCGACGACATGGTCGCCTACCTGGAGCAGGGAGTCGGCGCGCCGGCCCACCTGGTCGGGTGGAGCGACGGTGCGGTGGTCGCGCTGCTGGTGGCCCAGCGCCGCCCGGACCTGGTGGCCCGGATGGTGCTGATCGGGCAGTACCTCAACTCCTCGGGCCGGGTCGCCGGAGAAGAACTGGTGGCCTACCTCAATACGCCGGAGGCGGTCACGTTCCTGCGCCGGGCCTACGACCCGGTTTCTCCGGACGGCCCGGAGCACTTCCCGGTCGTACACGCCAAGATGCTGCACATGATCGCCACCGAGCCCGAGATCGCGTTGGACGCCCTGGCCGGTGTCACCGCACCCACGCTCGTGCTCCAAGGCGACCGTGACGAGGTCACCGTCGAGCACTCCCTGGCCGTCGTCGCCGCGCTGCCCGACGCACGCCTGGCCGTGCTGCCGGGCACGCACACGCTCCCGCTCGATCGGCCGGAACTCGTCAATGCGCTGATCATCTCGTTCCTGCGCGGCGCCGAGCCGGCCGCGGACTGGAACGCCTTCCTCGGCTGAGTGCCGGCCGCCATCACCATCTGTGGTCGGCGAGGCGGAGTCCACCGCGGTGGCGGTCACCGGCGCGGGCGTGAACCGCGGGCACCAACTCGCTGATGACCAAACCCTGCTCGGCCGTCAGCTCGTCCACGATGGGGAAGATGCGGTTGATCCGGTCCGCCGTGTCGATGACGACGGTGACCGCGGGCACGCGACGGCCGAGTTGGAAGAGCCGGTCGCCGTGTGGGCGATGGTCGCCGTGGAAACCCCAGATGCCGCGGACGGTCGTGGCGCCGCTGGACCCGCCGGCACGTAGCCGCCGCACCAGGGCGCGGTGGATGGGCTGGCCGTCGTGTCGGGCGGCCTCCGAGGTGAAGATGGTCAGCTTCTGCCACAGGCCCAAGCCCCGGGCATCGGTCGCGGGCAGCGCCTGCGGTTCCTCGACGAGGCGGCCGTCGCGCTTGCAGAGGCGTACCCGCTCCAGGGTGATCCTCGGTCGGTCGAGCAGGGCGGCCAGCTCCGGCAGCACGCGACCGATCCGTTCGCCGGAACCGACCGCGATGATCATCATGGGCACGTCGCTGTTGCGGCCGATGAACCGCGCGCGTTCCCGCCGGCCGCTGACGGTCCCGTCGACGCCGAGCAACACGGTCGCGCCCGCGACGCCCTGGCGGTGCAGCAGCTCGCAGACCGCGACATGGGCGGGGACTCCGCGGACCCGATGCTGGCGGCCGACATAGACGGTGAGCTTCGTGGCCTCGTGCGGCGCCTCCGTGAGCCGCACCGGCCCGACGTCGCCCTGGAGCAGGCGGGCGCGTTCCAGCGTGACCAGGCCCACCTGCGGCATGCCGGCAACCTCGTCGACGACCGCGTCGATCCGTGGCCGGGTGTCGACGGCGACGGTGACGGCGGGCAGGTCCTCGGACAGCGTCAGCGAGTGGTCGCTGCGGAGGTGGTGCTTGAGGCCGAATCCGTCGATCCCGCGCAGCATGATGCTCGCCGCGATTCGGTGCCGGGCGTAGAGAGCCAACAGCTCGTCAGCGACGAATCCGGTGTCGGTGCGGTGCCGTTCCCCGAAATAACAGGTCAGCTTGAGACTCTCGACGTTCACAGCAGGCTCCCCACCGCTCGACCGGCGGCCGCCGCGGCGACACCCAGAACCAGGCTGACCGCCACGTTGAGTACGGCTGGCGCGAGCTCGCGTTCCTCGGCGAGCCGCTGCGTCTCGAACATCCAGGTCGAGAACGTGGTGTACGAGCCGACGGCGGCGGTCCCGGCCAACAACGCCTCGTGTCTGCCGAGCGCGAGGCCGGTCAGGAAGCCGAGGATCACCGCTCCGCTGACGTTGACTACGAGCGTGCCGTAGGGGAAGTCACGGCCACGGCGGGCCGCGACCGCGCCGTCGACGAGGAACCTCAACACCGAGCCCGCGCCGCCGATGAGGAACACCCCGGTCCAGATCAGGACGTTCACGCCCATGCGCGTACCCGTCGCGTCAGCTGTGTGGCCGCGTAGACGGCGGCGTACCCGGCGACGACGCTCACGATGGTGTAACCGGCCGCGAGTTTCCAGGCGTGTGCGTCGAGCATGAGCAGAATTTCGACCTGCATCGTGGAGAAGGTCGACAGTCCGCCGCACACCCCGGTGCCGAGCAGGGGCCGGCGGTAGCTGGACAGTGGCAGCCGCTCCTGCAACCGGGTGACGAACAGCCCCAGCAGGAACGCGGCGACGATGTTGACCGTGAACGTCGGCCAGGGCCAGGCGGTGGCCGGGTGCGGGAAGGCGTAGGTCAGCCCGGCCCGCGCCACCGTTCCCACCGCGCCGCCGAGGAAGATGGCGAGCAGCTCCCGCTTGTCCGGCCGCGGCAGCCACCGCATTCGCACCGTGTCTCCGCCAGATCGCTCGGGGGCGGCTTCGTCGCGCCCGGTCATCGCTTGCCCCGGTCCCGGCCAGTGTCCGTCGTAATCCTAGCTTGTCGCCCGGCTTGACCTGCCGACACTCGCTCAGTAACCATTGAGTCAATGACCATTGAGACATCGGGCATCGAGGCGCGTGCTCGGATTCATGGCGCCCTGAGTGACCCGGCCCGGCTGGCGATCGTCGATCGTCTCGCTGTCAGCGACGCGTCGCCCGGCGAGCTCGGCCGCCTGCTGGGGCAGCCGACGAACCTGATCGCCCACCACCTCGGCGTGTTGGATGCCGCGGGGCTGATCGTCCGCACGCGCTCGGAAGGCGACCGCCGGCGCAGCTATCTGCGGCTCGTGCCCGAGGCGTTGTCCCGGCTCGTCCATCCCCGGCTCCTGACGGCGCCCCGGGTCGTGTTCGTGTGCACCCACAACGCGGCGCGTTCGCAGCTTGCCGCCGCCCTGCTGTCCGCCCGTTCGGCGGTGCCGGCGTCGTCGGCGGGCACCGAGCCCGCCGACCGAGTTCATCCCCGCGCGGTGGAAGTCGCCCGGCGTCACGGCCTAGATCTCGGCGACGCCCGCCCGGCCGGCGTCACCACCGTCGTCCGGGCCGACGACCTGGTCATTTCCGTCTGTGACAACGCACACGAGCACCTGGCGGGCACGGCGTCGCAGCTGCACTGGTCGGTGCCCGACCCGGCCCGCTCCGACACCGACGAGGCGTTCGAACGCGCCTACTCCGACATCGCCGCTCGCGTCGACCGACTCGTTCCCGTCCTCAATGGAGCAGTTTCATGACTGACACCGCCGTCGATGGCCCACCCTCCGTGTTGTTCCTGTGCGTCCACAACGCCGGTCGCAGCCAGATGGCGTTGGGGTTCTTCCGGCACCTCGCGGGTGACCGGGCCGTGGCCTGGTCCGGCGGCTCCGAACCCGGCAGCGAGGTCAACCCCTCGGCTGTCGCCGTCATGGCGGAGCGCGGCATCGACATCTCCCGGGAATACCCGAAGCCGTGGACCGACGACGTCGTCCGCGCCGCCGACGTCGTCGTCAGCATGGGCTGCGGCGACGCCTGCCCGATCTTCCCCGGCAAGCGTTACGAGGATTGGATCCTGGCCGACCCGGCCGGCCTGACCGTCGACGACGTCCGACCGATCCGCGACGAGATCGAGCGCCGGGTCCGGCACCTGCTCGCCGAACTCCACGTCCCGACGGCCCGATGACAGGCAGCCCCGGGCTCGCCCGGCGCGCGCTGGCCGAAGCCCTCGGCACCGGGTTACTCGTGGTGGCCGTCGTGGGTTCGGGCATCATGGCTGCCCGGCTGTCACCGGGCGACGTCGGGCTCCAACTGCTGGAGAACTCGATCGCCACCGCGTTCGCGCTGGCGGTCCTGATCCTCGTCGTAGGGCCGGTCTCGGGCGCACACCTCAATCCGGCCGTCTCGCTGGCCGACTGGTGGCTCGGCCGCGTTCACCGCACGGGTATTCGGGTGCGCGAACTCGGCGTCTACATCGGCGCGCAACTGGTCGGCGCGATCCTCGGGGCCGTCCTGGCGAACCTGATGTTCGACCTGCCGGCCGTACGATTCGCCACCCACGAGCGGACCGCCGCGCACCTGTGGCTCGGCGAGGTGGTCGCCACCGCCGGCCTGGTCCTGCTGGTCTTCGCCCTGGCCCGTTCCGGTCGAACCGCTGTGGCACCGGCGGCCGTCGCCGCCTACATCGGGTCGGCCTACTGGTTCACCTCGTCGACCTCGTTCGCCAACCCGGCTGTGACGGTCGGGCGGGGGTTCACCGACACCTTCGCCGGCATCGCGCCGGTATCGATCCCCGGTTTCGTCGCCGCCCAGCTCATCGGGCTGGTGGTCGGCGTCGTTCTCGTGCGTGTCCTCTACCCGGTCCCGGGCGCGGTGGTGGCCGCCCTTGACCAGCCGGACCACGTGGTTGCCGCCCCGGCACAGTCGGACGACGCTGTCGCCGCCCCTGAGCAGCCGGACCACCTGCCCGCCGCCCGTGAGCAGCCGGACCACGTGCCCGCCGCCCCTGAGCAGTCGGAAGAGGTTGTTGCCGCCCCTGACCGGCCGGACCACGTGCCGAGCGTCCGCTAGGCGACCGGCACCGGCTCGGGCCGGCCTAGGCGTCGCGCTTGCGCGCCCGGATGATCGCCGAGTGCATGCCCGCCGCGACCTCGTGCGTCGGCGTGATCTCGACGTCGACGAAGCCGGCCTCGGTCAGGCCACGCTCGTACTCGGCAATGGACAGCGCGCCCGCGATGCAGCCGACCCACTCGCCGCGCTCAGCCCGGTCAGCGGCGGTGAGGTCGTTGTCGGCCACGATGTCGGAGACACCGATCCGCCCACCGGGCCTGAGGACGCGGTGGGTCGATGCGAACACCGCCGACTTGTCCGTCGACAGGTTGATCACACAGTTGGAGATCACCACATCGACGCTGTCCGCAGGCAGCGGGATGTCTTCGATGTGCCCCCGCAGAAACTCCACGTTCGTCGCGCCCGCGTCGGCGGCGTTCCTGCGAGCCAGTTCCAGCATCTCGTCGGTCATGTCCAGCCCGTACGCCTTGCCGGTCGCACCGACCCGCCGGGCCGACAGCAGGACGTCGATGCCGCCGCCGGAGCCCAGGTCCAGCACCGTTTCGCCGGGGTTGAGCTCGGCGACCATCAGCGGGTTGCCGCAGCCGAGGCTCGCCTCCAGCGCCGCGCCGGGAAGCCCGGACCGCTCTGCCGCCGAGTACAACCGCGCACCGAACCCCTCCTCCTGCTCGGCCGCCGACGGGCCGCAGCAGCCGCTTTCCGCCGCCGGCCCGCAGCACCCGCCGCTCGCGACCTGACTGTCCAAGACCCGGACCGCCGCGGCCGCGTACCGCTCCCGCACCTGATCACGTGTCACCGGTGACTCCTGACCAGTCGTCATCACGCACCTCCGTCTGCTTCGACAACCATCAAGACAGACACTTGCACGCTAATTCGATACTTGTCAAGATAGACCCGCCATCGTCAACTCAGAACCAACGCTGGAAACTCTTGTTCGGGCCGTGTTGATCATCTCTAATGGGCGTTCTGGATGGCCGGACACGGGGGAGGACGACGGTGATCCGATCGTGGATCGGGCGCGCATTGGGCGCGGGCGCTGTGGTGGTCACGGTGCTGGCCGCCGGTGCGGTCGGCGCCAGCGCGGCGCCGCACGGTGAAGGACTTGCCCGGGTCCAGCTCGGCTACACCGACTCGGCGACCCCGCGGCAGGCGCATGACGTCGACGACGGCGAGTGGCCGGTGGGCACGCGGGTGGACGCCGACGGGGTCAGGCACACCAGCCGCGGCTACGTGAGCTTCGACCTGGCGCGTTACGAGGGTCGCAAGACCTACGACGCGACGGTGTTCTTTTCCGAGGCCAGCGCCGCCGAGTGCCCGAAGCGGGCCTACGAGCTGTGGCGCGTCAAGGGCATCTCGGCCACGCCGACGTGGAACCGCGCGCCGGCACCGATCGGCAAGGTCGGTGAGCTGACGACCACCCCGAGCTTCTGCCCGCAGAGCTTCCAGTTCGACATCGGCGCCGCGGTGGCCGACGCGCTCCAGCACCGGCAGCGCTACGTGAGCTTCGAGTTGCGGATCGCCGACGCGTTCGAGGCCGACCCGGCGTACGGCCGCACGCTGGGCTACTCGTCCAACATGGGCTTCGTCGAATACGACACACCGCCCACCGTCGACAAGGTGCACCTCTACAACTCGGGCCAGGAGTGCAGCGCGCTCAAGCCCTACCCGGCGTTGGCGGGCCGCCGCTTGGAGGCCGTCGGCTACGACGCGGACGAGGCCGACGGCAACAAGATTTCCATCGAGTACGCGCTCTGGCCCAAGTCGTCGCCGGAAGCGCGGCAGTCCTTCATGAGCACCAACCCGTTCGGCCTCGCGGGTCGGGTCAACCCGGTCGAGGTGCCACGCACCGCGCTGGTCGACGGTGAGACCTACGGCTGGCAGGCCCGGGTGAGCGACGGCGCCGAGGTGTCCGGCTGGTCGCCCAAATGCTTCTTCCGCTACGACGCGACGGCTCCGCCGGCCCCGACCGTGACCGAGCAGGCCCTGCCGGCCACCGGCGAGCCGCTGCGACTCACGCTCGCGGGCAACGGCGACCGCGACGTGGCGGGCTTCCAATACAGGTGGAACGTCAACGGCGGCGTGAACGCGTGCAACATCGACGGCGACTACGGCCAGATGGTCTGCCCGGACGTGTTCGCGCTGCCCGACGTGCTGCGGGCGGACGCGCCGGGCGGCACCGCCACCCTGGTGACCAACGCGCCGAGCGAGGGGCCGGCCCGGCTCTACGTCCGTTCCCTCGACCTGGCCGGCAACGTCTCCAGCGAGACGGTCTACCAGACGTTCGCGCGGGGCGCTCCGACGGTCAGCCCCGTCGGCGGTGAGCCGTTCTGGGGTCAGGAGATCGCGCTGCGGGTCACCCCGCACGCCGACGTGACCTCGCCGGTCACCACCTACGGCTACCGGCTGGAGCTCGACGGCGAGGAGCAGTTCGTCCAGCCCGACGCCGATGGCAGCGCGACCATCCGGTTCACACCGGATCCGCAGCAGAGCATGCTCGACGTCTCGGTCCGGAGCTACCACGCCAACGGGTTCGTCTCCCCGACGGTGTCGTGGCAGACGTTCTTCGGTCCGTGGCCCGGGGTGCGCTCGGCGGACTTCCCGATGAACGCCGAAAGCGGGGCCCCAGGTGTCGCCGGCACGTTCGAGTTCGGCCCGCCGATGGACTTCGCCGACCCGGTCGCCTACCGCTGGTCGATCGACTTCGGCGACGAGACGGAGGTCCCGGCCCGCACGGACGGCACGGCGGCGGTGACCTGGACACCCCCGGCGGCGGGCTCCTACACGCTGATCGTGTCGGGGGGGGGGGCCGGCGGCGCGGCGGGCCCCCCCACCGGGAGGAGCTAGGGGGGGGGCGGCGGGGGAGGGGCCGCACGCCCTCCCCGCCCCCCGCGCGGCGGCGCCGG